>NZ_CP032744.1:1566928-1880314 GCF_003641145.1 Lactiplantibacillus paraplantarum
ACTGGCACTGATGTAAAAAGCCGGGGAACTTATAGTCCAACCTTGCAAACAACTATTAGCCATGAGTTACGGGCGGCACCAACGTTAACACAAGCTTATCCGCGTATCACACGAACGATGACAACGGCCTTGCAAACCAATCTCAAACAAGTCCAACCACAAATGGGCACCTTTGCCAATCAAAAAATGCAGGGCTTTATTCGTGAAGATTATGGTTACGACTGGAGTTTGTATAATTTAAGCAATCATTCCGGTCTACTCAACCATAGTTGGTTCCATTTGGCGCCAATACTGATTACTAGTGCAACAGTTTATTGGCAGATTATGCTTATTATCGCATTGTTAAGCGTCTTAATTGGATTAGGACTTCAATGGCACCAACATTATCTCAATCGCTATTTACTAATGGGCGCACTTTTATTAGACGGTTTTACATTAAGCGCCTTACCATTAGAAGTACAGGGCCGCTACCATATCATCTTGTACTTACCGGTCCTCATGCTAATGACTTGTGGGATTGCAGCCATGAAACTGTGGTGTCATAACCGTCCAATTAAGCATAACTGATTCAATAGATTACTCATAAGAATTTAACAGGCGTCATTTAATTATTCGACATTGCGCTATTAATAAAAAGGTTATGACTGAAAATGACACCAGACATTTATTCAGTCATAACCTTTTTAGTGATAATTGGGACTAAGCTCGTAATAGTTCTAATTTATCATCATAAAGCCGGATTGTTAATTAAGGCAATAAAGTTGTTAAAGCTGGCTTGCCCGATATGATCAACAAAGTTAAAAAGAAGTGCTAAAGGGGTTACCTTGGCGTTACCCCCAGGTTCTAATCTAGATTTTATGATCAATCAAGACGCTAGGAGCGCTGATGCTAATGTCAAAGATTTCATTATTGGGTGCTGCTAGTATAATTGATAACCACACTCCGTAAGACAGCAAATACCATTGATTGCTGCCACCACTCAAAACCATGAAGCCAAACAGGGCGGGGTGACTAGTTATACTAGGAAGAACAGGGCACTTGTATTGATAGTTAAGCATGTACATCAAAATAGGGGTCCTTAAGGAGAAAAGCCAGTGAAGCACAGCCCCATTCACTAAGGTTAAACAGGGAAGAAACCATAAAAGCTGAAAAAGCGATTAACACCCGCTTTTGACGCAATGTTGGCTTTCATGATGAATATCACCTTCGCTATAACTTGTGATTGCACTGTTTTATTGAGAAGGGCCATTCATCTTGAAAAAGTGTTCACCAAGCAAGCACTTTGAGCTAGCACACGTTATTCAATCAAGTGTGTGATTATGGCTAAATGTAGTGGGCATCAAGGCATTATTAATTGTGAGTATGATGTCGTCAAGGTTGAACAATGTTAATGATGTTTGCTTGATAATGAAATTATAGGACAACTATTTGAATGTAAAAAAAATTGAAAAACCTTTTAATTTCGGGTGCTAACAGACAAATTATTCGCTGAAGAAAACAACGAATAATTGTAGAATAACTTTGATATCCCCACAAGTCACGTGATTAATGCCAATATGATTTGATTATTGGCTGTTTATGTAGCTATAAATGGCCAAGATATCGTTTCTATCGCCATGGTCGCATGCATATCCTTGATAATGTCACCTAGACTAATGACTATTGCCAAGCTAGTCAGGTAAACACTGAAACACGTGATCGAGTATTGTCTGGCAGCTTATCAATGAAACGCCTAGCGAATTGGTCCGTGAAATTATCAACTAGCCAAGCATAGTCTGTCTACAATTTAATTACCGCAAGCTGGTCTCGATACACGACCTGAGGCTTCTATGGGTTAACTACAAACAAGGTTAAGCATCGTCATAATACTTATATCGATATGTTGGGATTACTGATCATGTAGTTCAAGGCATAGCGCAACCGGTTTATTGAATCAATACTAGGCCATCATCATCGGTTTCCATAACACAAAAACCACTTTGTCACGGCAGCAACTTGTACAAAATGCTTATCATCGCAAGCACAGCAAATGTTATTACAGCCAAAAGTAGCACAAATTTTTTTACCTGAATATATTTTCTAAATTATTTTTGGCCGACTATAAATTAAAACGACAAAACACGTTTATCAACGCAACTAATGCTAAAATGCTAAGGCGTTCAAGGTGAATCGTCATATTTAGTGAGGGGGGCTTTTTTTACTTTTTCTAGTTTACATAATATATATTATACAAAGTAGAATCAAAACAAAAATCGCTCCCCCACGACCTAATTTGGTCCCCTGTGGTGTCCTTTTACTGTACACCAACTTTTTTGCGAATTTGTTTGCGAATCATTATTTCGTCGTGAACATTTTTGCTGTTCATATTTTCAAGGTGCACGCTTCACTTAAATTGTTTTTTTATGATTCACTAAAACATCAACACTGAAATTAATCGATTGAATTTCAACAAAGTTTTTTAATCAATTTGAATTAGCTTATTCAAATCACTAAAAGTTCAAATACTTTCAAACTACTAAATCTAGTTATTACAGACTTGCATCTATTTTCATGATTTGCTGATATCCATGTCGATTCTACGGTTCTTTTGATGACCACTCGTTCAACTAACAAACGAACACGTGCTTAGAATGCGCCTCTCAACAGCGGTCAGATCGCTTGTTTTTGTTTCAATTTTATGTTTTAGTTAAAGTAAGAATTCAAACCCAGAAAGGATGTCCTACTACCAATGGCCGCAAAATTCCCGTATGCCAAAAGCTTCCTCGCATCATTAGAAACTGCTGGTAAACAAGCTAGTACTATTGAGCAGTACGAATTAACCTTGGCTGATTTTTTCAACTATGAGCAACATTTCAATGAAACTTTTGCTAAAGATCAATTATTGGCAGATTTAACTGAAAATGATATTCAAGCTTATTTAGATATGCTCCGTGAACAACGCCAATTCAAAATATCGACGTTGAACAAATGCTTGTCGAATTTAAATGGCTATTTCAGCTATCTATTTTCGCATCGAATCATTACAACTTTACCGACCTTTACAATTAAGGGGCAACCACTGACTAACATGCAACAAACAACTTCTTGGCCAGAGCAACTAGCTGCTTGGCTGACAATTGATGATCTCCATCCATACACCCGCTTATTTTTGTTGCTGACGACCAAGGGTTATACCGCCACAGAGATGCTAACACCGGGGTTTTATCAGCAATTGAACACAATTACCTTTACTGCTTCAGAACAGACTTTTTTGGTTAAACTACATGCCTATTTGCAGCCATTACAGACTCGAAGTGGCAGTTCGGATCTCTTTTTAAAGCAACGTCATCGTGGAACTGATCCACATATCACCCTGGCAGCATTACACAAATACTTAGCGGGTGATAGTCAACGTTTAGGTGTGCCATTAAAGCCTGTTGCACTGCGTCAGGACTTCATACTTTGGTTTCTCAATCAGCATCGGACGACCGAACCGACTGAGATCATACAACAACTACGGTTAGATGAAACTAGCCTTGAATATTACCAAAACTTGCTACGACAACGTGATTTACGTATTTTAAAAGCTACCAAAGTAGACTAAGGCAACACTGATAAGCTAACTGAATACAGCTAGCTTTTTTAGTTAAAGTAACTTTACGTTATTGCGTTTACTTTACATAACTTTACAAACGCGTCACAAGCATTACGTGGAATTTGCTAGTTAATTAAGAAGCCTTAAAACGCCTGTACAACACGTTTTTTTGCAGTTAAACTAGTTTTATTGATTAACAAAAGTATTTGAAAGGATGATTTGATGACGTTCTATCGTTGGTTGGAACCGTTTATTGAACAGAACGGACCGTTTGCACCAGCCGCATGTTATGCGCACTCAGATTTCGATTTTCCTTTGACTAGTAATGTTCATGAATTGTCTGACTATATTACTTATTTAAATATTCGTGACTCGGTCAAAAAATCGTTTTATTCGGCATTAGACGCGTACCAAGCAAGTTAACAATCATAATTATACTTAAAAACCAACCTACTAGCCCCAGCGACGATTGCTGTGGTTGCAGGTTGGTTTATTCGTATTTCTAGTATTTATCGAGACGATGTCCAAACGATATGAAGCTCCCAAATCTGACCTATTCTCAACGCTTAAACATCATCTGGTTTACTGCCAATGCTGTTTAATGAAGGCTTCACGTCCGCCCATCTCTTCAATCTGATAACGGAATGGATTACGGCGATAAAAATCCTGGTGCTCGGCCTCTGCGGGATAAAATGGCTTGGCATCTTCAATGGTTGTCACAATCGGCTCAGCAAACTTACCACTAGCGGCAAGAGCATCTCGTGAAGCCGTTGCCACTCGACGCTGCGCTTCACTATTAACAAAAATTACCGGTCGATAGCTGTCGCCACGATCTTGAAATTGGCCAGAAGCATCGGTTGGATCGGTCTGACGCCAATAGATTTCAACCAAGTCGGCATAACTGATTACTTCTGGGTCAAAAGTAATTTCAACCGCTTCAGTGTGCCCAGTCGTGTGACTAGCAACTTGTTCATACGTGGGATTGGCAACGGTCCCACCGGTATAACCCGAAACGACGGACTTAATCCCTGGCTGCTGGTCAAACGGTTTGACCATGCACCAGAAACAACCACCAGCAAATATTGCAGTCTCTGTCATCTAAATTCCTCCCGTTTATTAACTCAATTATTTAAATAAACTCTGATACTGGCCATAGCCAGTCTTTTCAAGGTCGGCAACTGGAATGAACTTCAGTGCTGCCGAATTAATGCAGTACCGAAGCCCACCTCGATCAGTTGGCCCATCTGGAAAGACATGACCCAAATGTGAATTTGCTTGCGTACTCGTCACTTCTGTTCGATGCATTCCAAACGATTCATCACGATGTTCATTAAGGTTATTCTGATCGATTGGTTTCGTGAAGGATGGCCAACCACAGCCGGCATCATATTTATCACGTGAACTAAAAAGCACTTGCCCGCTAACAACATCCACGTAAATGCCTTCCTGATAAAAATTATCATACTCACCACTAAATGGTCGTTCAGTTGCGGCCTCTTGAGTAACGGCGTACTGTTCAGGCGTCAGACGTTGGCGTAATTCATCTTTTTGCTTATCCATTGCTATCAGTCCTTCCTGTAATTAAGTTGTGTACAATCTAATTACAATATTTATCATACCTCAATTTATCTAGAATGCAAAAAAGAAGCTCCAACAAGTGGCAGCTTCTTTTAAACTGATTTGTCAATTAAGCGTTGAAGGCGTCCGTTAATTGAGGGACAACTTGCTTCTTACGTGAAACGACACCTGGTAAACTCAAACGGTTGTTAGCAATCGTCTTACCAAAGGCCTGCTCAACGGGTTCCGTTGGGTTACCAACAACTAATAATTCAGAGTTACTATCTAAGATATTAGTTGCCAAGATTAAGAATAAATCATAGCCGTCACTTGCATTTTCGTCTTTAGCAGCAGCTTCTAGCGCAGCTTGGCGCTTGAAAACGTCATCCAAGTCAACTGTATTGATTTGCGCAACCCGGACTGTTTTGCCAGCCATCTCGAATGACTTAGCATCGGCATCGATTAATTCCTTTTCAGTCTTGCTGTCAAGGTTAGTACCCGCTTTAAGCATGGCTAAACCATATGTTTCATAATCAATATCAGCAATTTTAGCTAAGTCTTTAACAACTGCAACGTCGGTTTCCGTTGTAGTTGGTGACTTTAAGAGTAACGTATCTGAAATGATTGCAGACAACATCAATCCAGCTAACTTGGCAGGAATTTCAATGTCATTTTCTTGGAATAACTTGTAAATGACAGTACTGCAGCAACCAAGTGGTTCGGCTCGGTAAAATAATGGTTGTGCCGTGTCAAAACCAGAAATTCGATGATGATCAACTACATGGCTAACCGTAACGTCAGCAATGTCACTGACACTTTGTTGTGGTTCGTTATGGTCGACAAGCATGACACTGTCAACTTCATCACTGGCCTTAGTAATCACCCGTAGTGCTGGTTCATCAAAGTAGTCCAAAACAAATTGGGTTTCTTCGTTTGGTTCGCCTAATGCAACTGCTTCAGTGTCCGCCCCCACTTTATTTTCAAAGTATGAGAACGCCTTGGCCGCCACGATTGCGTCGGTATCAGGATTTTGATGTCCAAAAACTAATTCCTTACTCATTAGCACAAAACTCCCTTAAAACTTATTTTTGATTAATCTTTTGTAACCGTGAAATATAATCTTCAGCTCGTAGGTAAGTGTCAAATTCATCAAGGAAATTCTTGATTCGTGGAATTTGGTCCTTATCTTTACGGAAGACAAAGTTTAAATCGAACTTGATGGCTGGTTCAAATGATAACGTATGCAGCTTATCAGTTGCTGGATTAGCCACCATAAATGAATTTGGCAAAGCCGTATTAGTGTTAGTAGCTGCCACGAAGCGGTAAATTTGTTGCGGTGTCGTGAAACGAGCGACTGCCGTTGGTAAATCCGCCAATTGGTTCTTATAAGATTCTTTAACCACTTGATCCAAGTAATAGTTTTCAGGGTAAGTGACCCACGGATTAAGCGTTGTATCCTTAAACTTGATCCGCTTCTTCTTAGCTAACTTTTCATCACCCGAAATAAATAATAATTCATCTTGGATAATCTTCTTGGATTGATATGGTTTCCAGTTCTTAATACTTTCATCAGGCAAGTACATGACAGCCAAATCAATTCGGTTATTTTCCAACCGTTCCCAAATCTCTTTACGCGTCAACATGTGTAATGAAATAATCACATTCGGATTTGCTTCATAATACTTGATAGCAAAATCTTCAAAGACGTGATCTTCAATTGAGGCTAAAACCCCAATGTTAATCGTCCCTTGAGTTGCACTCGTAGTTTGTTGAATTTCATCAGTCGCCTTGTTAAGAACATTATAAATGCTGTGCGTCGCATTGAGCATTGTGTAACCTGCGTCAGAGAGTCGTAACTTTTTTCCAACCGAATAAAACAAAGGGGCACCAACCGTACGCTCTAGTTTTTTGATCTGTTGGGTCAATGCTGGTTGGGTAATTCCTAAAATTTGAGCTGCTTGCGTGTAATTCATCGTTTCAGCTAGTTGCAAGAAATACGTTAACGTTTTCGATGAGAAAATACTTTCTTGAGTTGTCTTCATGAATTTTACCTGATCCTTTCTTCTTATCGCCATCTTATAATATCTATAATTTTATACAAGATTCAAGATGAAAGCAAGCGGTTGTTATCGGTAAATAAAGCTTAACTAATTCATAATCTTTTACCCTGCCATAACATTATCTTAATCGAATGGCCGTTAACGTGCAAGTATTCGCATTAAAAACTATACAGTGAGCGGAATGGGATGAATCTGCATGGCAACGGGCTCGCCCTCCGTGTCAGTATCAACGACAAAAGAACCATTAGAATAACGCGCGCTGACCGGATGGTCATCATTTAAAATTGAATGGTGCTTGCCACGATCAGTCAACACATCAAGTGCTACCCCATTAGCATTATTAGCCACTAAGACGTAGTCAGCAACCCGGTGTGGATTATTTTTCAGTTCGCGTAAAACCTGTACCCCACGACGGGCCCGACTTGTTATTGGGAGATCGGCCACTTTCATTTTTTTAAACGAACCACGCTGCGTAATCATTGCAATCACATCATCATTAGCCGCAATGGCTGCCCGCACAATCGCATCATCGCGCAGATCCATGGACTTGACGCCGACCGCTTTCGCACCAATTGTTGGGATCTCGCTCAAATCATAGCGCAGGCCATAACCATGTTGCGTGATCAAAATCAAGGTTCCTGTTGGCGCGGCTGGTAAGTATTTGACCGTCACAACGCTTGCGTTATCTGACTTCATTTTTATAAACTGGCTAGCCCGGGTCTTATAAGTTCGGCCCGGCGTGTAATCAGCAAAGGCGGTTTGTTTGATATAACCGTCACTAGTTGCCACTAAGAATTTCCCGGTAGCTTTAAGATTCTCAAAAGAATAGACCCACGTGATGCGCTCGTTGTCGGCCAACCCGATCGTCTGAGAAATGTGTTCGCCGGTATCTTTCCACTTGGCGTCAGCAATTTCATAAATCGGTCGGTAGATTAGATGGCCCATGTTGGTGAACATCATTAAATGATCTAAAGTACTGTTCTTAGCTAGATAGATTGGATAATCTTCATCTTTAAGCCCATTATCATCAGGCTCAGATGCCGAGTAAGAGCGTAAACTAGTTCGCTTGATATAGCCATCATGGCTGATCATGACGATGACGTCTTCTTGTGGAATCACGACCTCGGTCTTAACCTTTAGTTCTTGAATCTCGTTTTGAATCTCAGTCAAACGGTTAGTTGGATAAGCTTTTTGAACAGCTTTCAATTCGCGCCGTAAAACTTTATCGAGTTCTTTAGGTTCCGCCAAAATCAGTTGATAAGCTTCGATGGACTTGGCTAGTTCAGCGGCTTCTTTTTCTAACTGAGTCACATCGGTGTTGGTTAACCGGTATAGTTGCATCGTCACGATGGCTTCAGCCTGAATTTCAGTAAAATCAAATTGACTAACTAAATTCTGCTTGGCATCTTTCTTATCCTTACTACCACGGATCGTCTTGATCACTTGGTCGAGAATGGACATCGCCTTGATTAAGCCTTGAACGATGTGCTGGCGATCCGCAGCCTTTTGTAAGTTAAACTGGGTCCGACGGGTTACAACGTCTCTTTGATGTTCCAAATAGGCCGCTAGAATTGTCTTGAGGCCAACATGTTCAGGTCGCTGATGATAAATAGCCACCATGTTGAAGTTATAAGTAATCTGTAGATCGGTATTTTTGAGTAAGTATGTCAGAATACCTTCTGCATTGACGTCACGCTTTAATTCAATCACCACCGATAGTCCTTGGCGGTCACTTTCATCACGAACTTCGGCGATTCCTTCGATCTTCTTCAGAATGCGAATTTCATCAATTTTTTTCACCAATTGCGCCTTGTTAACTTCATAAGGGATCTCTGAAACTTCAATCTGTGATTTATTCCCCTTAAGTGGCACGATCTTGGTTCGTGAACGTACCACGATACGCCCACGGCCAGTCTCATAGGCTTGTTTGATGCCTGCTAATCCTTGAATGATCCCCCCAGTTGGGAAATCGGGCCCCTTGACAAAGTCCATCAAGTCTTCAAGTGTTGCCTTAGGATGATTCATCAGGAATAAAATCGCGTCGATAACTTCACTCAAGTTATGCGGCGGAATTTCCGTTGCGTAACCGGCCGAAATCCCCGTTGCCCCGTTAACTAATAAGTTAGGGAAGCGGGCCGGTAAAACAGTGGGTTCATACTCCGTGTCATCAAAATTTAGGACCATATCGACAGTCTTTTTATCAATGTCTTGAAGCATTTCACCAGCAATTTTACTCAAACGTGCCTCGGTATACCGCATGGCAGCAGCCGGATCACCGTCCATGGAGCCATTGTTCCCGTGCATTTCAATTAACGGTTCTCGCAGTTTCCAGTCCTGACTAAGCCGCACCATTGCTTCATAAATCGAAGAGTCACCATGGGGATGAAAATTACCCATGACGTTTCCGACTGACTTAGCGGACTTACGGAAAGCTTTGTCAAAGGTGTTCCCGTCCTGATTCATCGCGTATAGGATTCGCCGTTGTACTGGCTTCAAGCCATCACGGATATCTGGCAAGGCGCGTTCTTGAATAATATATTTAGAATAACGGCCGAAGCGGTCGCCCATGACGTCTTCAAGAGTTAGTTCTTGAATTTTTGGTTGTTCAGTTGCCATTTTACGACCCCCTCTATTGTTTTAGCTGTTGGGCCAATTCTTCATCGGCCTGTTCATGTGCGGATGAGACGGCCTCGTTATCTAACAATGATCCATCTTCATCTAAATTAAAGTGGACGTTACTTTCGATCCATTTCCGACGAGGTTCAACTTTGTCACCCATTAGCGTTGTGACTCGTTTTTCCGCTAGCGCCGCGTCATCGATGCGAACTCGGACTAAAGTCCGTTTTTCAGGATCCATGGTTGTTTCCCATAGCTGTTCCGCGTTCATTTCACCGAGTCCCTTGTAACGTTGGAGTGCGTAGCCTTTACCAAATGACTTGGTCTTGAGCGTTAATTCCTCATCGGTCCAAGCATATTCCGTCCGCAATTGCTTGTTTTGCTTCTTTTGCAACCGATATAACGGTGGCAGAGCGATGTAAATTTTGCCAGCATCTATCATGGGGCGCATATATTTGTAGAAGAACGTGAGTAACAGAATCTGAATATGGGCACCATCGGTATCGGCATCGGTCATAATAATGACTTTATCGTAATTACTTGCTTTAAGGTCAAATTCGGGGCCAACGCCAGCACCAATTGTGTAAATCATGGTGTTGATCTCTTCATTTTTGACAATATCAGCTAATTTGGCTTTCTCAGTATTCAATACCTTACCACGTAATGGCAAGATAGCTTGGAATTTTCGATCACGTCCTTGTTTAGCTGAACCACCGGCCGAATCCCCTTCGACTAAGAACAATTCATTCTTCTTAGCGTTTTTAGACTGCGCTGGCGTTAATTTCCCAGAAAGTAGCCGTTCTTGCTTGTGCCGCCGCTTACCATTTCGACTTTCATCACGGGCTTTGCGAGCAGCTTCACGGGCCTGCCGAGCTTTCGTTGATTTGCGAATCAACATTTGCGCAAATTCGCCATTTTCCATCAAGAAGAATTGAAGTTGTTCACTCACGATGTTATCAACGATCGTCCGGGCTTCGGGTGTCCCGAGCTTTTCCTTAGTTTGACCTTCAAATTGTAAGAGATTTTCCGGTACCCGTAATGAAATAACAGCGGATAGCCCTTCACGGACATCGGAGCCTTCCAAATTTTTATCCTTGTCCTTCAATAGGCCAACTTTGCGGGCATATTCATTGAACGCCTTCGTCCAGGCACTGCGGAACCCGACCTCGTGCGTCCCACCATCGGGCGTCCGCACGTTATTGACGAATGACAACAAATTTTCCGAATAGCCATCGTTGTATTGCGCAGCGACTTCAACTTCGACGCTTTCCTTAGTGCCATCAAAGAACATAATATCCCCAAGGGTGTCCTTATCTTCGTTGAGGTAACTGACAAACGCCTTGATACCATCTTCGTAATGGAAGACCAATTCCTGCTGCTGATTTTCCCGTTCATCAGTCAGCGTAATTTTGACACCTTTCAGCAAGAATGCGGATTCACGCAACCGTTCGGCCAACGTTTGAAAATTATAAACCGTCGTTGTAAAAATACTAGCGTCCGGCTTAAAAGTCATCGTCGTTCCAGTTGGCTTATTAGTCTTCCCTTTCTTTTCGAGAGTACCAACGGGATGACCACCATCTTTGAAGTGTTCAACGTAGCGGTAACCATCACGGATGATCGTTACCGTTAATTCGGACGACAACGCATTAACGACGCTCGCACCGACCCCATGCAACCCACCAGAAGTCTTATAACCACCCTGGCCGAACTTACCACCAGCATGTAAGACTGTTAGGATAACTTCAGGTGTTGGAATGCCAGATGCATGCATTCCAACCGGCATTCCACGACCATGATCGACAACGGTGATACTGTTATCAGCGTGAATAATCACGTTAATTTCTTTACCATAGCCAGCTAAGGCTTCATCAACGGCATTATCAACAATTTCATAAACTAAGTGATGGAGTCCGCGGCCGTCCGTAGAACCGATATACATTCCGGGACGTTTCCGAACGGCTTCTAATCCTTCAAGTACTTGGATTGAAGAATCATCATATTTTGGGCTTTTCTTGGCCATTCTCACAACTCCTTTGATATTTATAAATCTGCCTCATCAAGTAATACTTTAAGGTAACCGTAATAAAATAGTCCTAAAAGCCTCGACCTGTCAAGACGTAATCGTATTGAAAACTTCATTATCACGTATGCTCATTATCTGTTAGCATACACGTTACTGATCCAAAAAGCAAACATACGTTCGCAATAAACGATACAACTAAAAAATTAAAGCCACCTACTAGCTTACCTCATGTTGATTCTAAGCGCCAGTTCAATGAATAAACTTATTAGTGGTCACGACTAGTTCTTAAAACGCGTGACTAATTTGCTAGTTAGCGCTTTAAAGACCTTTACCGTCAGCTTTTAGCCATATAAAAATTATCAAAAAATCATTTTAATTTCATAATTTGACACGCAAACATCATTTTTTAAACCAATTAATTCCCACAATCTTAAAAAGAATGCTAAAATATTGATTGATTCTATTGCAGGAGGAACCAACTTTGAAAATAATAATTATGCTGATCATCGCCTATTTAATTGGCGCGATTCCTTCGGGTGTCATTATTGGCAAGTTTTTCTTTCACACTGATATTCGTCAAGCAGGCAGTGGTAACATCGGCACCACCAACACGTATCGGGTTCTGGGTCCGACCGCTGGGACAATTGTCATGGTGATGGATATTCTAAAGGGCACCATCGCAGCACTGCAACCGACCTTGCTGTTTCATATGAATAACCGGTATACCTTATTGATCGGACTAGCAGCCATTTTAGGACATACTTTCTCAATTTATATCGGCTTCAAAGGTGGCAAGGCCGTTGCCACCAGTGCCGGGATTTTACTGGCTTATAATTGGGAATTTTTCTTGATTGCGAGTGCCATCATGCTACTGTTAGTTTACACGACCAGTATGGTTAGTGTTGCTAGTATGACGGCCTTCCCAATCGTCACGTTGATTGCGATTTTTTACTATCAAGATTGGCTGCTATCACTCGTGGCCTTTGCATTGACCCTCTTCATCTTCTATCGGCACCGCAGTAACATTGCACGTATCAAAAATGGGACCGAATCATTGGTGCACTTCGGACTCGGTTGGCGACGTCAGCAACGGGCCAATCGCAAATAATCGCGTGACTTTCAAGACCACTTCATTATTGAGTGGTCTTTTAGTTAGGAACTGGTAAGCTTAGTTGCTGGTTTTTGGTTTTGCTATTTTAGTTAAAGTAACATGATACAATATACTTCTGTTTATCTTCCTGATCACACCAAAAAACCGGTCAAGCCTGTCGACCGGTTTTGCTAAATCATCGTAATTTTAGTTAGAAAAAGCTAATCGCATATTTGGCATCAAACGTCTGGTTCGCTGCAAGCCGATTAATGCCCATCTTATGACTTAATTGGCCATCACTATCAACGTTATCCGCAATGCCCCACCATGGCTCTAAGCACACGAATGGCGCTTCTGCGGGGTATGGAGACCACATGCCGACATATGGTGCGTCTTCGATTGTCATGGCCACCCCATGATCATCCCGATCAGTATCCAACATCAATGTCGTTTCATGATGATCCAGCGCTAAAATCAAGGCATCATCTTTAAACAAGTCTCGACTGAGCGCCAACGGTTTCGTTAAGTCAAAATCATCCGCATTAGCCGCATCATTTAACGGTGCTTGTAACGGAATATGTGAATAAACCTTCCGTGGCGCCACCGTAATTTTATAATCAGCTAAAGTTGCGGTTGAATCAGCAAGTGGCACGTTAAAGGCCGGGTGCCCCCCAACTGCAAACAGTAATTCTTGATTAGCTGGATTATGCACATTGTAGTTAACGGTTAATTCATGATCCGTCAGCGTATAAATCAAGCGTAAGCGAAACGCATACGGATACATGTCCCGCGTTGCGCTACTATCAGTCAGTTCAAGCGTTGCTTGCGTTGCCGTTTGCTTCACGACCGTAAAATCGTTATCACGGGCAAAACCGTGCTGTCCCATATGATAAGCCTGACCAGCAACGGTATATTGATCATTCTTCAATCGACCAACGATTGGAAATAACACGGGTGCGTGCCGACCCCAAAAAGTTTTGTCGGCCTGCCACATGTACTCGATACCGTCATTAGACTTGACACTACTTAGTTCAGCCCCGGCTTCGTTAATTAAAACGGTCAGGTACTCATTCTTTAATTCTACTGTCATCCGCGTAAACGTCCCCCTTATAATTATAAAATATAGCGGCTAAGATCCTTATCCTGCGCAATGTTCCCGATGCGGTCATTAACGTAGCTTTCCGTAATCGTGACTTCGCCCATTTCCATGTCTGGTCCTTCATATAGCAATTCTTCCAGGAGCTTTTCCAAAATGGTGTGCAACCGGCGCGCACCAATATTTTGGGTCTCGTGGTTAACTTTATAAGCAATCGTCGCAATCGCTTCGATGGCTTCGATCGTAAACGTTACTTTAATATTGTCAGTCCCAATCAAAGCAATATATTGCTTGATCAAGGCGTTTTTCGGTTCCGTTAAAATTTTAACAAAGTCGTCTTGACTTAGATCATCTAATTCAACGCGAATTGGAAAACGGCCTTGTAATTCAGCAATCAAATCACTCGGTTTACTTTCTGCAAAGGCTCCGGAAGCAATAAACAGAATATGATCCGTATTGATGGGCCCGTATTTTGTTGAAATTTGTGACCCTTCAACAATTGGTAAAATATCCCGTTGAACCCCTTCGCGTGAAACTTCACCAGAACCTTGTTGACCACCCTTAGTGATCTTATCAATTTCATCAATAAAAATGATCCCAGTATTTTCAGCACGAACAATCGCATCGTGATAAATGTCAGCATTGTTGACTAATTTTTCAGATTCTTCGCGGACTAAGATTTCCCGTGCTTCCGCAACTGGCATCGTCCGTTGAATCCGCTTCTTCGGCATTAAGGCCCCTAGGCTATCACCAAGATCAATCCCCATTTGGCCGAGCATATTATTATTGCCAGCAGCTGCCTGTTGTGGATCATCCATTTCGATCGTGACCTCTGAATTTTCTAAGCGGCCAGTTTTCAACTGATCTGCAACCGATAACCGTTGATTACGGACGGCATCCGTCACTTCTTCGTTATTTGCATCATCAACGTTGGGGGTCTGACCATTTTGCATCTGACTAAACATATTCATCATATTTTGGAATTCGTTGCCATTGCTTTTAGCTTGCTTCTTTTGGGCGGGCACTAATAACTTGACCAACCGTTTATCAGCAGCTTGGACCGCTTTAGCTCTTACACCGGAATAAGCCTGCTGTTTTTCCATTTCGATGGCCACGTCCACCAAGTCCCGCACCATTGATTCAACATCGCGACCAACATAGCCAACTTCCGTAAACTTAGTTGCTTCAACTTTCACAAATGGGGCGTGCACGATCTTGGCTAATCGACGCGCAATTTCCGTCTTTCCGACCCCGGTTGGTCCGATCATCAGCATATTTTTCGGGGTAATCTCTTCCTGCATTTCAGCCGACAGTTCCATCCGCCGATAGCGATTACGTAACGCGATGGCCACCGCTTTTTTGGCTTGGTTTTGGCCAATGACATAATTATCAAGTGCGGCCACAATTTGTTTCGGTGTCTTATTGATTTCTTCCATGCGAGTTTCCTCCTACATTACAAAGTTTCTGAGATGACGTTATGGTTAGTAAAAATATCAATGTCGCCAGCGATATTGATGGCCGCTTCAGCGACTTCCTTAGCACTCATGTCCTTAGCATGCAACTGCATGGCGCGCGCCGCAGCCAAGGCAAAGTTACCCCCAGAACCAATAGCTAAGACGTCGTTATCTGGGGTAATTACTTCACCACTCCCAGAAACAAGTAACATCTCATCTTTGTTCATCACGATCAACAATGCTTCTAGTTTTTGTAACGCTTGGTCACTGCGCCATTCTTGGGCTAATTCAACGGCCGCCCGCTGTAAGTTGCCAGAAAATTCGTTGAGTTTCTTTTCAAAACGATCTTCAAGGTTGAACGCATCCGCGACGCTCCCGGCAAACCCCACGACGACTTGATCATTATAAATGCGCCGAACTTTATGGGCGGTGCCCTTCATTACGACTTTTTCACCCATCGTGACTTGGCCATCACCAGCCATGGCATTATGGCCATTCTGGCGAACCGCACAAATAGTAGTTGCTTCAAATTTCACTGTCATGTTCAGTCTCCTTTGTCGATTCCCGCGTTGCCCGTGGGAAAAATTGACGATAATCTTGTTGTAAATGTTCCTTGGTCACGTGCGCATAGATTTGCGTCGTGGACAAGCTCGTATGACCTAACAGCTCCTGCACGGTCCGCAAGTCAGCACCATTATTCAGCATCTGCGTCGCAAACGTGTGCCGGAGCATATGGGGATGAATATCCGCCGTCAAGCTACTTTTTTTAACGATTTGATTCAAGACATATTCGATCCCGCCACCAGTAATCGGCCCGCCATGACGGTTAATAAACACGCTTTGGTGCGTCTGCTCATATTTGGCCATCACTGGTTGTCGGCAGACGGTTTCGTAATGTTGAAGGGCAGCGGCCGCGTACCGACCGAACGGCACGTAGCGTTCCTTATCGCCCTTCCCACGAATCAACATCATCTTAAGATCGAAATCAACGTCGGCTAATTGTAAATCGACACATTCACTCAACCGAATCCCGGTGCCATACAAAACTTCTAACAACGCCGCGTTCCGGGCCCCCATCACACTATCATCCGCATAGACGGTTTGAAATAATACGTCCAGCTCCTTTTGATAGAAAAAGCGGGGCAAGCGAGCCGCGTGTTTTTTGAGTTGGACGTACACAAACGGATTCAATTTTGCTAAATCATTCTTAACTAAAAAGTTATAGAACGACCGCAAGCTTGAAACTTTCCGAGCAATTGAATTGCGGGTCAAGTGCCGGTCATATAAATGACTCAAATAGACGTTAACATCTAACCGGTCAACTTTAGTATACGCTTTCGCACCGCCATTTGCCGTTAAGAAATCATTAAAAGCCTGAATATCTTCACGGTAAGCCGCGGCCGTCTCTTCCGAATACTGACGTTCCACCCGAATATACTTTAAAAAGAGGGTTAAATAATCCGTTTCCATGCAAAAACCTCCATACGTTGCTACTTTAGCAAAGTATGGAGGAAAACACAATTATGCACCCTGTTATAGGCGATATTTTAGTTGTTAACAGTCAACGTTTCATCTTTAAAGGTTGCTAGGTCGGCCAAGGCCCGTTCAGAAATCGCCGTATTCCGTTCGCGCTTATCACGAATGCGTTGCTTCAGCTTCGGCATGATCCCGAAGTTCGCATTCATTGGTTGGAAATTGCTAGCACTCGTGTGTGTGATATAGTGGGCCATTGCCCCCATCATCGTGTCCGTTGGGAATACTACCGGATCTAGACCTAGCGCTAACCGGGCCGCATTCGTCCCCGCAACGATCCCACTCGCCGCACTTTCGATATAGCCTTCGACGCCCGTCATTTGGCCCGCAAAAAATAGGTCAGGCCGTTGCTGCGTCTGATAAGTTGGCGTTAATAGTTTTGGTGATTTCATAAAGGTATTACGATGCATGACACCATAACGGACAAATTCAACGTTCTCTAAGCCAGGAATCAATGAAAAGACCCGTTTCTGTTCGCCCCACTTAAGGTGGGTCTGGAAGCCCACAATATTATATAGATCGCCGGCCGCGTCATCTTGACGTAACTGAACGACTGCAAAGGGTTGCTTGCCCGTCTTCGGATCTTCAAGACCCACTGGTTTAAGTGGACCAAATAGCATCGTTTGGCGCCCACGTTGTGCCATCACTTCAATCGGCATACAGCCTTCAAAGACATCCGAATTTTCGAAATCATGGGCTTCGGCCATTTCGGCATGGATCAACGCGTCGTAGAAAACGTCAAATTCTGCTTCCGTCATCGGACAATTGAGATAGGCCGCTTCCCCCCGGTCATAACGTGACTTGAGGTAAACCTTATCCATATCGATCGAATCCTTCGTTAAAATCGGTGCCGCCGCATCGAAAAAGTGTAAGTCATCTTCATCGTTGAACGCTTGAATCGATTTTGCTAAGGACGCCGCGGTTAATGGGCCGGTCGCCACGACTGTAATGCCATCTGGAAGACTCGTGATTTCTTCGTTAATGACTTCCACGTTTGGTAAATCAGTGATGGCCGCCGTAATTTCGGCAGAAAAAGTGTCGCGATCAACGGCTAGTGCACCGCCAGCTGGGACAGCGTGGTGTTCAGCCGCTTGCATCACGATCGAATCCATCTGCCGCATTTCGGCCTTTAGTAGGCCCGCCGCGTTGGCTAATTGGTTCGCCCGCAGTGAGTTTGTGCACACTAGTTCTGCAAATTGCGCCGTGTGATGGGCGGGGGTCATTTTACTTGGTCGCATTTCGTACAAGCGAACATTGACGCCCATGTTGGCAATATGCCACGCTGCTTCCGAGCCGGCTAAGCCAGCGCCAATGACGTTTACTGTTGGTATTGATGCCATCCAGAATTCCTCTTTTCTTGTTGTCATACCATTGATAGTATTGTTGTCATCATACCTGAGAAACTAGCAGAAGACAACTAATGGCATCAGCAAATCCTGCAGTGCCATGTCCATCGTCAAGCTTAAGGCGAACATTAATTTAAGTGGGCGCTTATTTTTCCGAGAAAACACTTGTCAATCAGTCGTGATGGTGAATTTTATCAATGGCTTCTCGAGAATTGTACGTGTTATTTTACAATGCACAAAAAAAGATCATCCGTAGATGACCATTTTTTGATTTATTTTTGCACATTTTCAGTATAATCGCCATTTGGACAAAGCACTTGCTTGCCACCTTTGACCTTCTTTTCGACCAGGTAATGGCCATCCTTCGGGCAATCGCGGCCAACCGGCTTATCCCAAGAGACAAAGTCACAATCTGGGAAGCGGGAACAACCATAGAAGATCCGGTTTTTCTTCGATTTCCGTTCAATGACCTGGCCCTGCTTGCATTGCGGACAAACGACACCAATTTCTTTAACGATTGGCTTCGTATTACGGCAATCCGGGAAACGGGAGCAGGCAAAGAATTTGCCGTAGCGGCCCATCTTCACAACCATTGGGGCGCCACAAATATCACAATTGAAACCCGCCAATTCGTCTTTGATTTGGATTTTCTCCATACTTTCCTCGGCCGTTGCGACTTCTTTAGAAAACGGCTTGTAGAAACTATCGACGACTTCGACCCAGTTTTCCTTACCTTCTTCAGTCGCATCCAGCTGTTCTTCTAAACTGGCAGTAAAACCGACATTAACGACATCCGGGAAGTATTCCTGAATAATATCGTTAACGATTTCACCGAGTTCAGTTGGCACAAACCGGCGCGCTTCTAATTTGACGTAGTAGCGCCGCTGAATCGTATCCAAGGTTGGCGCGTACGTTGACGGCCGCCCAACACCATTTTCTTCCAATGCTTTGATGAGGTTGGCTTCAGAGTAACGTGCTGGTGGCTGGGTAAAGTGTTGTTGTGGATCAGTCTTCGATAACTTGACCACGTCGCCCTCACTCAAATCTGGTAAGACGTTATTCTTTTCCGTCTTATCGTAGATCTTCGTAAAACCAGCAAACTTCGTCTTCGACCCGTTCGCCCGGAATTGGACGTCATTTTGGTCGATCGTGACCGCCATCGTATCGAGGACTTCAGGCGTCATCTGACTAGCCACAAACCGTGACCAGATCAGCTGGTATAACCGGAATTGATCCTTCGTCAAGTAGTCTTTGATGCTAGCTGGTGTCCGGAAGACGGATGAGGGCCGGATTGCTTCATGGGCATCCTGAGCGCCTTCTGGTAACTTGCCCTTGACAGGTTTGGTGGCCGCATATTCTGCGCCATATTCTTTATGCAAGAATTGTGACGCTTCGTGCTTGGCAATCGACGAGATCCGAGTCGAGTCAGTCCGCATATAAGTGATTAAGCCGACGCTACCTTCCTTACCACCAACGTTGATGCCTTCATACAATTGTTGTGCCGCCATCATCGTCTTACGCGTCCGGAAATTCAACTTCCGGTTGGCATCCTGTTGCATGGTGGAAGTCGTAAATGGCGGTGCTGGGAACCGTTTGCGTTCCTTTTTGACGACTTTGACGACATTAAAATCGCCATTGCGATCTAATTGGCCCAAGATTTTTTGGACCGCATCGTTGTCATCCAAAGGTTGCTTCTTACCATGGGTGCCATAAAAACTCGCCATGAATTTGGAACGGCCCTTTTGAAATTCACTATCGATCGTCCAATACTCTTGGGGTTTGAACGCTTTAATTTCATTTTCACGTTGAATGATCAAATCTAGCGCGATCGATTGCACCCGACCGGCCGATAATCCCTTTTTGACCTTTTTCCACAATAATGGACTAATCGAATAACCCACTAATCGGTCCAAAATCCGCCGGGCCTGTTGGGCATCCACTAGGTCCATATCAATTGAACGTGGTTCCTTAAAGGCGTTTTTGACCGTATCCTTGGTGATTTCATTGAAGACGACCCGGTTTTTATCCTTAGGGTCTAACCCTAATAAATAGGATAAGTGCCAAGCAATGGCTTCCCCTTCACGGTCCGGGTCAGATGCGAGGTACACGGCTTTGGCTTTTTTAGCCTCTTTCCGCAATCCCTTGATCACATCACCCTTACCACGAATCGAGATATAGTGCGGTTGATAGTCGTTATCCACGTCGACACCCATCTTGCTCTTCGGTAAATCCCGAATATGGCCCAGACTAGCAACGACTTTATAAGAACGACCTAAATATTTTTCAATCGTTTTTGCTTTAGATGGTGATTCTACAATCACCAATTTTTTAGCGGGTGCTTTACTTTTCCGCTTAGTCGCGGTTTTAGTTGCGGTCTTCCGCTTTGCCGCTGGTTTGGCTTTAGTTGTACTTGCAGCCACGCAATCAGCTCCTTACAGGTTTCATCATCATTATTATAAATATCAGTTTAAGAAATCCCTGTAATCATATTTCAAAAATTTCGTGTTGTCAAATTTTTGGTAAAAACTCTTCTATTATATGTCGTGAATTTAGGACTGGTTTGGCTCCGGCCACGATCAATTGATTGCAACCAGCCGAGAATGGGGCATCGATTGGTCCGGGTACTGCTAGAACATTGCGGTTGTTCTGTAAGGCCAAATTAGCAGTGATCAGACTCCCCGAATGGGCCTGTGCCTCAACCACCATGACCGTTTGGCATAGCCCGGCAATAATCCGGTTGCGAGCCACAAAATGGTATGGTTCAGGACCGACACCTAGTGGATACTCACTAATTAATAAGCCGACCTGACTAATCTGCTGCTGTAATTCGCGATGTTGACGGGGATAACTAATATCTAGGCCAGTTCCAATGACTGCAATTGTGGGCAAGCCAAAACGAAGGGCAGCACGGTGAGCAAAACCATCGGCGCCCTTCGCTAACCCACTAACAATCGTTACCTTTTCCGCTGCTAACGGTGCTAATAACTGAGCTACCGCCCGCTCTGCATATGATGTTGCCTGCCGGGCACCAACGACAGCAAGTTGGCGTGTCGCTAACAATTCCCGTTGTCCACGCAAAAATAAGACAAGCGGTGGCTGATAGCCTTCTAGCAACGCTAATGGATAATCAGCGTCTAGAATCGTCAAAATATCAACTTGGGCGTGTCGTTGTAAACGCCGTTGAAACGCCGCACTCCGCCAATCAGCTGTAAAGCGTGCCACTTGGCTTGGTGTTAGCTTAGCAACCCGACTAATCTTAGAAGGCTCAGTGATGACACGGCGTGACGCGCGACAATATTGTAATACCCGCACCATCCCTGCATAACCAATCCCCTGGACGACTTGTAACCGAACTAATAAACTTCGTAATTGCACGGTGCCCACCACTTTCTTTACGCATCCGGCCTGTCCCAAGATGCTGAGCAGGCACTCGCTTTAAGAAGTAGTTACGGATTTACGCGCGCTTAGCGTTTCGAACCGGTGAAAAAGATTGGCGATGAATCGGAGTGGCCCCGAGACTGGCCAACCCGGCCAAATGCTTAGCAGTCCCGTAGCCCATATTATCAGCAAAGTCGTACCCGGGATACACTTGATCGTACATTGTCATCAAGTGATCCCGAACGACTTTAGCGACAATACTAGCTGCTGAGATACTGGCACTCTTTGCATCACCTTTGATTAAACGAGTCTGTTCAATCGGCACTGGCACCTGCATCGCGTCAACTAGTAAGCGCGTTGGTTGAACCGGCAAATTATGAACGGCCTGGGCCATTGCGACCCGGGTCGCCTCGTAAATATTCAATCGATCAATCTGCTGCGCATCCGCAACGCCGATTCCCACGGCGACCGCTTCTTCTAGGATCCGTGGCATCAGGGCCGCCCGTTTCTTGGCTGTTAATTGCTTTGAATCATTGACTTCTAGCAAATCAAAATGATCGTCCAAGACCACAGCGGCAGTTACGACCGGGCCAGCTAACGGACCGCGACCAACTTCATCGATCCCAGCAACGTATTGTCCGCCGTGGGCCCAAAAATCCCGTTCTAAACGCATATGTTGATTAAAACGTGTCACTAATGCCGCCTGTTTTTCAGCTTGTCGCAAATAGTGTTGATAAGCCTGTTGCACGCCCTTGCGAGGATCGGCTTGGGCCGCGGCTAGAAGTGCTGCCGTTGGTTGCTCAGCCAGTAGCCGTTTAAAATCCGCAATCGTTCGTTCAGGCATCGGGTTGATCCCCCGTTAAGTCGAGCGTAAAGCGCCCAAGCCGACCCTTACGAATATCTAAGAGGAAAGCCACGCAGAAACGTTCCCAATCATCGCGCATCCCCGCATTTTTGGTCATCGCAATCAGTAATTCTGGATTTGGTAAGGCCAACTGATCAGCTGTCAAATGGTAACGGTCGACTAAGCGTGTCGCGTAGTGCTGCTTGAAGAAGTCCAAGGCAAACAAAGCAACGTCATCGTTAGGATAGATATTTTCCTTGATCGCACCCGTGACGGCCAGCTTGGTCCCAACGACTTGGTCTTCAAACTTCGGCCATAAAATCCCTGGGGTGTCGAGTAATTCCAATTTATTGGACGCTTTGAGCCACTGCTGGCCCTTAGTAACGCCCGGACGATCACCGACTTTGGCAATTTTTTTATTGACAATATGGTTTAATAAGGTCGATTTACCAACGTTGGGAATACCGACACAGACCGCGCGGATTGGCCGATTAGTAATACCGCGAGCTGCAATCTTGGCTAACTTGTCAGCCAACATGTCACTAGCCGCTTGCGTCATTTGCTTACCAATCGTGCGACTACGTGAATCGACCGCGATCGCAACTTGACCCTGGTCTTCATAATACTTGACCCAGTCAGCTGTCGCTTGGGGATCTGCCAAGTCCTTCTTGGTCATAATTAAGAGGTGTGGTTTTTGTTGAACCGTTTTTTCAATTTCTGGATTCCGGGAAGCCACTGGAATCCGGGCGTCGACCAATTCAAAAACAATATCAACTAAGTGTAAATTGTCCTGAATTTGATGAATCGCCTTGGCCATATGACCTGGGTACCATTGAATATTTGCCATTACGTTGTGCTCCTTTTTCTCGTGGCGTGAATGCCTTCAAGCTTTGATCATTGTTAAAATTTTTTAACAGCACTGGCTGTCAAGCCGATGCTGCTAGTTCCAGTGGTGACATGCTTAAGTATTCTGCACTAACCGCTACTAATGCACTCATTCGCTGAAGCCGTTAGTCACTGTGCATTCATGAACTAAACATCCCACGCTTACTAGTCTAGGACTAGCATGGTGCAGCAATCTATATTTTACCATGTTTACACCGACCATGCTTTGAAACCGCCCATTGACCTGCTGCCCAAGACATCTTCACGTTAATTTAGTTAACCGGAATCTCTGTACCATTTTACTGGGTGCAAGCTTGCGATAACTGTCAATTAGTTCGTTAGTCAAAGCTCATCGCACAACCCCACTTAGATTAACGCTTCGTTGATAATGTCCGTCGCTACAATCATAATCATATACACAGTTCGCCTACTGCCGACCACAAATAAGCGCGACGTCACAGTCCCTCATCAAGGTGACTGTAACCGTCGCGCTTATTTGATTGTCGTTTGATAGCCGTCAGCTAACTAACTGACGTGACTTAATCCCAGAATTTAGCCGCAATCTTTTGTCCCTGATCAATCTTTGCCCACTGCTGAGCCTCCGTTAACTCGTTGCCTGAGTCACACGAAGCGAAGCCGCATTGCTGGGATAAATATAACTGGTCCTTATTCAAGATTTGACTAGCTTGTGTCAGTAACCGTAACGCACGATCTTCATCATCTAAGGTATTGGTTTTACTGGATAACAGTCCCAAGACGACTTCCACATTCGGCCGGTCCTCAAGTACCTTGAGCGCTGAAAGATCACCGGCGCGGTCATCGTCCCATTCAAGGAAGAAACGGTCGTAGTGTTGATCATGCAGGAACTTCTTAGCAATCGTATTGTAACTGCCTTCCGCAAAGTGCCGACTTTCATAGTTACCACGGCAATTATGCGTCCAAACTTTCAATCCTAATTGATGACCAAAATCAACTAATTCATTATTAGTGTTGACAGCCACATCAGCTAATTCTTGGAGACTGCCATTTCCAGCACCAAAGGGACTTTGCTGATTATCACTGGCAAACACTTCCCACAAGCAGTCATCAAATTGAATGATTTTGCCACCCGCAGCCTGATAATCCGTTAAGAATTCTTTATACGCCCCGAGTAAGCCTGCATGCAAGTCATCAACAGTCTTGTAAACCTGGTCCGGGCCATATAACTTATCAATGTATCCAAACTCAACAAAGGCGTGCGCGGGACTCCAGATCGTTAATTTAACGTCATTACCATCGGCTTGTGCCTTAAGTTGCTGATAAATATCGATGAAGTGATGATGCTTACCCGAAAGTGGCGCCGTGATTTCAATGCCAATATCTTTACGTGTTTCAAAATCACTGCCGTCATGATCACGAAAATTATAACCTTCATCCGCAATAAACCGCCGAACCCCACTAAACCCCCAGATAAAATCTAAATGCCACATTGACTTCGTATATTCGCCATCCGTTAGCACATCAATACCATGCGCTTTTTCGGTGGCAATCACCTTTTTCACTGCCGCTGTTTCGGCAGCCTGATAGCCCGGCAAAGCCTCATAGAATGGGTATTGAATATCGTCACGATGTTCGATTTGATTTTTATAAGTAAGTAAACTAGCCGGGCGTAAGAGTGAGCCAACCAATTGGAAATGTGTTTGTGTCATAATGTAATCATCCTCCGTGTCTGTCTTAATGAGTTTATTATAACAATCTGATTAGAAAATAGATAAGACTGATTACATTGATGATATAATAGGCAACACCTATAACTTAAATAATTTATTCAATCACGCCAGCTACAATCATGCGTTAACTAGATACTGAAACCAGACATTTCTCAGGAGGTGCACTTAATGCGTATTCAACAATTGCGCTACTTAGAAAAAATTGCCACGACCGGCTCAATCAACGAGGCGGCCAAACAACTATTTATCAGCCAACCCTCATTATCCCAAGCAATGAAAGAACTCGAAAAGGAATATCAAGTACAACTATTTTATCGTCATAAAACGGGGATCACTTTGACGGATGCGGGCCGTGAATTCATTAACTATTCCCGCAGCGTCCTCGATCAAGTTAATTTACTCAACGAACATTTTGGCCAGGGAACCGTTCGCAAGCGGATCTTTAGTGTCTCTGCGCAACACTATGCGTTTGTCGTGAACGCCTTTGTCGAATTGGTCAAGGAAATTGGTGGCGATACTTATCAGTTCACATTACGCGAGACTGAAACGGCCAACGTGCTCAATGACGTTCAGACTTTGAAAAGCGAACTCGGCGTCATTTACCTTAATAGGTTCAATCAGACCGTGCTTAGCCGTTTGATTGCTGACAAAGACTTAAGCTTCGTCCCGTTATTCGAGGCCCACCCACACGTCTTCGTGGGTCGTGATAACCCGTTAACGCACAAGCAAGAACTGACTTTGGATGACCTACGAGACTATCCCTACCTTTCTTATGAGCAGGGCGATACGAGTTCCTTTTATTTTGCAGAAGAAATTCTCAGTACGCTGCCTCATAAAAAACATATCCGCATCAGTGATCGGGCCACGATCTTCAACTTGATGGTGGGTTTGAACGGTTACACGATCAGTTCAGGCATCATCAGCAGTGAACTCAATGACGAAAAAATTGTGGCAATCCCACTAAAAGTGGACGATGCCATGACCCTTGGATACCTGCGCCATAAAAAAATCGAATTAAGCACGACAGCCCAGCGCTATTTGACACTGTTGAAACAGCACATTCAAGGATATGGCTTTGACGTTTTTAATGATAATTGACTACTTGACACATGACGTGACTGAATTCATTTTTTGTCAACAACAGCCTACAGTGGTGGGTTGTTTTTTTGCAATTTTGATCAAGGCCTTAATGTCCAAACCGTGATTCCCCTCACTAAAGCATTTAAACATCATATATATCCTTTTCAAAACCCCCGCTGAGTTGTGGATTAACTCAGCAGGGGTATCAGTTTTTTATCTTACTTTATTGATCAAACTTCAACACACTCAAAGCCCAATCAATCTTGTTCATAATAATATGCATTTAAAGTATATGTTTTAATGGGGGTAATCTGTAATTCATATTTTTCAACTAAATCAGCTAACTCCTGACCATCGATGAGTGTTACCGTATTATTCCCCTGCATCGCCTTAGCTTTAGCTCGGTTGGTGAAATGACTAGTTGTCACAAAGATACCATATTCAGCATTAAAACTATCCATGACGCCCTTAAATTTATCAATTTCAGGCTCGGATACCTGGTCCTGCGTATACCGTTTGCACTGAATTGCCACCCGGCTAGTACGAAATTCGTCGGATTTAAAATAACCAAAGCCATCGATACCGTGATCAGCTGAACGTACCACACCACGATTTTTATCAATGGTCACACCCATTTTTGAAATCAATGCTCGCGAAAAGTTTTCAAACTTTCCAGGATTGAATTTTTTTAAACATTCAATTAAATCACTCTTCCATTGTGATTCATCTGCATCTTGCTGCGACTCTGGATCATCGATTACGACCAGGTCTTCATCCCTATCTGCCAACTTGTCATCAGCTTCCTGCATTGCTGTTAATTTCCGGTGTGCTCTTTCACGTGTCTTTTGATTCCAATAGTTCGTAACTAGTTGGTTTTGTTCAGAGGTCGGATAATGTGATAATGAATCAGTTCTGCCAATACTTGTCAGCGAAACTTCCTTTCCCCATTCTATAGAACTAATATAACCAACTGTAAGTAGATTTTTTAACCCAAAGTTGAAATCGTATAGGAAGGGATTATACGATCGTCCGGTCCGTGCACTGACTTTAGTATCATAGACATCCTCATACTTCAGATTAGCATATTCATTTGCAGCAATTGTCTGGCGGATTATTTTTCGTGAGGCTGTTCCGCCAAGTTCCCGCAGTGCTAAAACAATTGCCTTCTCTACATTCCAACGCTTATAACTCATTTCAAATGCCAACTTTCAAATTTAATACCAACTATTTTTTGACACGGCAAACTGTCAATATTCGGCTTCCAAATTTATTCTATCATGTTTGAATTAGGCTTGCGCTGATTACTGTATCATCTAACCAGCTAAAGTCACGAAAAAACGGCATTCAACTCGAATGTCGTTTTTGTCTTGCCGTGACTACTCGTTTGTTTCAACATCCAATACATGTTTACCCGCCAGCGCACGGCCAAAATCAGTTTCATCAAAATGATCAATGATTTGCTGAAGCGCGGTCGCACTTAAACTGGATCCAAATAACGGACTGCCGGGCTCAGTCATAATACCATTCGCCAGTCGGGGATAGCTAATGGGATCAAACCCAAGCGTCTCCACAAAGTGGGCCACAGTTGCTACGGCTTGGGGCTCATCACCAGCTACCAATAGGGCCTTCCGCGCCGGATCGCCATTAGGTCTGGCGTCTTCTTGCAGATTATGATAACCCATATGATTCAATGTTTTAACCAGATGGCTCCCTTTGAAGTATTGCTGGACTTGTTCGCTGGAGGACGTCTGGGGATCCAGAACTTCTTCCCGTACCCCGTCTGTTTCCCACCAATAATTCATAGCGTCAATTACAAGTTTGCCATCAAGCGCCGTAGCCGGGATTTGCCGGTAACGACTCAGCGGCAATGCTAAAATAATTAACTCACTGTTGGCGATGACATCCTGATTTTCCGACGCAATTGCACCCGGAACCAGTGTTTGAATCGTTAGTTCAATTTTGCTTACTTTGCCAGAGCCTGAAATGCGAACGTTATAACCGGCCGCCAATGCAAGTTCTGCTAAGACAATGCCAACTTTACCGGCGCCGAGAATCCCAACGTTTTTGATTGTCATTTAGTCGTCACCTGCTTCGCTTGTAAAATAGCTTTAACTTGTGGAATCACCTGTGTCGCATACAACTCAATCATTCGTTCACGTTGAGCCGCCGTTTGATTACCGGCCCCGTATACTAAGTCAAAGCGCCCCAGCCCCAGTGTTTCAATCGTCGTCACGATCCGTTGGGCAACCACGCTCGGCGTCCCAACATAAAACGACCCATACTTTGTTTCACGATCAAACTGCTCATGACTCATTGGCGCCCAGCCCCGAGTCAATCCAATGCGATCAAAATTAGCTTTGATATTTTGATAAGCCACCGTCAAGGCCTCATCCTGATCATCCGCAATGAATCCATGTGAATGCACCGCAATCGGATAAGCTGGCTGATTGAATTTTTTAGCGGCTTCATGATACAGTTTGATATACGGTTTAAATCGGTCCGCCCGACCACCGATGATTGCAATGATGACTTTATAGCCAATCTTAGCCGCGCGAATAATTGATTCTGGTGAACCACCAATCCCGATGTAAGTCTCAAGTTCACCAGTAGCCGTCTTTGGATACACGTCTTGATTCGTTAACGGGGCCCGAAACTTACCCGACCAAGTCACTGGTTTTTCCGTTCGCAGTTGGTCATATAGTGCGAGTTTTTCGTTAAATAGGTCATCATAATCCGTCAGATCATAGCCAAATAACGGGAACGATTCGGTAAACGATCCCCGTCCTAACATCACTTGGGCGCGCCCATTAGACAGACCGTCTAACGTTGCAAACCGTTCATAAACCCGAACCGGGTCATCGGAACTCAGCACCGTTACTGCTGACGCTAATTTGATGTGCTGGGTCACGGCAGCGGTGGCTGCCAACACCGTTTCCGGACTTGAGACGCTGTAGTCTGGTCGGTGATGTTCACCAATTCCAAAAATATCCAGCCCATACTGATCCGCTAACTGACCTTCGCGCACGATTTGGCGCAATGACTCGCCCGCCGACTGTAAACTACCATCCGCGTTCGCCACAATATCCCCAAATGTTTCTAACCCAAATTCTAGTTGATTAACATCAATCATTTTAATGGCCCCCATTACTTTCGTTTTGCTTACTTTTAGTAAGTGATTGATGTTAATATAACGTATTCGCGCTTTAAATGCAACTGATAGGTACAGCTTGCTAGTCATCAATCATGATTAAAATAACCTGCTAATTAGATGGGTGCCGATCCGGTAGTCATTCACTGATACAACCATCGGCGGCAGACTAAAAAGAGGTATTCAATTAGAATACCTCTCCATAACTCATCTATAAGTTGATGCGCACAAATAATAATTGCAATACCCCAGCTTAAAACGCAATGCCTAGGCTCGTAACTGCCGCTGCGTCTCATGACGTTGTGCCCATAAGTTGATCACTAAAGCGACAATCATTAATCCGAACGCCACAATCATGATATTTTGTAGTCCTGTGTGTAAGATACCGCGCATCATCGGCACTAGGTGCGCTGGCAACTGGCCCGCCCGACTAGCATCACTCAACTGATTCATCATCGCCATGGTGATTTTACCATCCGATTGTGCCACCCCACTGGTCAACGCTTGGTTCATGATTAGCCCAAAGATAGCCGTGGTAAACGTCTGGCTGAGCATCCGAATCAAATAACTAAACGAGGTCGCCACTGGGATATCACGTTGATCAGCGTCCACTTGCACTTTAACTTGTAATTCATTAAAACAAGCTCCGTTACCCCAGCCCTCAAAGAAACCTGCGAGTAATAAGACCCAGTATGGGAGTTTGACACCACCAATCATTAACGGCACAAAGGTCAAGGTCAAAATGATAATATTGAGTGTCAAGACCCGGTGCGGTGTTAAGTGCCGACGTAACCAAGGAACTGATTCACTACCACCAAAGTTAGCGAACGCACTCGGAATCTGCGTGGCACCACCAATTAATGCCGACGTCCCTAATAAGCCTTGCGCCCACATTGGACTATAAGTCAAGAAGGCCACAAAAGCGCCCCAAATGAGCACGAACAGTCCAAAATCGATAACTAACGCTGGATTCTTAAACAACCGGCCGGGAATAACTGGGTCCACCGCCTGCCGTTCAACCACGGTCAAGCTTCCTAGCATGATCAAGGCGACGATAATCACAATCGCAACGATCCACAGCGACACCATGCCAATCAATTCGATCCCGCCAAGTAAGCTGATGATGCCGATCGCCATCAAGGCTGCTCCGGCACGGTCCATTGGTTTTAGATTATGTGGCCGCTTCGGTTCCTGATAAAAGATCTGTAGCAACACGGCCGATAAAATCCCAATCGGCACGTTCAAGTAAAAGATCCAGTGCCAAGACCACACATCGACAATCACACCACCGACCATGGGGCCAATAATCGTTGCCATACTAAAGCAAGCTGAGACTAGTCCTAGTGCCCGCATTCGGTCACGCGGATTCTTAAAAATATCCGCATACATGATGTAAGGTAAGGAAATCATCCCCCCGTTGCCAAGACCCGCAATCCCCCGAGCAATAATCAAAAACCAGATATTGGGTGCTAATCCTTGTAGTAAGGAGCCGACAATAAAGAGTGCCGTCGTCATTTGATAAGCCCGCTTATTACCAAAGCGCTCACCCATTTTTGACCAGATCAAGGTTGAAACTGCCGTTCCTAGTAAGAAAACGGCCACGATCCACGCCATTAACCGTAGACCGTGTAAATCCGCAATAATTGCTGGTAGCGCCGTATTCACATTCGTACTATCGATACCAGCCATAACGTTCGATAGCAACAGGGCGCCCTGAACAAAATAAATGGCCCGTCGATTCACAACAAAACTTCTTTCTATAATTGCTAAACATCTCGTCAGTCGTTCAGCTAAAAGTTACCTCAATCCAACCCGTTGAAATTCACTATTTCATACTGATCAATTAACGCACAATTTCTAGTATACCGCTTTACCCCCACCAAAAGGCAAGTTCCAAAACACAATTTAAAGTTAGTGACCATCCCAAGATTAAGATAGTACTGGAATTCTTTCAATCAACATCCAACCATCAAACAACAACGTCTACTTGCATGTGATAATTTGGCTGACTTAAGTCAAGTGACCGTAAAAGACAATTCGACAGCAACTGTGCGATGCATAACACAATTGCTGTCGAATTAGTTTTATGGCCATTTTAAAGTTAACTCGTTAATTCATTGCGTCTTCCCACGCCGCCTGCGGATTGATACCAGTCTTAGTTGCAAGCCTTTCTAAAGTTTCAATATCAGTAGTAGACAACTGCAACTGGCTGGCCTTAACTTCATCGGCAACATACTTTTCCTTAGTCACACCAACAATTGGAATGGTTCCCTTCTGCATCGCGTAAGCCGTGGCAATTTCAGCAACTGACGCATCCTGAACAGTACCAATTTGTTTCATAGCGGCAGTTAAGTCTTCAAGTTGTGGTAAAACTTTGTTATATGTTTCCGCGCGTTGACTCCCTGCAGGTAATGGGTGCTGGGCATCATACTTTCCAGACAAGGCCCCCTGTTCAAGCACCATGTATGCGAAAAAATTGATATCGTGTTCACGACAGTAATCAAGTAAGCCCGCTTCTTCCGATGAACGATAGAGTAAACTATAATGATTCTGAACAGCGGATGCTTGAAGCCCTTCAGCCCCAAGAATTTCATTGACCCGCTTTAGTTGGGCTAAATTGTGATTCGATACACCAACGCGCTTAACTTGACCATTTTTAACTAATGGAATTAATTGCGGGGTCCATTTTTCAATGTCCGCCGGATTGTGAATCCAATAAATATCGATGTAATCTGTGTTTAACCGTTGTAAACTTCCCGCCAACATTGCGGCAACTGCACGTTCACCACTAGCCATTTGCGGGGTAAACTTGGTCGATAATAAATAGTCTTGCCGTTGATAGGGCTTTAATAGATCACCCAAGATTTGTTCCGAAGCACCCACCCCATAAGCATAAGCCGTGTCAAATAAGTTCAGTCCTTGCCGCATGGCACTTTCAACAACCGGCTTTAAGTCATCTCCAAATAAATGGTTTCCAAAAACCTGGTCGCCACCAGCCATTCCCGCTCCCCAAGACCAAGTTCCTAGTGCAACAGCTGGTAACGTTTCATTTAATTGTGGCATTTTATTAATCCCTTTCGTTTTCAAGTGCTAGTCAGACAGATCGGGCTGCATCACCATAGTATCAACGTCCAGAACAGTTTTGATTATGCACTCAGTATACGTCTTTAGCCAAATTAGCCATTGATCGGAATAATTGGCTAAATCGTGCTGATTGAGATAGGTCAACAAAATTAACCAGTGCGTGGTCTGATCAACAAAAGTGGCAGTATAAAGAGCTAATTGTTGCTTTCTTACAGCAATTTGGGATGCCAAATCCGTTTCAAATTGTGTATTAAGCTCAGGCGCAATAGTGAAATCCAGTGATAGGACCTGATTAGTATTGGTTCCACTCACCATCAAGCCGGCTGGCGGGCTCACTATGTGTTGCAAGTGCAACTCATCAATTGATTTTTTAGTAACGACCGTTTGCGCCAATTGACCATATCGCTTAAACTGGGGCGAATTGGTGTGTATCTGGTAACTCGCTGGGTCGCGATAAAGTTCAAAAATAACGTTATGCGTGCCCACTTGATCAGTATGCGTTGCATACATTGCTAACGTCCCTGGTCCAGTTACTAAAGAAGTCGTCATATTATACTGGCCTTCCGCAGCAAACCGTGCTTGGTCAGTCACATTGATTTGTAGCTGGTATCGTCGAAATATTAACTGTTGATTTACCGCCATCTGAGGCTCCTTTCGCTAGTCAAGTGCTGGTAATGACTTAATCCTTTTTGCCGGGACACCGCCAACGATTTGGTTATCGGGAACATCCGTCACTACCACGGCTCCAGCTGCTATCACAACATTATGTCCAATGTGAACACCACCGATAATCGTCACATTACCACCAATCCAAACATCATCACCAACCGTGATAGGCGCTGTATGGGTGATTAAATAACGACTCCATCAGACCGAATCCCAAAACGTTTACGGGCATCAAGGGAATGTTGGCCGCAATAAAATTTAGTATCAGGCGCAATAATGACCCGATTTCCCAACGTAATCCGATTTGAATCCTGAAAATAACAATTGCCATTGATAAAGACATCATCACCAACTGAAATATGGTCTCCATAGATTGCTTCAAAATGACCATTGATGGTAACTCGCTGGCCGGCTGCGTGAAATAGCTCATGAATCGATCTACTACGGCTTTCAGCATCGGTTTGCGTATTCATTCGTTGGACTAACGTTTTACCCCGAGCCAATAACCGTTGTAACTCAGGGTCACGATAGTCGTAGTCTTGTCCTGCTAATAATTTTTCGTGTTCAGTAAGTGTCAAGAACATCTTCCTTTCTTAAATCCCAATTATTACTTGCAATCAATTGTTCTTTTGATTCATTAACAAGTTTTAAAAACAAATTCACTAGTTAACGGAACAAATTTTTTAATAATTTGCGCTGCACCATCATTTTCGTCACAGAATATCGGACAATTTTTTCATTATGAATGCAAAAGTCCTATAATAAATGTATATTGATACCGAAAACAAATAGTGAGGCTCGAATATGGAAACACGTATATTAAATTACTTTCTAACCATTGCACGACTCGGAACGATTTCCGCCGCAGCACGTGAATTACATGTTGCTCAACCGACCTTGAGTCGTCAAATTCAACAGTTAGAATCACAATTAGAAGTGCCGCTCTTTACCCGCGAAAAACATCGAATGACATTAACTAAGGCAGGGCTAACCTATCAGCTAAAAGTTCAACAGATCCTAACTGAATTAAACCAGACGAATCAATTAATCAAGAACATCAATAACGATGCTCTGACTGGTACCATTAATATTGGTTGTGTTGAATCAGCTTTAATGGCTGAACTGGCACCACTATTAGTCGCCTTTCACCAGCAAAATCCGAATGTTAATTTTGATTTTTACGACGCTGATGGAACTGCCATTCAAGATCGGTTGGATCAGAACTTATTAGAAATCGGCTTTGTCTCGACTCCAATCAATGCCGCAAAATATCACGCGCGACGACTACACATTAATGATCGTTGGGGCGTTGCCGTTTCCAAAACAAATCACCTCTATCAGCAAAAGTTCGTCCAGATAGCTGATTTGAAAAATCAGTCAGTAATCATCCCCCATCGACAATTGGTCAAAACTGAGCTGAATGCTTGGTTGTCACCAGCGAACCAGGCCTTGCAAATCGTTGGTGAATATAATCTATTAACCAATGCGACCGCTTTAGCGGCGAATGGTCTGGGTGTTCTCATTTGTATTGAAGGGGTGGCCCTTCCAAAAACCAGTCACTTAAAGTTCATCCCATTTCAGCCTGAACACAATCTAGCGCATTTTTTAATTTGGCGCCAAGACGTTCCGCTTAGTAAACCTGCCCGATCATTGATTGACTTTTTAAAAACGCAACTATTTATTTCGTAATCCCTACTAAAAATACGGTTTTCACATCCAGAAACTTGTTCCCGTAATCTTCATAATCCTTAACTTAGCTCAATTATTGATTCAAAAGGCGTAACGCATTAGTGAATTCGATCTGTTGCTTTTCTTGATCACTGATGTGCATTTTGGTAATTGCTTTTAAAATCATGGCACTGGCACCGACCGGTAAGCTTCCAAAGGGCGCATCCGTCCCAAATAAAACATGGTCAGCACCGAAAAAAGCAACGGTCAGGTCTAATGCCAGTGGATTACCTAGGATAGCTGTATCGACAAAGAACTTATGAAAATCGCGAGCTTGTTGCGGTGTCAGAATGGCATTGATCCGACCCGCAAAGAATGGTACCATCCCACCAGCATGATGAACGATAACTTTTAGTTGTGGATAGCGCTGAAAAACACCCTTCAAAACTAGTTGTTGCATCGCCTGGGTTAATTCATATTCCCAACTAAAAACAATATTATTATCTGGTTTACGAGTATCAAAAATTGGATGTAACCAAATCGGTAACGCTAACGTCGATGCCATCGCGAACAAGGGTTCATAGTCAATAGTCGCAATACTTTTCCCTAAAGCCCGGGTAAAAAGCTGAATACCAAGTAGCTTAGGATTCCCCATTACCTGTTCAGTCATAATCTTTAATGCGCCAGCAAGATTATTCATTGGCACCATGGCAACTGCCCCAATAAATTGATTGGGATTTTGTGCAGCCATCGCCGCTAACTCTTCATTAGCAGCCCAACAAAGTGCCAACGCTTGCTCAGAATCAACATAATCTTCAGGGTTCAGGTTAACCATACTAATTACCTGCCGCGTAGCTACAATCTGTTTTGCTTGGCGATACTTGAGATCAAGTAAAGCCTGGTTATTGATATACGCAGCCTGGTCAGGAATAGTATGGTCAATCGTTAACATCCGTTGATAAAATTGGGGTGCTAGTACGTGGGCAAAAATATCAATTGGAACATTTTCAGTTATCAAATTATTAATCACACTTTCTGTATTAACTCATTTCGATTATTTGACTTTAATTTGGCTTTAAACGTTCATTCAGAGCGCCACTTCGTCTACGATTTCGTAACTGACAAACCACAGTATATCAGTCAAAAAAGTTACTGACGGTTCTTGTAACAACAATTATGCCTGTTAGTAACGCTTACCACTAACTGCTAATGATTAGAATAGCTATATCTCACCAAATTGTCTAATGCTTATACTTAATTGACATCTATGTATATAGTGTATACATCAATCTCCTTAGTTGCTAGTGTTGGTTGGCCAATACACGTTGCGTTAGTTAATCAGTCGCGAACCATGATTAATGCTAAACAACAACTGGCACACCACGTATGTCCTAAGCGTATATTAATCGATTCAAAATGGTTATTAGCCAATTTTCAATATTCTGCTTACAATAAAAACTAGCAATAGATTAAAACACAAATGGAGTGAAGCATTATGGAATATCGTCAATTTGGTCATACGGGTTTACAAGTTTCACCGCTTTGTTTAGGGACGATGGGCTTCGGCACTCCCGGAAATAGCATGTTTCCCTGGGCAATTGGTGAACCGGAAAGCACACAGATTGTTAAGAAAGCCCTCGACCTAGGACTGAACTTCTTTGATACGGCAAATATTTATTCACATGGTGATAGTGAACGACTACTGGGATCGGCATTAAACCAACTGGCAGACCGTGACCAAATAATTGTCGCAACTAAGGTATTTTTTACCGAAAAGAATGCTCCTAATTTGGCCGGACTCTCTAGAAAAGCAATTTTTACTCAGCTCGACAAGAGTTTAACCCGACTTAATATGGATTACGTTGACCTCTATATTATTCATCGTTGGGATTATCACACACCAATCGAGGAAACAATGGCTGCATTACATCAGGTTGTTCAATCTGGTAAAGCACGCTATATTGGTGCTTCCGCAATGTACGCTTGGCAATTTGAAAAGGCCCAAGCAATTGCTAAAGCCAATGGTTGGACTGAATTCGTTTCAATGCAAAACCACCTAAATCTTCTGTATCGTGAAGAGGAGCGTGAAATGTTACCACTGTGTGCTGATCAAAATATTGCTGTAACACCATACTCCCCCCTCGCATCCGGGCGGCTGGCACACCAGCCTAACCAGACAACTCAACGGTCACAAACGGATACCGTCCAAGTCTCAAAGTATGGTGCTACCGAATCTGAGGATCAGGCCATCATCGATGCAGTTGGACAGGTCGCTCGCAAGCATGGCGTCAATCGTTCACAAATTGCCCTCGCTTGGTTATTACAAAAACCAGAGGTAACTGCTCCAATCATCGGTGCCACCAAGGTTGCACATTTGACGAGTGCCATCGATGCGTTAAAGGTTAAATTAGACGCCAGTGACATTCAAGCCTTAGAGGCCCCATACTTACCACATCCCGTCGTCGGCGCTTACGCACCGGGAACTACTGACTATCAACGGTAATAACACCATGTATTTAGTCCAATTAAAGGTTTCATAGTAGGACTCCTGCTTGCCAAATCAATTGGGACGACAGCAATCTTAAAAGACAAGTACGTACAATATGGTCTTTGCTGACTACTTAATCAGTTTAAAATTAGGCGACAAAAAAGGCACAATCAAAAATCAAATGATTTTTGATTGCGCCTTTAAATTATCTACGCTCAACCGAACTTAATTCGTCTTTTCAATCAATTTCATTGCCGCATCGTAAGCCCGGTCATTATCACTGATCTTGTTAGCTAATTCAGTCTCGATCTTGGCCAACGTCTGTTTATCAACCTTGCCATTGACCGTTAACTTGGCATGCTTTTGATACTGCTTGACCGCACTGGTGGTTGAATCACCAAAGTAGCCATTAACGGTTCCTTTAAAGTAGCCTAAGGCTTGCAAATACTTCTGGAACGTCTTGACATTGCTATTGACCTTGTCAGCTTGTAAGTCACTGACCTTGCTAATAACCGTCAAGCTTGCATAACTCGGTTCATCAGCTTTAACATCAGGTGTTAAGCCCTTCTTGTTGATCCAAGTGCCATTTGGTGTCAGCCACTTTGCGACCGTGATCTTCATCTCAGTCTTATCATTAAAAGTCGTCACCGTTTGAACGGTCCCCTTACCATATGACTGTGACCCGACCAGTTTAACACCTGCCGATTGATGCAAGGCTGCGGAGAAGATTTCAGCTGCCGAAGCACTCCCACCATCAATTAAGACGGTCGTTGTCTTCGTTTCTTTAAAGCCACCATCATACTTCTTGGATGCGGTGTACTTTTCGGTCGAACCATCGCGTGCTTGGACCTGCATGATCGTTTTACCGTTCTTCAAGAAGATCGAGGCCATCTTTAAAGCAGCTGTCATCAGGCCACCAGGGTTGCCACGCATATCGATGACTAACTTCTTGGCGCCCTTCTTATCGAGTGCCTTCAACGCCGTCTTAAACTCCTTAGCGGTATTCGTTGAAAAAGTCGATACCGTAATATAACCAATCTTCTTATCGCCACCGACCAATTTGTAATCAACGGTCGTCACTGGAATCTTCGCGCGCTTCAAACTAACGCTAAAGGTTTGACCACTGCGTTCGATCGTCAACTTGACCGTCGTACCGACCTTACCACGCATCATGTTAACCGTCTGTGTCAAGGTCTTACCGGCCACTGACTTACCATTGACCGTCTTAATGATATCCTTCGGTTTCAAACCAGCTTTCTTAGCTGGCGTACCAGCAATTGGTGAAATTATTTGAACATAATTGCCAGACTTTTGAACCTGAGCACCAATTCCAGAAAATGAACTGTCGATCGTGTCATTCAGACTTTCCGTCTCACTCTTGTCCATGTACTCGGAAAATTTATCACCTAACGAATTGACCATGCCGTTAATGGCACCGTTGGCCAACTTATTCGCATTGACCGGTTTGTAGTAATTCTCATTGATCGTTTCATAAACTGATTCGATCTTTTTCATCGCTTTACTAGTCTGTTGCATACTGCTGAGTTGGGCGTTCACTTGCCGGCCAATCAGCCAGTACGTCCCGCCAACCCCAATGCCTAGTGCCACCACGATTGAAATAATATACGTCCATAATCCAACCCGGCGCTTGGGCCGCTGTTCCTTTTTCAAGTGTGGATTGGTTTGTTTGGGTTCCTCTGACATACCGAACGTCCTCTTTCCTACAAATTAATTTAAGCTTCACTCGCCAAATAGGCCTGCCACGCGTCATCAAAAACCGTCATCGTTGGAAGATAGCTAGCATTCAACTCTAAATATTGTGAAAGCTCATGAAAATCCTTACTTTGTTTTGGAAATGATTGATCCAAAAACGCGTTATTCGCAAATTCGGCGATGGCATCAGTACTGTCTGGGTTCCGCTGCGTCATCAAAAATGTGTAAAATGTTTTGTGCATGAATTCACCCCTTTAGTCACTCGTCTTTGGAATGTGCATTTCAAACTTAAATTGATCGTTTTTCAAGTCAAGCTTGTCAACGCTATAGCGAACATCGTGTTTGCCGACCAGTTTATTCAAGTACAAGTCGATTGTCTTCTTCTTAGCGTTCAACTTGACCCACTTAGGTGTCTTATAATTATTATTAATATAATTAATTACAAAACTGATTGGTAAGGACATCGTTCCCACTGATAAATTAGTCGCCTTGAGCGAAATATTACCGTTATCGATAACACTTGGCTGCATTGTGATCACAAAGGACACATCCTGACCAAGCACCTTCGTCGTTCCTAGCAAATAAGCTCCGGTCGAACGGACGACGAACCGGTACTTCATATCCTGACCCTTTTGCAAGTCATTCAAATAATAACTAGCGAGCGCGTTCAGTTGTTGCCGATTCATTGTAATTGGAACACTAGCGGCATCCGTATTACTGGCAGCCGTTAGACTCGTACTTTCACTTGGCGAGCGTAAGACCTGCGTCCCCATATAGGCACCCGTTCCCACGATCAACGCAATTAAAGCCACGGCGACCCATTTCCAAATATTGACTGGTCCGCCCGTCTTCGGCTGTTTAGGTGTTGGTGCTTGCTTAGTTCGTTGTGCTTCCCGCATCTCATTTCCTCCTTACTTCTTAATCAACCAAGCATCATGAGCCATCATGGCCTGATACAACTTGGTCGTAAACACACGGTAACCCCGTTTATTGGGATGGAAATTATCGGCCGTCGAGATTAAATCATTCGTCTTATTTTCAGTCTTCAAAGCCCCCGTGATTGCCTTAGAACTTGTCAGACTCGTTAAAGTCGTTGCACTAGCCGCTTGCTTCAACTTGCGAATCTGTGCCGCCGTCTGGTACTGGCCGTGTGACATGGTCCAATTGATATCCATAAAGTACGTGTGCTTATATTGACTAACCGTCGTCTGCGTCTGATCATTCCACTGGCTAATGTAATGCGTGATCGACGTCACATTTGGAAAGTTCACATAAATTGGATTATAGATGCTAAAGACAAACACCGACGCGGAACTGTTCAAACTTTGTAATTTATTAAATAATTTAGTCAATTTATTGGCATATAACGTCTGTGCTTTGGCGACCGTGGCGTTGTTTTTCGCCGTATTGTTAGAAGTTAGTGACCCTTCCAGCGTTTGCAGCAGATCATTACCACCCACCGTCACGGTAATCACATCCGCCTTGGCAATTTTTTGTTGTAACGCTGTCGACTTATTAATACGTGCTAAAATCTGGTCACTCCGATCACCGGACTTACCGGCATTCGTGGTGGTTACCTTGAGCTTTTGCTTCGTCGCCAACGTCTTTTTGATTTGACCGACATAGCCACCCTCGGCCTCATCGCCGACCCCTTCTGTTAAGGAGTCACCCACAGCTACTAAATTAATTTTAGCTTTATGCTGTGTCTTGCTAGAACTTGCCTTTTTAGTCGTGGTTGGTTTAGTCGTTGCCGACTCATTTTGCGGATGTAGCAAGTAGTTGACCCCGAAAAACACCGCGGCCGCTAATACCGCAACCACTAAAATGACCTTGATTGTTTCTTTAACTTTGGACATTGGCCTCCAACCTTTCTAGCCCTTTAGTTGTCATTCCCGACCACTAACAACTCGTCGCTGAACAATAAAATGGTCACCATCCCCAACCGGGACGATCACCATTCGCCGTTAGTGCTCGTAGACAAGTTGTCTGTGGGCCCTTCGTTCACTTTACGCTAGCGCCTGCGTATGGTATTCCACGGCAAACGCCCCTGGGCCACCATGCGTTGCAATAATTGGCACCGTTGGTTGAACGCTAACTTTCAAACTTGGGAGTGCCGCTTGTAGACGCGCCCGATATTCTTCCACGCGCTCCGTGGCACCAACGTGTGAGATTGCAACTTCCGCCACGTTCGGCGTGGCAATAATATCTTCAAGAACCTTATCGAAGAACTTATTGATGGCTTTAACGCCACGGCCCTTCATCTTCACATCTAAAGCGCCATCATCAACTTCCAAGGCAATCTTAACGTTTAATAACGTACTGATAGCCCCGGTTAACCGACTAACACGACCACCAGCAACGAGGTTATTCAAGGTCATGACGCCCATGAATAACTTCGTATGGGCCTGAGTCGCATGGATCTGGTCAATCACAGTTTGCTTATCAGCGCCACTTTGAGCTAATTTAGCAGCGTTCAAGACCTGAAAAGCCATCGCCCGGTCGGTTGTCCGCGCATCAATAACGGTAACATCGGTCTTCGTAATCGAAGCCGCTTGTTCCGCCGTATGCACCGTCCCAGAAATCGCTTCGAGCATGTTGATACAAATCACACTCGCACCATCCGCACCTAACTTATCAAACGTCTCAATGAACGTCCCTAGCGCTGGTTGGCTCGTCTTTGGTAAAGATTTAGCCGTTGCCATCTTGTCAATAAACTCTTCACGCGTAATCGTCTCATCTTCCACGTAAATGGTGCCATCGATCATGACAGTCAACGGAATCACGGTAATATCGTATTTTTTTACCTCGGCATCCGTTAAATTTGCCGAAGAATCGGTCACAATCTTGATTTTCGTCATACTTTGCCACGCTTTCTTATGCTTGTAACGTTTAAACAATCGTTACAATAAATTAATGCTTTCAGTATAGCAGAAATCTGCCTGAGTTTCACGGTTGCCACTGAATTAACGGCGACGGAAATCATCAAATTCGTACGGATACTGATTTTTCTCATCAACCGTCCCGATTTGTTGGTGCACGAGTTGCCACTGCGTGTAATCCACGGCCGGCATCCAGGTATCCCCTTCAAAGCTTGCATTGATGCGAGTCCGATATAAATAATCGGCCACCGGTAAGACAGCCTCAAAGACCACGGCCCCACCAATGAAAAAAATTGGTTCATTCGGATGTACTGCGGCTAGTGTTTGAATCTCAGCAACATTGCTTAACCGGTGCACATCTGACGGTAACACTAAGTCCGACTGCTGCGAAAGCACCCAGTTCGTTCGCCGTGGGAGCGGCCGCTTAAAGCCCATAAAAGTCTTACGGCCCATCACGACATGATGACCAGTCGTTAACGTCTTAAACCGCCGCATATCGGCTGGCAAGTGCCAAGGCAGCTGGCCCTGTTTGCCAATCAAGCCATTCTGATCTTCCGCCCATATCAAAGCTATCATCACAGCCCTCCTAAATCGCAACCGGCGCCTTGATTGCCGGTGCAGGATCGTAGCCTGTGAGCTTAATGTCACTCATTTGATAATCAAAGATACTCGTATGCGCGCCACTTAATGCCAGTTGTGGTGCCGGCCGCGGCTGACGTGCCAACTGGGTCTTGATCTGTTCCACATGGTTCGTATAAATATGCGCATCACCCAGCGTATGCACGAATTCGCCGACTTCTAAACCGGTTTCCTTAGCAATCAAGTGGGTCAGTAGTGCGTAACTTGCAATATTAAACGGCACCCCTAAGAAGACGTCCCCCGAACGTTGATAGAGCTGACAAGACAGCTTACCATTCGCCACATAAAATTGAAACAAGGTGTGACACGGCGGCAACGCCATGTTCGGCACGTCTTCCGGGTTCCAAGCAGAAACGATCAAGCGACGAGAATCCGGATGTGTCTTGATCATCTCAATAACATTGGCAATTTGATCGATCGTCTCACCCTGGCGTGTTTGCCAGTGTCGCCACTGCGCACCGTAGACGTCACCCAAATTACCATACTTGGCCGCAAACGCGTCGTCTTCTAATATTTGCTCATCAAAAGCTTGCAGCTGAGCTTGATAAATTGGTGCGAAATCTGAATCATCTAACCGTCGATGTTCAAAGTTCGTCATATCGGGGCCTTGATAATCGGGACTCGTTACCCAGTTTTTAAACGCCCATTCATCCCAAATATGATTGTGATGTTGAAGTAAATACTGAATATTCGTATCACCGTGTAAAAACCACAGTAATTCGCTCTTAATCAAGCCAAATGGTACTTTTTTAGTAGTCAGCAATGGGAACCCTTGACTGAGATCAAAACGCATCTGATAACCAAACACACTGTAAGTCCCCGTGCCGGTACGGTCATCCTTATACGTGCCGTGTTCCAAAATGGTGCGGGCAAGTTGTAAATAACTATCTTCTAACATGCGATCATCCTTTCAGGCTTCTGCATACTGGCTGAGGTAGTCCCAGCGATCCATCTTCTCATCAATTGTTTGCTCAGTCTTAGTCAATTCTTTTTGCAAATCAGCTAATTTGCCGTAATCACTAGCATTTTCAGCCATTGCAGCTTCAATTTCACCTTTATGGGTATCAAGTTGCTCAATGATCCCTTCAATCTTGTCATATTCCAGTTGCTCTGCGTAGGTTAGCTTAACCTTTACTTTTTTAGTTGTTGGGGTCGGAGCCTCATCTGCTGACGATTGATCAACAGTCTTGGTCGCAGACTTACTGATCGGTTTATTGACGTCCTTTTGATCCTTTAAATAGCTGGAGAAGCGACCAGAATAACGTTCGATCTGCCCCTGACCATCAAAGATCAAGAGTTTCGTCCCAACTTTGTCCAAGAAATAGCGGTCATGGGAAACGGTGATGACGGTCCCCACAAAGTTATCGAGATAATTTTCCAACACCGTCAGCGTCCCGATATCTAAATCATTGGTTGGTTCATCCAACAATAGTACATTGGGTTGTTGCATTAACAATTTCAGTAAATACAAGCGGCGTTGCTCGCCTCCTGATAGCTTACGAATCAAGGTTCCATGCATCGAACGCGGAAATAGAAACTCTTCTAGTAATTCAGTCACTGAAACATGCTCACCTTGTTTGTTGAGAACCGTTTCACCAACCTCTTGTAAGTAATTGATAATCCGCTTATCACCCGGAATCGGCTCAGTCTGTTGTGTATAATAAGCCAGCTTGACCGTTTCACCAATCGTTACCGTCCCACTATCAAGTGGTAGCCGGCCCGCAATCACGTTTAATAAACTAGATTTACCGGCACCATTAATTCCCGTAATCCCAATACGATCATTGGCCTGAATCAACATTGAAAAATGATCGAGGATCGTTTGCCGTTCAAACTGCAAGCTGGCGTCCTTCAGCTCAATGACCTTCTTGCCCAAGCGTTGTTGGCCTAGCGAAATATCAACGTCACTGTCAACTTGAAGCGTATTTAAATTATCCTTTAAATCGTTGAATCGATTAATCCGGCCCTGCTGTTTCGTACTACGCGCAGGCGCGCCCGCCCGCATCCAGGCCAGCTCCTTTTTATACAGCTGCTGTTGCTTATGTTCAGCCAGGACGTCACGTGCGACCCGTTCTGCCTTAGCCTGAACAAAGTCTTGGTAATTGCCAGTATACTTATGCAGCTCACCAAACGACAATTCAAACATCTGGTTAGCGACTTGGTCTAAGAAGTACCGATCATGAGTGACCACAATTAACGCACCTTTGTAACTGGCCAAATAGCTTTCCAACCATTCAATCGAATCAAAATCAAGGTGGTTGGTTGGTTCATCTAATAATAATAAGTCCGGTGACTGAATCAGAACTTGAGCTAGACCAACCCGCTTTTGCTGGCCCCCGGACATCTGCTTGACCGTTTGTGTCAGATCCGTAATGTGTAGTTGCGTCAAAATTGTTTTAACGTCACTTTCCGCCGTCCACGCATCTTCCTGGTTCATCTGGTCTTCAGCTGCTACGTAAGCCTTTTGGGTTGCCGGATCTTCTGGCCGATCAGCATACGCTGCGAGTGTCTGCTCATAGTGGCGAATTGTCCGAAAGACTTGCTGACTACCAGCTAGAACGGCATCAATGACCGTCAGATTCTGATCAAGTTCTGGTTTTTGTTTTAAATAACCAATCGTATAGTTTTTCGGCATCACCAGTTGTCCGGCTTCAGGTGCCGTAATCCCAGCTAATACGTCTAATAAATTCGTTTTCCCGGACCCATTAACGCCAATGACACCAATCCGGTCATGTTCATTCACAATAAACGAAATATCATGAAATAACGTCTTCTCACCATAAGTTCGGGTCAGATTTTCTGCTCTTAAAGTTTGCATTCTTGCGATCCACCCTTTTTTTACATCATTAAGTTCTATCTTAGCTAGAATCGACCTAAAACACAACTGACAAACGCGCAAATCAAAGTTAATATTTCTTAATGATCACGGTCTAATTTCCAAATGCGTTTATAAAAAAACTCCTGGCGCCCATTTAGGCGCCAAGAGTTTTATTACGAACTAATTTTTATGATCACCATAAACGTCAAAAACAGTCCGTTCGTCGTCAACCACTAAGTGCAGCTTACCTTCAGCGGTTAACGAACTAGTCTGATAAATATTGTCGATGCCATCAGCATCTCGTGGCTTAAATGGCAAATAAATTTGCTCGCTGCCCCGCTCATCACCGAATAAAATATCAATTTTTTCAATATCTTGATAGTGGGTGACCCGTTCGAACATCCCACTGGTTACGGATGATAGCTGTGTCGTTTCGGGATCGATAGCATCTGCATCTGGTGTAAATTCAGCTTTAAATGACTTGCAAGGGTGAATGATGGTCATATGACCACCCTTAATCCGACCATAACTAGTCGTTACCCGGCCAATCCATAGGTCCGAGATATCTTGATGATGAACTGTCCAAGTGTCACCATTCCGAAAATGAAATTTCAATGCTTCTAATGCTCGTTCCATTTAAATCACCTCATTGAATTAGTTTCACCTTTATCGTAACAGATTCATAGAAAATATCAATGGTTTTTTGAATCCGCTACCATCCCTGCAAAATCAAGCAAATCATCCTGTTGATTGGCAACTTGTTTGGTAATCACGGCCTGTAGACAAGCCGTTAAGATTTGTCCCATCATCGGTCCGGGCGTCACTAACTTCGCTTTCACTAAGTCGCCACCATTAATTGCCAGTTCATGCTTATCGTGAATCGGTAAATCAGCATAGGCCCGTGCCAATTCCGTCTGATCCTGGCCAAAGCCTAGAATGGTTGCCACCTGATTAGCTGTTGTCAGCGCGTCTAAGCCCGTGTAAAAGTTCTCTTGAGCAGTTAGCCGACCCGCACGTTTTAACGCGGCTACGGCCTTAACAGCTGTCGTAACGTGACTAATCAACTCATTACTGGTCCTCCACATCTTTAACAAATGCCGAACTGCAGCTTCATCCGTCAATCGCATCGTCCAACTGAGCAAGGTCCAAGTACTCTCAATACTCGTCAAATGCCAAGTCGGTAAGGCCATTAATTGACGTAACAGTCCTTCTTGATCAGCCATTGCTGGCATATAACGATATAACCCAGTGGTCAACAGGCCCGTCAAGCCAGCGATTGGGTGTTGGCCCATCAATAATTTTTCCCACTCGACTCGCGTCCGTTCTACGGCAATCTTCGTCAGTAAAGTCGCATTATCGGCAATCGCTTGTTCAGTCTGTGGTTCAATAGTAAAGCCTAACTGGCTCGCAAACCGAACCGCCCGCATCATCCGCAACGCATCTTCATGGAAACGCGCCTCGGCTATCCCGACGGCACGCAAGACCCCTTGCTCTAAATCTGCTAAGCCATCGAATAAATCGATCACTTTACCATTAGCCGTCATTGCTAAGGCGTTGATCGTAAAATCACGACGTTTAAGATCATCTTGCAACGACCGCACGAACGTTACCTGATCAGGCCGCCGAAAATCTTGGTAGCCAGACTCAGTTCGAAACGTCGTCGTTTCGTAGCCATTACCGTGGTCTAAGATCATCACCGTACCGTGCTCGATACCTGTATCAACCGTTCGTTTGAATAATTGTTTGACTTCAGCTGGAAACGCACTGGTGGCAATGTCCACATCGTGCAATGGTTTACCCAAGATCGTATCGCGAACACACCCACCAACAAAGTACGCTTCATAGCCCGCCGCCTCAATCGTATCAAGAATCGGCTTGGCTGCTTGAAACTCAGCTGGTAACTGCGTCAAGATCATAGTAAATGCTCCAAACCAACGAAGAGTTCATGATACTGGTTCACTTTTTCAACCGCCACTTTTACCCCAGTCATAAATGAGATCCGGTCAAATGAGTCTTGGCGAATCGTTAGGCCTTCACCAGGGCCACCAAACATGACTTCTTCGTGCGCCACTAACCCAGGTAACCGCACAGCGTGGATCCGCATGCCTTCATATTCAGCACCACGTGCCCCTGGTAAGGTTTCAGTTGCGTCAGGATTGCCTTGTTGTTTAGGCTGCCGCACTTCAGCAATCTTCTTAGCCGTACTAATGGCGGTCCCACTTGGCGAATCGATTTTATCGTCATGATGCATTTCGATAATTTCAACGTCAGGGAAGTACTTAGCTGCTTGTTGCGCAAATTGCATGAGCAAAACAGCACTGATACCGAAATTAGGCGCAATTAACCCACCAACTTGCTTGTCCTTAGCTAATGCTTGCAAATCAGCAACTTGTTCATCGGTCATCCCGGTTGTCCCAATGACGGGTGAGATGCCATGGTTAAGTGCAAACTTAGCATTTTCATAAACAGCCGTTGGAATGGTAAAGTCAATCCATACCGTGGCATCCGTCTTAATTTGGTCTAAATCATGAAAGGCTGGAACGTCTTGATCCTTGAACCGATCATCCTCGTTCAAATTCTGTTCACTACTGCGAGCATCGTAAACACCCACCAATTCAAAATCAGGATTATCAATAACCATTTGAGCAGCCGTGCTACCCATCCGACCTTTGTAGCCGGCAACAATTACTTTTACCACAATAAATTCCTCCTCAAGATTAAGCTAATTAGCACAATGCGTGTTACCTTATATTTTAGCAGACAATCGCCAAATTAGGCAGGAGAATCCTCACTGATTTCAGACAAGCTTCGACTTCCGGTCACAATTCGCTTAGAAAGCGTCGTGGCTGATGTCTATGTTACCGCCACAGCCGTGATTAATAGTCGTTTAATTGCCAAAAAGTGTTGGACTCAAAGCGATAATAACGCTAAGTCCAACACTTTTCTAAATAAGATGCAACCAGCAATCAAGCAGGTCTCAGACCGCTATCACTATCAGATCAACGTTTCAATTGCAGCCAACACGCCATCATGATTATTATCATAAGGTGTGAGGTACGTTGCCATCTGCTTGACTGGCATAATCGCATTTTGCATCGCATAACTATAATCAGCTTCACGCAACATTTCTAAATCGTTGCCATTATCACCAAAAGCCGCTGTTTGGCTAGCGGTCACTTGCCAATGCGACTGCAAGTAGGCTAGTCCAGAGGCCTTATTGACGTGGGGTGGAATGACATCTAAGCCATTCCCCCCGCTGACTGTCGCTCGCAAGCGGCCGGCAAATTGCTGGTTGATCAGATCCGCATGCGCATTGGCATCCGTATCCTGCCAACTAAAAGTGGCCTTATAGATATGGTCATCAATCGTTGATAATGATGGTACCACCTGCAACCGGCTCAAATAATAGCGCATAATCGGACTATCATCTTGTGGCCGAATGTAAGCGGCCTGTTTTCCTGAAATGGAGATTTCCGCACCAGCTAACGCGGGTTCGTTTGCCACATAGGTTAATAATTCCTGATACAACGTCGGCTCAATCAAGCTTTCAGCCAAGACGTTACCGTGATTATCAATGACGAGACCGCCATTCTCGGCGACATACGTCAGTTCGCCCCTGATGCCCTCAAAAACGTCAATACAGTGTTGTAACTGATTGCCGCTAGCCACAACAAAGTGCTGGCCTTGTGCATTCATCTGGTCTAACTGGGCCTGAAATCGGCCATGATCAAACTGATGATCATCTCTTAAAAAGGTTCCGTCTAAATCGGTGGCAATAATCGCTACTTTCACAATGATAGGCTCCTTACTTAGATTTACTCTAAGTTTATTCTACCAAAGATGAAAGTGTTTTCAACTAGTAACCCTGATCTTCGTAATCTTCTAGCATTGCCACCATCTCACCATCATCGGGTTCAATCATCAGGTAATTGCGCAGCGCAGCAACTGTATCATCAGTCAAACCCGCTTCCCGGAAGAAGTAAATCGCCGGTTTAAGGAAATCCTTATTATGCTCAAAGAACGGGTACGCTGCCTCATAATTATCTTTTGCGGCCTGGAAGTGATCCAATCGATCGTTAGAGATGGCTAAGTTCCAATAAAACTGCGGGTCAAACTCATCGCTCCGTAGATACTGATCCAACAATTCAATATTATCTTGATAACGTTCCCGCTGTACTAACAAATTGGAAAGCTCCAGCACAGTGGTTAGATTATCAGGATCGATACTCAACCCTTCACGCAAATATTTTTCAGCTAGCTCCTGATCGTCTAATTTCAAGGCCAAGCGCGCCGTTTGCAAGTACAATTGTTCATTGTACTGATCAACGGCTAACCCTTCTTGAAGCGTCAATAACGCCTGATCTAGCTGGTGCAATTGCTCTTGTGCCTGAGCCAAGTATGGATATAAGGAAGCATACTGGTCATCTTGTTCCCGCAACTTATTAAAAATATCAACTGCTTTTTGTGGTTCCTTCAATTGCAAGTAAGTGAACCCTAATTCAAACTGACTGTCCGGTGTTAATTTAGCTGGCTTGATCTGTTCTAAATAGCCTACTGCTTGTTCGAAGCGTCCCGACTCCGCGTAAGCAACGCCTAGTCGTTCAACTAAATTAACCTTAGAAAGCTCTACTTGCCCTTGCTTGATCAAATCCAAGTAGAAGCGCGTCGCTTGACCATAGTTGCGAATCAAGAAATAAAACTCAGCTAGCGCAAACTCAACAATTGGTTCATCTGGTGCCAATTGATAGGCTTCTTTCAGCTTTTGTTCACTAACTTCAAATAATTCCTGCGTCTGATATAAATCTGCTTCAACAAGTAACGCTTGGACATAGGCCGGTGAATCTGGTTGGACTTGTTGTAAGTAGTTTAGCGCCAAATCCGTGTCATCTTCATCAATCGCAATATCCGCGAGGCTTGTTCGCAAGTCATCTTCATCCGGATACTTTGCCAATAACTTCTTATAGACCCGCTCTGCCTGCTTCAAAAAGCCGAGACCGTATAACTCCTCAGCCAAACTATACAGTGTCTCATCATCATCTTTACGTAAGGCCCACGCAAAGTGTTTTTTGGCCGTATCAATTTGCCCGTTTGATAGTGCCGCGAGCATTTTTTCTGAATAACTCATTACACCCATCCTTTAAACCACCAAGTACCACTTCATTCAGACTTTGCGGTTACATTATTTATTTAACGGACCGCTTACCGCTTTCTTTACGAATCACGGCACCGGTTGTTCCGTCGCTTGACCTGACAGTCTATCATACCGCAGACGACAGCAAAAAAGCCAGTATAACGGTCGCTATACTGACTTTCATGTTTGCATTTCATTAACTGATATGCATTATTTAACTGCGTCCTTTAAAGCTTTCCCTGGCTTAAATGCAGGTACTTTGCTTGCAGGAATTTGGATTTCGTCACCAGTTTGTGGGTTACGGCCCTTACGAGCAGCACGTTCACGTACTTCAAAGTTACCAAATCCGATCAGTTGAACTTTTTCACCCTTTGCAAGAGTGTCTTGGATTGATGCAAAGACTGCGTCAACTGCAGCAGTTGCGTCTTTCTTCGTTAAGTTAGTTGCCGCAGCAACGTTGTTAACTAATTCAGCTTTGTTTGCCATGTTTGATTCACCTCCCCGTTACAGAGTGAAGGATCGCCGTGCTTTTTAACATCGTTGATCCAGATGATCATTTTTGAGTGGTCCAAAAATGAGAGAAACGATAACAAGCATCATTTCTTCATCAAAGATAGCATAGGAATGCCGTAATAGCAAGCTTTTTTAGCCTTTTTGACGAAAAATGCGCAAAAAGATGATAATCGTTTACATCAATCTGGAATTGTGCTAAAATGCCGATTTTACGCGCTTTTGCTTACTTACGTCGGCGTTCGATCATATGGATCGGCGTTCCGGTAAAATCAAACGCGTTCCGAATCTGGTTCTCTAAGAACCGTTCGTATGAAAAGTGCATCATATCAGGATCATTAACGAAGACCACGAAGGTCGGCGGCTGAATGGCCACTTGCGTCGCATAATAGACCCGTAGCCGCTTACCATTATCACTAGGTGTTGGATTCATGGCGATGGCATCCATGATCACATCATTCAAGACTGAGGATTGAATCCGCCGCATATGGTTCGTATTGACCTTCTTGATCAGCGCCGGTAGTTGTTCCAATCGCTGGTTCGTTTTGGCTGAAACAAAGATAATGGGCGCATAACTCAAGTAAACAAACTGATCGCGAATATAAGCTTCGAACTCTTGCATAGTATGATTATCTTTCTTAACAAGATCCCACTTATTGACCACGATGATAATGCCCTTACCGGCTTCGTGAGCATAGCCAGCTACCCGCTTGTCCTGCTCGCGAATGCCTTCTTCACCGTTAATAACGAAGAGCGCCACGTCACTATTATCGATCGCTTTAAGGGCCCGCATCACACTATAACGTTCAGTATTTTCGTAGACTTTTCCCTTTTTACGAATTCCGGCCGTATCGACCATCACGAATCGATCGCCGTCTTGATCCGTAAACTTGGTGTCAATCGCATCCCGCGTCGTCCCAGCCACGTCAGAAACAATCACCCGGTCTTCACCTAGCAAGGCATTAACGATTGATGATTTACCAACGTTCGGCCGACCAATCAAACTAAAGCGGATCGTTCCAGGTTCCTCGTCACCACTTTTTTCAGGGAAGTTTTTGATGACCGCGTCCAACAAATCCCCGAGTCCCAGTCCATGGGCCCCTGAAAGCGGATATGGATCGCCAAAGCCGAGTGAGTAAAAGTCATAGACCTCACTGCGTAATTCAGGATTATCAACTTTATTGACCGCTAACACGACCGGCTTATTCGACCGGTACAAGATTTGCGCAACGTGTTCATCAGCGTCAGTAACGCCTTCCTTAATACTAACTAAATAGATAATGACGTCGGCTTCATCAATAGCGACTTCGGCTTGCTGTGTAATTTGCTTAATAAACGGGGCGTCTTCAATATCAATCCCCCCGGTATCAATTAAACTAAATTCCTGACCAAGCCACTCACTATTGGCATAAATCCGGTCACGGGTGACCCCCGGTGTATCTTCAACGATTGAGATTCGATCACCAGCAATCCGATTGAAAATTGTGGATTTACCAACGTTTGGTCGCCCAACAATGGCGACAACTGGTTTTGCCATGTTTAATTCCTCCTTTGCCCTCGTAGCGTCAGGTTCCTGCTACGAGTCTCAAATTAATTGGTAACACCAACTAATCTGTTCCTAAAAAAATATCCTTCAAGGCAAGCTTGAAGGGTATTTTTAATCAATCAATGATTAGTTTTCATCATTGTTGCTTTCAGCATTCTTCAATTCGTCACCGATCAAATCACCTAAAGTGAAACCAGTTGATTCTTCAGGAGCATTAGCCGTTGAACGTTCGCTAGCAGTCCGGTTATCCCGGTTGTTGTTACGACGACGGTTGTTATTGCTCCGACGTTCTGGTTGACTTTCGTTATCATCGTCAGCAGTTTGTGGCTTTTCTTCCAAAGCTTTAATTGATAAAGCTAACCGCTTTTCGTCTGGACGAACATCCAAGACTTTGACTTTGATTTCTTGACCAACTTTTAAGACATCGTTTGGTGTTGCAATGTGTTGGTGTGAGATTTGTGAAATATGAACTAACCCTTCGACACCAGGGAAGACTTCCACAAAGGCACCAAAGCTCGTCAAACGCTTAACTTTACCATCAAGTACGGCACCTTGTGGGGCTTTTTCTTCAATACCATCCCAAGGTTCTGGTAAAGTAGCTTTGATTGATAATGAAACACGTTCGCGGTCAGCATCAACGGATAAAATCTTCACCGTAACTTCTTGACCGACCTTCAATACATCAGCAGGCTTCTCAACCCGGTCGTATGAAATTTCTGAAACGTGAACCAAACCATCAATACCACCGAGGTCAACAAAGGCACCGAAGTTCGTCAAACGAGCAACTTTACCTTCAACGACATCACCAGCTTGCAAGGTCTTCAAAGCTTCTTCACGTTGTGCTTCGCGTTGTTTTTCAACAACGGCACGATGTGATAAGATCAAACGGTTTTCGCTAGGTTCGATTTCAATAATCTTAAGTTCAAGTTCTTGGCCTTTGTAGGCGTTTAAGTCTTCAACATAATGATCATCAATCATTGAGGCAGGGATGAAGCCACGAACACCAGCGTCAACGACTAACCCGCCCTTAACAACTTGCGTTACCGGAGCTTTAATCGTATGACCTGCTTCGTATTCTTTTTCAACATCGTCCCAAACTTTGCGAGCTTCTAACCGACGATGTGACAGTAAATAACTGCCGTTTTCCTTGTCGCTGCCAATCCGAGAAATGACAACCAAGTCTAACACATCACCGACTTTAGCGGCTTCGTTGACATCGTCAACCCGTTGTGTTGAGAGTTCCTTCAAAGGAACGACCCCTTCAACACCGGTACCTTGGATACCAACAATTACTTGTTTGTCGTCGTCGATTGCTAAGACTTCACCCTTAACAACGTCACCGACGTTTACTTCTTCAACGCTATTTAAAGCGTCTAAAAGTTCATTTTTCTCTTGGCTGTTTTCGTTTTCACTCATGCAAATTTCCTCCTGTCAACAATAACTCTAACCTATATCATAGCTGAAAACGCAATGAAAAGCTAGCTAAAAGCATTAAGTTAATACAATTAGATTGTTGAACTTTGTTTTTTTGTAATAATTTCCGCAATGGCGGCCACAACTTCGTCAATTGACATTGGCGTCGTATCAACGAGCGTGGCGTCTGTTGCCTGTGTTAATGGTGACACTTTACGCGTTGAATCTTTATGATCACGTAATTCAATCTCAGCCTGTAACTGAGCTAAGGGTGTGTCGATGCCCTTCTTGATATTTTCGGCGTACCGGCGCTTAGCACGTTCCGCCGCCGAAGCTACTAAAAAGATCTTAACTTCGGCCTTGGGTAGCACCGTGGTACCAATATCACGACCGTCCATCACAATCCCACCGGCAGTTGCCATTTCACGCTGTTGATCCGTTAAAATCGTGCGTACTTGCGGTAATGCTGCAATCGTTGAGACGTTATTCGTAACGTCTGGTTGACGAATTGCCGCCGTGATGTCTTCCTGGTTAGCAAAGACGAGTTGATCTGGTTCTCCAGGCTTGAAACTAATCTTGAGCGTTTGCATCGCTGTAACGACGGCTGCTTCATCCGCCAGATCAACGTGTTGTTGCATCGCCCAATACGTCACTGCTCGGTACATCGCACCCGTATCAACATAAATATAGCCAAACCGTTTTGCAACTAGTTTGGCTACGGTACTCTTGCCAGCTGAAGCCGGACCATCGATGGCCACCTGTAATGCTTGCTTAGCCATTAACTAACCCCTCACAATCTGCAAAAATCGTGTATTAACGGACACGTAACCGTTGACCAGCTGAAATCGTTGCCCCAGATGATAAACCATTTAGCTCTAACAATTTATCCACTGAAATTCCAGCATTCGTAGCGACCCGGTAGACCCCTTGACCGGCTTCTACCGTGACGTACTTGGCGCTTGAAGATGATTCTGAGGAGCTACTGCTGCTAGTACTGCTACTGTCTTCAGTACTCGCACTTGCTTTTGAACTAGCAGCGGCTGAACTAGCCGCCTTGGAACTGGCTGCTTTAGAGCTAGCCAATGCCAAGCTACTGCTCTTGGCAGCAGCTTTTTTCGACGATGCGGCCGCTTTTTTCTTGCTAGCAGCAACCGAAGACTTGCTGTCAGCAACACTGGCCGATGACTTTTTCGAGCTCGAACTAGCAACTTGTTCGGTCTGTTGCGGATTATTAAGCGAATTCTTTTTCACCAAAAAATAGCCAATTGGCGCCAAAGCAAGCAACAAAATCAAGACCACTAAAACGGTCGTTAATGTTGAGTTGCTACTGTCTTGTTTTCGTTTTTGAGTTCGCGATAAGTTGCCCGAGTCATCCCGATCGTCTTCAAAAGTTTTGTCCCACGGCTTATCCGCTTGGGATTTGTCATTCTCATTTTTTTGACTCATAGGGTGTTCCTCCTCAAAAAACTTTCAATCAATATTGTAACATAACCCTGAATTGATTTCTTTAAGAATTTAGTAAAAACAATTGAGCTAAGCGTTGCTCCCACGATATTGTTGGTGTCGTCGTAACTGCTCTGACCGCCGTCAACCCTAATGCGGTCAGTGGCAGTGGTTCACCAGCAAGTTGACAACATTGTGCCGTATGTGGAACTGCGGACTCATCAAAATAAGCTAACATCACAGCTCGATGACAAGTTGTTGTTTGCACATAGACCATCAAAGCCCGCAGTTCACGTTCCTTCGCAACTTGCCGATCAGCAAAAATCGTTGCAACCATCGCTGGTGTCGCCCCCTGCTGCCAGTACGATTGCAAGACCGTACTACGGTCATCGACCGGGGGTTGTTTCGCTTGATAACGTGCATAATCTTGCTGGATCTCGTTAGGCGTGGCAGCCGTCAATTCGTTCAGATTACGCACAAGATTCTCATCCCCTGGTGCATAGAGCATGATGGCCATCGCCTGGTGACCATCCCGGCCCGCGCGACCAATCTCCTGAACATAATCAGCTAAAGTCGTTGGCAAATGATAGTGAATCACTAAGCGAATATCCGCTTTATTAATCCCCATCCCAAACGCCGACGTTGCACAGATAACATCCAATTGCCCCGCCATGAATTGCTGTTGGATTTTAAAGCGGTCATCAGCCGCTAAGCCCGCATGATAAGCAGCCACTCGTAAGGTTGTCGTTGTCCGCAACCATTCAGCAATTAAGTCAGTTTGCCGTTTGGAAGTAAAATAGACGATTGCTGGCCCGCGAGTGCTCGTCACTAAATGTTGTAAGGTAGCCCGTTTGCTAGCTTCATCGTTAACTTGTTCAACCGCCAAATAAATATTAGGACGGTTAACCGAATATAAGACTTGCTGCGCGCTAGGAACAGCTAGTTGTGTCACAATATCTTGCCGGACTTGCCGTGTTGCCGTTGCGGTTAACATTAGTGTTCGCGGTGAGCCTAATTGCTGGCGAATGTGGCCGAGACGTCGATAATCCGGGCGAAAATCCGGGCCCCAAGTTGAAATGCAGTGCGCCTCATCGATGACTAACAGTGCTAATGGCACTTGCATCAGTGCTGCTTGAATCACATCTTGACCTAACATTTCTGGTGAAACAAATAAGAATTTTATTTGTGCCAAATGATTCAGTAACCGCTGACGAGCACCATAGTCTAACTGTGATGTTAGGGCCGCGACTTGTTTTTCGCCCTGATAGTTCAAACGGGCCACCTGATCTTGCATCAACGAGATAAGTGGTGACACTACCACAACAAGTCCCGGCAACGCAGCCCCGACTAGTTGATAAATCAGCGATTTGCCAGTCCCCGTTGACAATACGGCCAAAACATCTTGGCCCGCTAACAATTTCTGGATAACCGTTAATTGACCAGGCCGAAATTCGTTAAAGCCATACTTTGTTTTTAATAACTGATATAACTCATCCTCTGACATGGTGACACCTCATAATTTGAAATAGCCGGAACTCAAAAAAATCTAAGGTAGGCATTGCAACTTGTGCATCTTGAAACGACCAGTTCGCAATATCGGGGCGATTGACAAAAATAGTGGTCAACTGCTGCATCAAAGTGCTACTTAGCACCGACTCAAACGGAAACTGGGGTAACCAGATTGCAACTTCTAGCAAGTGCTCCCGAACCGTACTTAATTTCAAGCGCCTCGTCTGTGCAATTGTTGCCAGTTGGTTAGTCTTGACAAAAGCTTGATACGTCTGCCAGGCACTTTTACTGATCGCGCTAGATTGCTTTAAAGGTGCCAATAGATTCCACAATGGATCGGTTGTTTGATGTTGTTGCAGCCAATTGATCCATTGACAAATAGCATCCGTCCGCATCAAGCCGGTTTCGAGCGGCTGACGGCCTAATTGTTCGGCTAATTGTTCATTAGTAAGGCCTGGTTCTTGATAACCCGTTAAGCCTTGGACAAACACTGTCGGCAAATCTGGTACCGACAGGCTCGTTAAGAAAGCCGTCAGCGCTGCATGAACTTGGCCACCAAGCTCCGACTTCGGTTGTTGTCGTAACCAGCGCTTGACCTGTGCTTGGATGCCCGGATCAGTCGTCACCGGATAGTAATGACGATCATGATGAACTAATTCAGAAACTACTTGCAGTGCTAGCTGACTAATAGCCATAAAGCGACGAACGTCCGTCGTTTGAAACGCCTGGAAAGCTTGAGGTAAGTATAACGTTTGTCGCAATTTTGCTTGGCGCTGCTCACCAGCCGGCGTTAATTGCCAACATCCCGTTGCCGTACTGACTAATTGCCCATTTTCTTCTAGGACAGCAGTCGCTGCCATGAAGTCTTCTAAGGGGACACCGTGCCAGCTGTCAAGTAGTTCTAAACACCCTGCTGTCAACCCGGCAAAAAGTGTTGAGACCGTGCGGCGACCACGCAACACATTGAACAACCCCTTTGCCCGTCGCGGTGTCGGACTGAATAACAATAGAACGTAGTCTGTAAACACGGTGAGTCCTCCCTCCAAGTATTTTGTTGATACTTTTATTTAAACGATCACCGGATATTTTTCAAAGTCATGGATGCCCAGCTAATAGCTACTAGCAAAGGATAAATTAAGCCGCTCAGTCACTAGCTTCCAAGCATTTCTAGTAAGATAAAAAACCTTTCAATGCATCCTGTATCAGCCATTACCAAGTACGCATTTAAAAACTAGTTGCGATAAAGGCTGGGCCCATGATTGATCAACACTACGCGTATTTAAGAATATCACGATGGCGACCAATAAAAAAGGCAGTCACCTTGCAGTTACGCAATTAGTGACCACCCCAATTATTTTGATTAAATTCGGCTCATAAGTTGATTATGGTTGCCTAACCATTTAGCTAGCCGTTGATAGACCAGCCAGAAGACGTTACCGACTAACAGTCCCTTGATTAGATTGAACGGAATCACAGCCACTAGCACAACCGTATTCAACGACATGCTGAGCTTCATCCCCATCACCTGCAAGTAGAATGGCAAGACGAACGTCAAGTTGGCTAACGATTCAATGACCACTAGACCAATTGTCGCCACCGCAATTGCCACGGGCATTCGCCACTTAGGATTACCACGATAATAACGCAGCACTAGCGCAAAGGCTAAGATCAGCACTGCCGTTCCCAGAAAACTAGCTAGGGAACCGATTAAATCATAGATGGCAAACCCCATCATCGCTGAATGAAGCAGCAACTTGATAATGGTGATGACGAACGCACCCCCCACACCAAAAAGAAACAGACCAATTAGAATCGGAATATCCGAAAAATCAATCTTCATCCATGGCGCAATCGGTAAAATCGGAAACTCCACTAACATTAAAATATACGCAATGGCACCGAGTAAGGCTATGCCCACTAGTCGGTGTAACGTTGTATGTTGCATAACGCACCCTCCTATGGGTCATCTTCAATGAACCGCATTACCAGTTGTTCAAACAAAAAAAGTCCACCCAATCACACTAACTGTCATCCGGGCGGACTTACTTGCAACGCTTGGCAAATAAGCTCGATCTTCTTTATACCAGACTTTACTGTCGACTTTGGAATTACACCAAATCACTATGCAGCCGCATAGGTCGCGGGTTATTACCGCCGGTCGGGAATTACACCCTGCCCTGAAGATGAACCAATATTTATTTTTACAAATTCATTTTAACGGCTTTCGTCCAAAAATGCAAGCGCTATCGTTCACCTTTTAACTTACTAATTTCAATTGGCTTCAATTTTCGGTACTCCCCAGGTTGTAAACTCTGCAAGTCGAGGACCCCATAACGTTCACGCTTTAACTTAGTCACTGGATGACCAACCGCCGCTAACATTTTCTTTACTTGGTGGTTATGGCCTTCGTGAATTGTTAATTGGACTAGCGCATTATTTTTCTTATGATCACTATCTAACAGATTCGACTTGGCCGGTGCCGTTTTACGGCCATCGATTTCAACCCCTAAGCGTAATTGCTTGAGATCAGCATTCGTTGGCACCCCTTCGACTTTAGCCAAATAAGTCTTCTTGACTTCGTACTTTGGATGAGTTAACCGATTTGCTAAGGCGCCGTCATTAGTCATGATCAATAAACCTGATGTATCATAGTCTAACCGCCCCACTGGGTAGATTCGTTCAGACACATCTTCAAAAAAGTCCAGCACCGTCTTACGGCCTTTTTCATCATGAACCGTCGTCACGACCCCCCGTGGCTTATAAAATAAATAATACACGAGTTTTTCCGCATTCAACGGCACGCCATCTACTTCGACACGGTCACTAGGTTCAACTTTGACACCAAGCGTGGTGACAGTCGTCCCATTAACCTTAACATGGCCAGACGTAATCAACACTTCTGACTTACGCCGCGAAGCAATTCCTGCTTCCGCCATCACTTTTTGTAATCGTTCTGCCATTATTTATCCTCACGTTCTGCTTGTAATTTATCTTGAAATGCATTTAAAAAGAGGTCCGTCTCCGGCGCCGGATGTTCAGCGTCACTTAACGCGGCCAAATCAATCGTTGGTAAATCATCCAAAGATTTTAGCCCAAAGTAATCCAAAAATAGCTCCGTTGTGCCATATAGGATTGGTCGTCCCGGTTCATTCAAGCGCCCCGTCTCAGTCACCAACTGCCGCAAAACGAGTTTTTGAATCGTTGAGCCACTATGCACACCGCGAATCTCATCAATCTCAATTCGCGTCAATGGCTGCCGATACGCAATAATGGCTAACACTTCCAACGAAGCTTGTGACAGACTGGTCGTTAAGGGAGCCTCAAAGTACCGTTTTAATACTGAGGCCACCTCAGACTTGGTCGCTAATCGGTAAGTATTCGCCGTCGATAAGATCATTAACGCACTGTCTGCGTCTTGCTGATACTTCGTAGCCAGTTGTGTCAGCATCGTCGTAATCGCCGGTTTGGCAAATCCCGTGGCGTGCTCAATCTCAGCAACTGTGATGCCTTCATCACCCGCCACAAATAATAATCCTTCAATTTGTTCAATGTTCGTCATGCTGTTCATCCTGTCGTAAATATAAATGAATCGGACTCAGCGGCGCAGCTTGTTGCAAGGCCAACTGATCCTGCTTGGTTAATTCTAACACAGCCATAAAGGTTGTCACTAACATTTCATCGCTAGCACTGACCGTAAACAGCTCAGCAAAGTCTAAGCCCTGTGGTTGCTGCTGCAGCTGTGTGGTAATTTGCGTCATTCGTTCATCAATGTTAATCGTTTCCGCTACGACCGTTTTCGTTAATGTCCGTACCCGTCGCCGTTTAGCCACCAGTTGCCGAAACGCCGCTTGCAAGTCATCCAACGTGATCCCCGCGGTAAGCTTGGGCGCACTTAAATCGGCCGGCACGAGCATCGCTTCGCGCGTAAAATGTTGGTGCCGGGCCTGTTCCTTAGTCCGTAACTCGCCAGCAGCTTCTTGATAAACTTTATAGGCTAATAATTCAGCAACAAGTGAATCACGGGGATCCTCTTCGTCATTGCCGTCATCAACATCATCTGGTTCGGGCTGTGGTAACAAGAAACGACTTTTGATCGTCATCAAAGTCGCCGCCATGACCAAATAGTCGCCAGCAATGTCCAATTTCAACGCTCGCATGGAATGCAAGTAGTCCAAATACTGTTGGGTAATCGCCGCGATTGGAATATCATAAATATCCATCTTATTTTGTCGAATAAGGTGCAGTAACAAATCCAAAGGTCCCTCAAATTCTGAAATTTTAATGGTGATTGGTTGTTGATTGTTTGTCACGATTACGCTCCCACGCACCAATGATTGGCGCCATTTCTAAAGTTCCCATGACCCGTTGGTTCGGATACAACGCAGCGAGCTCATCTAACATTTGATATTGATTGGCCGCCGTTCGTTCCTCAGGTGATAATGAGTCATGATGTAGCAAGATAAAGTCGCTGCCAACTTCAATGCCAATAATACCGCAAAAGTCACCGTCACCTTGACGCCATAACAATAACTGATGGTCATCAGTTGACTGGTACCACGTCATCTCAGTTTGTAAATGCGCTAAATCTTTAAAATCAGGGATAAATGATAGTAGCCCCATCGCCACTTTCTCATAATCCTTACGATATTTAACGAGCACAGTATCGCCTCCCTTGCCTCTGCTTGACTTTGCACGCCACTAGGCCCGTGGATGGTACTTATTATAAACCTCAGCTAAGCGTTTTTTTGAAATATGCGTATAAATTTGGGTCGTTGAAATATCGGCGTGTCCCAATAATTCTTGGACAACTCGCAAATCCGCACCATTTTCCAAAATATGCGTAGCAAACGAATGTCGTAACGTATGTGGCGTAACATTTTTTTCAATTCCGGCTGCTTTAACTTCCGCCTTCAGATTTTTCCAGACGCCCTGTCGGCTTAGCTTACCACCATGATTGTTAATGAATAAGTACGTATTCCGACGTTTGGCCGACACAAGCTTAGGCCGCGCCGTCTTCAAATACCGAGTAATAAAATCAATCGCCACATCCCCAATGGGAATAATCCGTTCCTTATCGCCCTTCCCAATCGTTTGAATCAGTCCCAAGTCCAAGTGCAAGTCATCCATAGTTAAATTGATTGTTTCGCTGACCCGTAGCCCCGTCGCATACATGACCTCCAATAAAGTCCGGTCGCGCAATCCCAACGGTGTATTCAGCTTAGGAACAGCCAGTAAGCGTTCGACTTCCCGTGGTGATAGTACTTGCGGCAAATGTTGGGCCCGCTTAGGCGTATCGATCTTTAACATGGGATCCGTATCGATGGCGTGCATCTGCGCTAAATATTGAAAAAATTTGCGTAGACTTGAAACACTATGAATAATCGTATTGCGCGACTTGCCCGCTTCATCTAAATACTGCAAATAATTCAAGAGGACGTACCGATCAACCACACGATAGTCCGTGATCTGCTGACTCATTAAGTACTCGCTGAACGTGGTTAGATCCTGAGCGTAACTCTTGATCGTATTCTCGACCAGTCCCCGTTCAACACGCAAAAAATGCAGGTAATCAGCAAGCTGGTCCTGCATTTTTTGATCAATCGTCGGCTTGCTCATCAGCAATCTTGACGAGCTTGATTTCACCTGGTTGTTGGCTAATCAAGCGTTGCTTCAACAAGTTACCCACGGCACGCTTAAATTGTGACTTGCTGATACCGAAATAATTACGAATATCATCGGGATCGCTCTTGTCCCAAAAGGGCAGTGCGTGGTCGGCTTGGTGTTGCAAGGCTGCTAGTAACATCTGGGCATCGTCACCAATTTCTTCATAGCCCCGCGGTTTCAACGATAAATTCAGTTCGCCATCCCGCAAATGACCAATCACCCGCGCTTTGACGTGTTGCCCCATGCGCGGTTCCTGTTCACGCTCTGATGGATGAACGAAGCCTAGATGATTATCATCAGTAATCACCGAAGTTCCCGCCATCTTCAGTCGAAAAACAGTGGCCATCGTATCAGTGTTTTTGACTTGTTCTCGATCATACGGCTTGGCAATAGCTTCAAAATCTGTCAACTCCGCTAAAGTAGCCCATAAGCGTTGTTTATTATCTCGGGCTAATTTAACGTATAAGCGATCATCTTTCTTTGGCCATAACCGACTAATGGTCGGCAACTCGTCCAGTGACACCACCAAGTCTTTGTTTGGTAGCCCAACATCGACAAAGACACCGAGATCATGACGCGTCCGGACAACTGTGCCCCACACAAAGTGATCGAACGAAATCTCTGGAACCAAGCGTGTCATTTGTAAATGGTGATCTTCATTCTCGTAGACAAAGCCTTCATATAGTCCACCAATGTGTAATGGCTGCTCTGGTTCCATTTTATCGACCCATAACGTTTGACCGTCTACTTGTACGAAGTATGCTTCATCATTTTCATCGGTTACCTTCGCTGTAACCACCGTTCCAATAATACTATCCATGTGATAACTCCTCTGAACGTCCATCTAAAAAATGACGCACGTGTTCTTAATTACTGTAAACTTAAATGTAAGACTTGAATAATGCAATAAGTAATGCCGGCCGCAATAATCGGTCCCGCAGCAATCCCTTTGAGCAAAACGACACCCATGATAGTGCCAAATACTAATGCTACGGTAATTTCCGGTGTCGCTGACAACAGTCCGACACCATGAAAAGAGAGCACTGAGACAAGGACCCCACATGCGACTGCAATCCAGCCAACTGGTGATTTAAACGCATGCCACAGGTCGCGAAACCCAATTTGACCAGTTGCAATCGGAATCAAAATCGCCACGGTGATTACCGTTACGCCCCAATTGATTCCCTTTTGACCAATCGTCGTCAATAATTTACTTGTATTAGGAATCAACTTAATGAGTAGCACGACAACGGTCGCAATTTGCAAGGACTGATTTTTCCCCAACCATGCCACTACTAAAATTGCTAATAAAAATAACCAACTTTCCATACGACACCTCACGTGTTATCAATTGTAACTGAAAACGGCCCGAATTACGAGGGGTGTTCGCCCGTTACTCATCAATTTCACAATCCCCCCCTGACTAATCACCGATTCCTGTTCTTTAATCTTGGAAGGAATCATGCTTGAAAAGTGCCAAATCGTCAACGGCAAATGTTACCAGCTTAAGCCCGCTGGAAACAGTTCGAGGTAGCGTAAACTTGCTTAGTTAGTGCGTCCTACGCCGACTTCCAGGCATTCCTGCCAATTGCTGGAACGCGGTGGACACAGATTTAAGCCGAAGACCACGTCTTAAATACTGGTCTTCCACTAACCAAGCAAAGGACGCTTGCTAAGTGGAATTTCACCGCTGAGCATTGGCCGAAACGCCTTCCAGTCGGGACAGTATTCGAATGGCTGACAGGGATATACCCAACTTTTGCTGGATTCATCGTTGTTTTTCATAAATGGTAACTTTATCAATCAATTGTCAGACTGAAAGTGATATTGAGAGAACTCACTAATTCTGAATCAGCGTAGTAAGATTTAATCTCCCGACAAAGTGCTAATGCACCTAATGCTTTGTTTAAAGCTCAAGTATCAAAATAGTCAACGATAAATTGCGCTAAGTTCGGTGGCCGTTCATCCGCCATTCGAGCGGCTTACCGAAACGTGTTCAGGGCCGCTGAAGCCTGTGCTTGCTACGCCACCGAATCAATGCTCGACTTCAACCCGCGGCCCTGAACACTCTTGAGACTGGATGGGCTGGATGACAATGCTCAGTAGCCAAATTATTCTTAGGCGGAAGTGCGTTGCTTCCGGCTTAGAATAAGACTCGTATTTGAGATGACGCGGGTTGGGCGTTAGCTCAAATCGACGTCGGCTGCGTTCCAGCAATTGGCACCCAGCCTCGGCAGTCGGATTAGGACGTCCTTCGCTGACGAACAGGCATTCAAACGATTTGGCACTTTTCAAGCATGTTTCATGCTAATTTGGCTGGAGTAAGGCAATTTATGTAATATAAAAAGCCGCCGCAAAGCGGCGACTTTTTAACATCAAATTAGATTTGATCTTAAAGGGCGTTTGAAGCACCGCGGTATACAAGGCCACGACGTGAATCAACTGTGATCAATTGACCATCAGAAATAACACTAGTTGCATCCTTAACACCAACGATAACAGGAATTCCCATTGAGATACCAACAACAGCAGCGTGTGAAGTTAAACCACCGTTTTCAACAACTAAAGCACTTGACTTTTCGATTGCTGGTAAGTAGTCTTTGTCAGTCGTCTTAGTAACTAAGACGCCACCTTCAACGGCCTTGTCGATAGCTTCTTGAGCAGATGTTGCGATTACGGCTTTACCGATAACCGTTTCATCACCGACACCTTGACCATCAGCTAACTTTGACCCAATTAGTTGGATCTTCATGATGTTAGTTGTACCGCGTTCGCCAACTGGCACACCGGCAGTGATCAAGATTAAGTCGCCTTCCTTGGCAAAACCAAGTTCAACAGCCTTAGAAGCAGCTAAATCAAACATGTCATCAGTGGTTTCTGGTTTTTCAGCCACGATTGGTTGAACACCCCAGTTAACCATTAAGCCACGTTGTGTCCGTTCGTCAAAAGTGATTGCTAAGATATCAGCATTTGGACGGTACTTCGAAATCATCTTAGCCGTGTAGCCAGATTCAGTCGCAGCAACGATCGTCTTAATGTTCAAGTTCTTAGCAGCCCGAGCAATCGCAATCCCGATTGTTTCAGTAACACTTGTCTTGTCGAAACGGTTTAATTGTAATGTTCCGTTTTCAGCCAAAGTGTTTTCAGCCTTTTCGTCGATCTTAGCCATCATGGCAACTGATTCAACAGGGTAAAGACCATTAGCACTTTCACCAGAAAGCATCGTTGCGTCAGTACCATCAAAGACGGCATTGGCAACGTCAGAAGCTTCGGCACGAGTAGGACGTGGGTTTTCTTGCATTGAGTCTAACATTTGGGTAGCCGTGATAACAGGCATGCCTAAAGCATTACACTTCTTGATTAAACTCTTTTGTACCAATGGCACATTTTCAGCAGGAATTTCAACACCCATGTCACCACGAGCAACCATCAACCCGTCACAAACCTTAAGAATTTCATCGGCGTTGTCGATACCTTCTTGTGATTCGATCTTAGGGAAGATTTGAACGTGTTCCATGTGCTTTTCTTCAAGTAATTCACGAATGTCTAAGACATCTTGTGGCTTACGAACGAATGAAGCAGCGATGTAGTTGATTTCATGATCCAAACCAAAGCGAATATCGCTTGAGTCTTTTTCAGTGATCCCAGGTAAGTTGATTGAAACGCCAGGAGCGTTAACACCCTTACGTGAGCCTAAAACACCGGCGTTTTGAACAGTCGTAACCAATTCGCGGTTAGCTTCGTCTTTTTCGTCGATCTTCATGTCTAATAAACCATCATCAAAGAGGACATGGCCACCTACATGAACGTCATCAAAGAGATTCTTGTAAGTAACGGCAATCTTATCATGGGTCGTATCTAATGATTCGTCCATGGTAATACGAACCTTGTCACCGATCTTGTATTCAGATTTCCCGTTAGCTTGAACGGTCGTCCGAATTTCAGCACCCTTAGTATCAAGCATGATACCAACGGTCTTACCCGTAATCTTTTCTGCTTCATGAACTTTGTTTAAGCGATCTAAATGTTCTTCATGATCACCATGTGAAAAGTTAAAGCGGAAAATATTTGCGCCGGCTTCGATTAATTTAACAATAGTGTCAGTATCGGTGCTGGCAGGACCAAGTGTTGAAACAATCTTGGTTTTCTTCATAAGAAAAATCTCTCCCTTGAAAGTTTTTATAAAAAGACATTAACGTCATTTTTATCAGATTAAAATAAGAACAAACGTATCACGCTTACTTGAATGAAATCTCATCATTCAGTTTGTCGAGTGATACTTCAACCTCATGCTTAGAATCAAATAAATCTAGCATGTTGTGGTTAACCAGTTGGTTGTTTTGAATCCCAACCGCTAAACCACCCTTACCCGCAAGTAAGAGTTCCACAGCGTAGGCCCCCATCTTGCTGGCCATCACCCGGTCTTTAGCAGTTGGATTCCCACCACGTTGCATATGCGCAATGGTGTTACCACGGGCATCAAAGTCACCATATTCAGATAACTTTTCAACAAATTCTTGAGCGCCCATGACACCTTCGGCTAGCACAATCAAGTTGCTCCGATGACCATTGGCCCGGTTATGCTTGATTTTGTTGGCAATTTCTTCCATGCTCCAGTCAACTTCGGGAACCACGATCGCAGTCGCACCGATTGAAACACCAGACCATAAAGCAACGTCACCAGCGCCACGACCCATAACTTCCACAACGAAAGTCCGGTCATGACTGTGCGCCGTATCGTAAATCCGGTCAAGAGCTTGCACGTTCGTATTAACAGCAGTGTCAAAACCAATCGTGAAGTCCGTGTAAGGAATATCATTATCGATCGTCCCTGGAAGACCAATCGTATTATAGCCATGTTCTGTTAGGCGTAACGCACCATGATAAGAACCATCGCCACCGATAACAACCAAAGCATCGATGCCGAACCGCTTTAATTGTTCGATCCCTTTTAATTGACCTTCTTCATGCGCGAATTCTGGGTAACGTGCGGAGTACAATAAAGTTCCACCACGCTGAATCACACCATCTAAGTCGGCTGCTTCTATTTTGTGAATGTCACCGGCAACTAATCCAGCAAAGCCGTAATTGATGCCGTATGCTTCCAACCCTTCAGCCATTGCTTTACCAGCAACTGCACGAACGGCCGCATTCATACCAGGAGCGTCGCCGCCACTGGTTAAAATACCAATGCGTTTCATTTTTTCACCTCAGGCAATAAATTGAGTTCGTAACTCCATAAGTGATTCTAACACTTTTCCCGTGGATTGTCTGTTATTTTCTAAAATTAAATGCGGTAAAAAACGCCGTCGTATCAAGGGATAGCGTTCTTCATCACGACATTATCGCGACCTAATAAGGTTGTAAGCGCTCCAACTAAATCGGGATTTTCCGCGACCCAATACTGTGAATTTAGTTCAACTGTTCGATGCGCCGCGGCCGAGTAGATTAAAACTGGATTGGGGCCCTGATACTGACTTAAAATCCTTAAAATTTCCTTTTGCACAGTCGCCGTTGCTTGGTCAGGTTGTAAGCGTAAAAAGAGTTGGCCGGTTGGCTTCGGCAATTGTTCTGCCAGCTGCCAAGTGTTTACAATCACTTGTAAGTCCCGCTGTTGCTCGACCTTGCCACTAATCAACACAATCGCTTCCGGTTTCAATTCCGCCTGAATCCGTTGGTAAGTGTTGGGAAAAATCGTTAAGTCGATTTCACCAGACAAATCACTTCCAGTTGCAAACGCCATCGGTTGACCACGCTTAGTCCGAATCGTTCGGACTTTTGTAATATAGACCAATATTTGGGCCGGTTGTTCACTCGTGAGCGTGCTGACTAATTGCGTATGTCGTTGTTGAGCCAGCCAATCATACGCCTCTACTGGGTGCCCCGAGACATACACACCAAGATATTCCGCTTCTTTAGCTAATCGCTCACTTAACGGGAGTTCAGGTTGTTTTTTGATTTTAGGTGCCAGTGATTCGAACAACGTCATACTGTCCCCGGCTAACTCCGCACTGGACATCAGCTCTGGCACGCTAGTCAGTAACTCCGCGCGGTTCAGGCCAAAGTGATCGAACGCGCCGGCATAAATCAGCGCGTTCATTAAATCGACTTTGAGCCACTTGGCATCGATGCGTTGCATAAACTGCTGAAGATTTTTAAACGAACCGTTGGCCTGGCGTTCATCGAGCACACTAGCAATAAAATCACGTCGCAAGCCTTTGATTGAACTCAACCCGAACACGATGGCTTGACCATTCCAATCAAAATATTGCCCACTACGATTAATATCTGGTGGGATGATGGCTACCTGATGCTGTCGAGCTTCCGCTAAATATTGCTTTAACTTAGTTCCGTTGCCTAATACCGAGTTCATCAACGAAGTAAAGAACGCTCCCGAATAATGGACCTTCAAGTAGGCCAATTCAAAGGCCATCTTACTATAAGCAATCGCGTGGGAACGGTTGAAACCATAATTAGCAAATTGCTCAATATATTGATAGACCTGGGTCGCAACAGTTTCAGAATAACCATTTTGTTGTGCACCGGCAATAAATTGCTGCCGCATTTTATCAATCACCGCATGTTTCTTTTTACTCATAGCACGCCGCAATAAGTCGGCCTCGCCCAGTGTAAACCCACCCATGACCGCCGCAACTTGCATGACTTGTTCTTGATAGACCAAAATACCGTACGTTGGTCCTAAAATTGGCGCGAGTTGTTCAGCTGGATAGCTGACAGGTTCTTGGCCCTGTTTCCGGGCAATAAAATGATCAATGTTTTCCATTGGTCCTGGCCGGTATAGTGCATTGACCGCTGCGACCAACTCAAAATTATCCGGATGTAGTCGTCGGAGAACATTGCGAATACCAGCCGATTCAAATTGGAAGACCCCCGTTGTATCACCGGCCTGAAATAATTTTAAGGTCGCTGGGTCATTCAAATTGATCTTAGTAATGGCCAAGGGCTTGCCAGTTTGGCGCTGAACGTAATGTAGCGCACTGGCCATTAAAGATAGATTCCGTAATCCTAAGAAATCCATCTTTAATAAACCAACCGCTTCGACGGTGTCCTTAGTATACTGGGTCATCATCATGGTTTCACTACCCGCTTGTAATGGAACAATTTGAATCAACGGCTTTTGACTTAACACGACCCCCGCCGCATGTGTCGAGTAATGTCGCGGCAAGCCCTCCAGGCGTTGTGCGGTTTCAAATAGCAATTTATTTTTAGTCGAATCAGCAACTAGATTTTGCAAACGTTGTGAACCTTGATAAGCCTGCTGTAACGTGATGTGTAACTGGTTGGGAATCGCCGCACTCCAATCACTCATCTCATAAGTTGATAACCCAAAGACCCGACCAACATCGCGTAAAGCCTGCTTGGCGGCCAAAGTCCCAAACGTGATGATTTGAGCGACGCGGTCATGGCCATACTTATCATGAACATAATTGAGGACTTGCTCACGACGGTTATCAGGAATGTCTAAGTCAATGTCCGGCATATTAGCCCGTTTAGCATTCAAAAAACGTTCAAATAACAAGTTATATTGTAACGGATCGACATCCGTAATATTAAGCACATAAGCGACTAATGACCCTGCTGCCGACCCCCGTCCAGGGCCCGTCGTGATATTAGCCTCGTGGGCAAAATTCATCACATCCCACACAATCAGAAAGTAATCATCAAAGCCCATCTGATCAATCACGGTTAGTTCACGATTCAAGCGATCTTGATAGCTCTGTTGATCAACGGGCTCCGTCATAGCGGCTAAGCGCTGCTTTAAGCCAGCCGCACATAACTGCCGTAAATAGACATTGGCCGGCTGTTCATCGGGCGTTGGAAATTGCGGTAACTGCGGCGGCTGAAATTGTAATTCCACTCGGCACTGCGCCGCAACTTCGGTCGTAGCGTCAAGCGCACCTTTCAATCCGAGTTGATCGTAATCGGCGGCCACCATACTAGCCGGCCGTAAGTAATGACTCCCTTCAATACCTTGTAACGTCTCAGGCTGTTCGATCTGCTGTCCCCGATCGATCGCCCGTAAAACTGAGACGGCAAAATAATCCTTTGCTTGAACATAGTCGACTGGATCTAACGCAATTACCGACAATTGATGTTGGTGGGCAAAGTCAGTCATCGTCGTTCGCAGTGCGGGTGCTTGGTCCAAAGAAACGCCCAAGTAAAGGCTATCAGGATCGACGGCTCGTACGAGTGTGGCGACCCAATTAGCAGCCCGGTCAGCGCCATCTTGTAACAGTAAGGCGGTCAATTCACTGTCTTTAGCTGGCGTTAATACCATCAAGTGGTCCAAATAGGGTAAGACCGCTGTTAACGGCAATCCTTCAGCCGCAGCCGTTTGCTTCATCGTCGACAACCGCATCAAATTTTGATAACCCGTTCGATCTTTAGCAAGGACCACTAAACCGAACGTTTGATCCGTTAAGTCACGCCCTAACAAATTCAATGTAATGCCTAAGACCGGGGTAATTTCTGCCTGGCGACAAGCATTGTAAAAATCAACAATACCGTACATGACATCGACGTCCGTTAAGGCCAGTGCTGAATAACCATGTTGCTTAGCAGTCTGGACTAGCTCATTGACGGTGCTAGTACTTTGTAACAGACTGAACGTACTCAATACCTGTAATGGGACATACTGCGACAATATCGCCGCCCCCTTTCATTAATTAAAACGCGATGTATCGGTTATGCTTCAAACCGAAAAATGATGTCAATTAAGTGATCCGCTAGCAGAAATCAGCTGTCAACCAGGCCATTACTAACAAACCCAATCAGCAATTTGAGAAACATTCAAGCATACCTCATGAACAATTGACCAATGACGCGCAGTAGTTACTATTCATTATACCAAACAGTTGTTCTAAGCGGCAGTCATAAGTCACCATGTTCACTAACAAGATGGTCTTCAACTCGACTACGGTACCAAAGATCAACCTGGTGACCACCTAATAGGACTAATTTTTCTAATTAAAGCCTTAATATCCCGTTATTATCCAATTGCTTTTTCCCACCGGTGTGTTAAAATAATTTTCATTGGGAGGTGTCGGAAAATGATGAGACAACTTACGATTATTTTTTGGAGTGTCCTCTTCGGTGAAGTCATCGGCTACATTGGTGGCGCCCTCGAACAACTGGACTATAATTTCGGTGAAATTGGCATCGTGGCCGCAGTCTTTGCGCTAGTCGTTGTCAACAGCATCACTTATATTACTAATCATTCCCAACCCGCTAAAGGTTCAGATAATAAGTAATTTAAAATGAGAAGGGGCTATGCCACAGCTAAGCCGCTACACAAACAAGAAGGACGAGCAACCGAATGCGGGTTGTTCGTCCTTTTTGCTGAACCCTTTGACCGAGGTACGTGGTATCTACGCTCAAAATGTGTGCAAATCAATTAATTGATAAATCGTTCAATCATCCACAGTTAGTCAGCACTTTCTTGAGCGTTTGGTAACGATTTGCATCTTTTCTCTTATAATATCTTAGACCATCACCAATATGGTTCCAATCTACATATAATCAAAAACCTGGACTGTGAGTATCTAAAGATGCTCACAGTCCAGGCTTTTTGCTGATACGACTTTTATTACCAGCACTCGTAATCATCAGTTGTTAATCCAATTAATAACACTTATGCGGGTTGAGTCGTTTGATTTTCAAATACTAAGTGATCGTCCATCAAGTTAATAGCAACCGTCGATTTAGGAGCTACGCGGCCCGCAATAATCTCTTTAGCGAGAGGCGTTTCAACATGATTAGTAATAAAGCGTCGCAGTGGCCGCGCCCCATACGCCGGTTCATACCCTTGCTTAGCAATCCACTTCTTAGCTTCATCTGAAATTTTCAGTGTGATTTCACGGTCTTGTAGCCGTGCCGATAACCGAGCAATCAGTTTCAACACGATTGCTTCAATCGCACCTAATTGTAATGGCGTAAACATAATGATGTCGTCAATCCGGTTTAAGAATTCTGGTTTAAACCGGCTTTGAACCAGCTGCATGACTTGTTGATGCGTCTCATCGGACAAATGCCCCTGATCATCAACACCCGCCAGCAATAGCTCTGAGCCCAAATTCGACGTCATGATCAGGATAGTATTCTTAAAGTCAACTGTCCGTCCCTGACCATCCGTTAAACGCCCATCGTCTAACACTTGTAACAAAATGTTAAAGACATCTGGATGGGCCTTTTCGATTTCATCAAATAAAACGATTGAATACGGATTACGACGAACAGCTTCAGTCAACTGACCGCCTTCTTCGTAGCCAACGTAGCCAGGTGCTGCCCCGACTAGCCGTGAGACGGATTCCTTTTCCATGTACTCACTCATGTCGATACGAACCATGTGATCATCGGCGTCAAATAAATTTTCAGCTAGTGCTTTCGCTAACTCAGTCTTGCCCACCCCAGTTGGCCCTAAAAACATAAAGGAACCTAAGGGACGGTTAGGATCTTGCAGGCCGGCCCGCGAACGTAATACGGCATCTGAAACCGCATTGACCGCTGCGTCCTGACCAACGACCCGTTCATGTAAATGGTCTGCCAAGTGTAATAATTTCTCTCGTTCACCGGCAACCAGCTTGGCTACTGGAATACCCGTCATCCGGGAAACCACATTGGCAATCTGATCTGGCGTAACCGACTCTTCAACGAGCCAGTCTTCATGATGATCATTAGCTTCCATGGCGGTTAGTTCTTGTTCCAACTTAGGAATCGTCCCGTGTTGCAACTTAGCCGCCTGCTCCAGATCATAATTATTTTCAGCATTTTCCAAGTCATGTTTAGCTTTATCTAACGCAGACTTTTTATCACTCAACGCTTGCAGACTCTTCTTTTCACTATCCCAACGTTCGGCCAATGCCCGCTGTTTTTCCTTCGCACTGGCCAATTCTTTTTGCACATCAGCCAAACGTTTAACGGAAGCATCATCGGTTTCTTTCTTGAGTGCCGCTTCTTCGACTTCTAAGCGCATTAATTGCCGATTAACTTGATCTAGTTCGATCGGATTAGAATTCATTTCGACCCGGATTTCTGCAGACGCTTCATCGACTAAGTCCAACGCCTTATCAGGTAAATACCGATCCGTAATGTAACGATCAGACAACTTCGCAGCGGCTACTAAGGCATTGTCGTGAATCCGAACGCCATGATGAATTTCAAAGCGTTCTTTTAAGCCCCGTAAAATACTAATTGTATCTTCAACACTGGGTTCAGCAACTAACACTTTTTGGAAACGCCGTTCTAGGGCCTTATCTTTTTCCATGTACTGGCGATATTCGTCCAATGTCGTAGCCCCAATCAAATGAAGTTCGCCACGTGCCAACATTGGCTTTAATAAATTACCGGCGTCCATACTACCTTCCGTCTTACCGGCACCAACGATATTGTGAATTTCATCAATGAACATGATGATTTGCCCATCACTCTTCTTGATTTCCTTCAATACCGCCTTGAGTCGTTCTTCAAATTCACCACGATATTTTGCTCCGGCAATTAAGGAGCCCATGTCTAGCGAAAATAACGTCTTATCCTTCAAGTTCTCCGGCACATCGCCACGAACGATCCGTTGGGCCAAGCCTTCAACAATCGCCGTCTTACCAACACCCGGTTCCCCAATTAGAACAGGGTTATTCTTGGTTTTCCGTGACAAAATTCGAATTACGTCCAAAATTTCTTCATCCCGACCAATAACCGGGTCCTGATTACCTTGCCGTGCCTGCTTAACTAAATCGACCCCGTATTTTTCTAAGGCCTGATATTGATCTTCTTGGTTGCGAGAAGTTACCCGTTGACCACCCCGAATACGATCAACGGCATTCTTAACTTGTCCAGCTGTAATCCCTTGCTGCTGCAAGTATTTGGTCAACTGATCCCCAGTCTGGTCCATCAACGCTAGGGCTAAGGTATCCGTTGCGAGATACTCGTCACCTAACGATTTACGCTTAGCATCGGCAGCCTGCATCAAGGTAGCCAGGCTGCTACTCATGCTACCACCATACTGAACGTTACCACCGCTAACAACGGCAATGTCATCCAGTTCACGGTCGAGTTCATTTTGTAATTGATCTAAATCAACACCCGCTTCGCTGAAAATTTGCCGGACTAGTTCCCCCGGCTGCGTTAAGAATTTAAATAAGTGGGGTACCCCAATTTCTTGGTGGCGCCGCGTTTGTGCAATTTGCTGAGCCTGTTGTAAGGCTTGTTGTAAACTTTCTGTAAATTGTTCTGGATTCATATTCACGTACCTCCTCAAAAATGGTAGCAAAAAGGCAGCCGTCATAGCTGCCAATTTTTGTTTGACCTTTATTGACTATTAAAGTATAACCGACAAGGTCAAACAAGGTCAAGAATTTAGTCCTGGTCATAATTATCCTGAACGATCTGTAAGACCACGTCCACCGCTTGGGCCATCACCTGTTCTGAAACGTATTCGAACCGACCGTGCATGTTCTCACCGCCAGCGAACAAGTTGGGCGTTGGCAAGCCCATAAATGAGATCTTGGAGCCATCTGTCCCACCACGAACCGGATAAATTGCCGGCGTAATGCCGAGCTTAATCATTGCTTGTTTTGCCAGTTCAACAACTTGCATGTCCTTTTCAATGACTTCACGCATATTATAGTACTGGTCCTTCATGTCGACCTTGATCCGGACCACACCGTCAGCTAAGTTCAACCGATCCGCAACTGCCATAAATAACCGTTTACGTGCTTCAAACTTATCGCGATCATGATCACGAATAATGTAAGTCATCTTGGCGCTATCGACCGTTCCGTCTAAACTAAGCAAGAAGAAGAACCCTTCGCGACCTTCCGTATGTTCTGGGACATCGTGAGCTGGTAACGCCGATTGAAAATCAACGGCTAATTGCAAAGCATTGACCATCTTATCCTTAGCTTCACCTGGATGAACATTAACGCCTGTAATGGTCACGGTGGCTTGGGCTGCGTTGAATGTTTCATACTCCAATTCACCGAGTGGGCCTCCATCGACCGTGTAGGCGTAATCGGCACCAAAGGCGGGTACATTAAAGTGATCAGCCCCAGTCCCAATTTCTTCATCAGGACCAAAAGCTAAGCGAATCTTGCCATGCTTGATTTCTGGATGGGTCAGCAAATATTCCGCCGCACTAATAATTTCAGCAACACCCGATTTGTCATCGGCACCAAGCAGTGTGGTCCCATCAGTCGTGATCAACGTGTGACCAGCATAGTTCTTTAAGTTGGGGAAGACAGCGGGATCCAACACGTAATCCCCGTTGCCTAACTTAATGACTGATTCGCCATCATAGTTGTCAACAATTTGTGGATTGACATTTTCCGCATTAAAGTCGGCCGTATCGATGTGCGAAATAAAGCCTAGTGTTTTGACCGCCTTATCAGTATTAGCAGGGATGGTGGCAAAAACATACGCACTCTGCGCATCCTGTTCAACATCACTCAAGCCAAGTTCGGTAAGCTTGATCATTAACTGTTGCAAAAAGGCCGTTTCACGTGGTGATGACGGAATTGTCGTTGATTCCTCATCAGAACGACTATTAATCTTAACAAAAGTTAAAAAGTCTGAAATTAAGTTTGGATATTTTGACATAGAATAACTTCCTTTCCTTATTAAAGCTCATGATTAACTTAGATGAAGGTAAACGGATCAGTATTCAGCTGAGACGCCACAATCTCGATTGGCCAACCAGCTTGTACTCGCCACTGATTAAACAAACTAGTCAGTTGTGGTTTACAGATACTCTCGATATGATGGCCCGGGTCGATAACCGTTAACCCCGCCGCTAACATATCATGACCAGTATGATAATAAACATCACCCGTCACGTAAGCTTGTGCACCTGCTTGCAGCGCTTGGGGATAAAATTTGCCACCATCACCGCCGAGGACAGCGACACGGCTGATCCGTTGTTGAGAATCAGCGCTGACTAGTCGCAGCCCACTGACACCAAATGCTTGCTTACACTGTTCGGCAAGCGCTTGAGCCGACAACGGTGTCGGTAAATCACCAACCCGGCCCATATAATACTGATGACCGCCAGATAACAGTGGCACAACCTGATAGTCCCACCTGTCAGCGGCTAGGTCATCAATACCTGCCACCGCAGTCGAAACCTGATCGGCTAGTAAATCGACGCTGAACTGTTCACCTGAGTTGACAGCGTAACGATCTAGCGTGGCACCCACGGTATTCGTTAAGTATTCCTGTACCGTTTCAACTTGATTGGTCGGTACCGTTAGGGTCAGCTTAACAGCCTGTGCATGGTACCCAGGAACCAACCCCTGGACGTTTTGCAAATCTAAGGCCGCCGCAAGCCAATCGTTCATACCACCCTCCGCACAGTCCAAGTTCGTATGGGCCGCGTACACCAAGATGTGGTGGGCTGCAAGTTCTGCATACATTGCTTTCTGAGGATCTTGATAATCAAGATTGTTGGCTGGCCGAAACATGACGGGATGGTGGGCAAAAATCATGTCGGCACCGATTGCGATGGCTTCTTGGACAACTTCCGGCCGCACATCCAAGGTGACTAACACCTTGTGGACATCCTGATGAGGATCACCGATTTGTAACCCGGTGGGATCATGCTCCCATTTCAACTTGAGTGGCGCAAATTTTTCAAAGCGCGCGATTAATTCACTTGCTTGCATCCGTCAAGACTCCTTCAATCAATTTAATTTTGGCATTAGCGCGCGCCAAGTGCTCCGCCGGAATCACTTTAGCCCGCTGCATTTGCGCAACCGCAGCGTTCACTCGCTGTAGTTCGCGCTGCCACTTGGCAATAAATACCGGCGACTGCTCAGTTAACAGGAACGGACCAAACAACTGCTCAGCGGCTGTATATGTGACTGCATGATCAACGCGATCCGCACAAAGAATCTCATAAGTATGACCATCTTCTGCCAGAATTCGCTCAGCCACAATTTGAAACTGATTAGCAGCTAGCCATTCACGCACCGTTGCTTCACCAACGTTAGGCTCCAATATGAGCCGTTGAACATCTACAAGTTGTGGTGCACCTTGCTCGAGAATGTGACGAATCAAAGGACCCCCCATTCCGGCAATCGTCACCGTATCAATACGATCAGTCGGCTCAATCGCAGCCAATCCGTCAGCCAACCGGGCCACCAAGACATCAGTTAAGCCTAGCTTTTGAATCTCATGGCGCGCGTTCTCAAAGGGACCTTGAACGACCTCACCGGCGATACCATAACTAATTTGGTGATTTAATGCGAGATTAGCTGGCAAATAGGCATGGTCTGACCCGATATCGGCTACTCGTGCCCCTGGCTTAACGAACGCCCCAACCGTTGCTAATCGTTGTGATAATTGTTTTGCATCCACATACAGTTCCCCTTTAATTCGGTCAGACTTACCCACGCTAATAAAGTATCAACAACACGACTTTCAGCAATTATTGGCAAATCTTCCCAGTCTAATTGTTTTAATTATACCGTTTAACTAACTACGGATGGTACGCGTTATATTAACTTGACTAGTACCATCCGCCACTAATCATATTTTACCATGCTTCACCATGAATACGCATTCAGCTGGTTAATTTTTTCTGAAAATTCCTAAGATTTGTTCAAACTAACTAAAATTCCATAAACCTAAGTTCAGCTAGCAAGCTTGCGTGCCATAATAGTAATGTCGACTGGCAAGCGACATGTATCTTATCTTCTAACGAGAGAAAGTTTGATTAATCATGCGAAAACGTCTTGTAACGACGTCGCCATTTTTGACTGGCCTAAAATTATTAGCCATTCTGCCACCGGTGGGAATCGGTTGGCTCATTTATTTAAGCCGCTGGCAATGGCTGGCGCTACTCAAACACCCGCGACAATTCGGCCGTCATGACCCATTGTTAGGATTTATTGTCCTGCTAATGGGTGTCACAACGCTCAATCTCAATCACCGTGATTACCGCAGCGTTGCACTGTCCGTTTTAATGCTTTTTGTATTAGGCAATTTATGGCTACTATGCCGTGAATCAACCCAATCAATTGCATGGCACGAACTGCGTAAATTCGTCATCCAATTCGGCTTGTATATTGCAATCAGCGGCTTTGCGTTTCATTGGCTCAACCAAGTATTGACACTACCGACTTGGTTAAAATTCCTGTTGGGCGATTTATTGTGGGGCTATGCCGCTAATCAAAATCGTTTATTCGGTTCCGCCTACAATCCAAACGATGCCTGCTGTCTATTATTGATTGCCCTCGGTTTACTATTGACGCAATTAAGTCATGAAAGCGTTCACCCCTTCACCCGCTGGCCACTAGCGAACTGGTGCTTCGTCGGCCTACTGTGTGTAGGTATTTATCAAACCAAATCACGTACGGGTCTCATGATCATGATTGCTATTCTGATGATGACGGCTTACCAGCTTTGTCGCCATCATCGCCTTTTAGTCACAACAATCTTAATAACCAGTAGTTTAATTATCTGGCACGTTTTCCCCCGCAGCGCCTCCACCGTTACCGCCCTTCAGAGTCGTTTGACGATTTGGCACAATAGTTTCGCCGTTTTCAAGCAGGCGCCGTTTCTCGGTGTCACGTATTTCGGCTTTGCCCGCCGCTATCTGCAACTGACCGGGACCTATGTTCCACACGCCCATGATATTTTACTCATGCTGCTGGCTTCTTTTGGCATTTTAGGTGGCGTTGGCTTTATTTACTTAGTCCTCAGTAGTGGTTGGCACTTAACCAAATATTGGCATCAGTATCGCACCCCCAATTTGCGATACTTTATGATGACGTTGCCCATCATTCTAGCTTACGGATTAACAGATTTTGTCTTATCTTCCATGCAGGTATTGATTATTATTTTGCTGATCATTGCTTGTTGGCATCATGAACAGCAATTGAGTACTAACAGCCTCATAGCGGCTACCAGTCACCGCTAGCCTGCAATTTAATCAGGGCACCGGTTACCGTTATCGTCGCCACACATTTCAAACGACCAATAACGGCCAGTTATCCCAAAAACAGTGTCAGCTGTCGGTGATCATCACACCGTAGCTCACACTGTTTTTTAGCGTGCCGTTAACTGAAGCGACGATAGGCCAAGACCGTCAACGGCATAAAAATTACAATAATAAGTCCGCTACTCAGTAGCACGACAAACGCATTTAATCCCCACTGACCAGTCTGCAAAATCGTGCGAATCGCGGTGATTGTTAAACTGACCGGATTCAATCGAACGACTATTTGAAGCATATGTGGTAACGTCTTGGTCGGAATAAACGCGTTGGATAAAAAGGTCAGCACTAGAATAATAATCATTGAGAGGCTGCCAATTAACGCCGCATTTTTGACCATTAATCCGACTAAGACAAAAACCCACGAGAGCGACCACCCAACAAATACTGCTAGCAGTAAAACACTGACCAGTACTAGCGGGCTAACGGTGGGGCGCCACCCCATCATGGAAGCCGTCACCAGCGCCATAATACCAGAAATAAGCAATCGCAAAACATCGCCCATTAACTGACCGGCTAGCGGCACAATTGGTGAGATTGGCAGCGTCTTAAAACGGTCAAACACCCCCGCATTAATATCTTCACGCAATTGCTGGCCAGACCCCGAAGCCGCATTTAAAATACTTTGAACCAAAATACCGGTAACTAGCATTGGTAAATACGCATGGACACTGCCGGCAATCGCCCCACCAAACAAGTAACCAAATAATAGCGTAAAAATAACCGGTTGCATCACCACATCGCTAATATTATCCGGGTTATGCCACGTCTTTAACAAATTTCGATGTGTCATGGTCAAAATATGACTTAATTGTGTTAGTTGTTTAATTGCCATCTCTTTGTCCTCCTCTAATTCGTGCCAACGGTCAGCTTCAAAAACACGTCATCAAGCGATGGTGTGTGCATGGCGAAGTTGCTGACCGTGATTTGAGCGGCTTGCAAACGTGTTAAAACTTCAGCGACTGTCGTCAAACTGTTGGCGCCTAACGGTACGGTCAAGGTACGTGCCTCAACTTGTACGTTTTGACCAAGAACCGCTTGCAAAATATTTGTCGCCGATGCAACTGCCGCAGTCGTACTGACTTGTAACTCAAGTTCTTGCCCACCTATGCTTTGCTTCAAAGCTGTCGGTGTCCCACTAGCAACTAACTGGCCGTGATCAATGAGCGCAATGTGATCCGCTAATTGGTCCGCCTCTTCTAAATATTGCGTTGTCAATACCACGGTTGAACCAGCCGCAACTAATTGACGAATCGCCTGCCACATCTGCGTTCTTGTTCGGGGGTCCAGGCCAGTGGTCGGTTCGTCAAGAAAAAGAATGGCCGGCTTGCCGATTAAGCTAACCGCTAAATCTAATCGGCGCCGCATCCCACCGGAAAATGTCGCTAAGACGTGGTCCGCGGATTGCGTCAAATCAAAGTCAGCCAATAATTCAGTTGCCCGAGTTTTCGCTGCCACACGACTTAATCCATTTAACCGCCCAAAAATCTGCAAATTTTCCCGGGCACTCAAGTCCTGGTCGATACTGGCCGTCTGCCCCGTTAGACCAAACTGCTGGCGAACACGTTGGGCTTGTGACAACGAATCAAACCCATTAACTATGATTTTTCCAGCATCTTGCCGCAATAGGGTCGTCAGCATCTTGATTGTCGTTGTTTTCCCCGCACCATTCGGACCCAACAAGCCAAAAATTTCACCCCGTTGCACTTGCAGCGACAAGTCTTTAACGGCGACTTTCGCGCCAAACCGTTTCTGAACATGCGTCATTTGAATCATCATTTCTTCACTCATTCTAAAACCTCCCACAAATTAGTCAGGTCCCCCTGACGAAATATATAGTAAGTCCCCCTGATTAATTTGTCAATCATTAATTATTGACCGGCGATTCCAAAACCAGCTGCCCTTAAAGTGCCGTGTTTCGGAGAATGTTGTATACTTAAGAAAATAACGAATGGAATGATTTGACCGTGACAACAAATATTAAGGCAGAACTAGTCGCCGGAAAATTAGCTGAATACGAGCAGCTAAGCAAAATTTATGATGATATTGTCAAACAGGCGCGCCCACGAATAACCGTTGAGGGCCAAGGCAAGATCCTATTAGCGCTAGCTGATGAAGACCACCTCTCACAAAAGCAGTTGGCGAGTCGCCTCGGCATGTCGCCACAATCAACGAGTGAATTTGTCTATAAACTAGTCAATCGGCATCTAGTAACCTTATCAAAGTCCACTAAAGATCGACGGGTCAACCTGGTTAACTTAACCACGGCTGGTCGCGAAGAAATCGCCTCCGCAGCTCAAGAAGTGCCACCGTTTGTCAACACACTTTCCGATGACGAGCTTGATCAGCTGGCGCCATTGTTAACCAAGATTACAACTGCGATGTATGCGGATATTGACGCTGCTAACCCAACTTTAGGCGTTAAGTTCCACAAATTATTTGCTAGTCGGTACTTGAAGCAGTTTAAAAAGTAAGACCAGCGCTACCTGACAGTCATTTTTAGCTGGCACCTTGCTAAAAATTAGCCATGACCAATATTTCGCTCTAACCGGATCTAAAAAGCGGACCAATTCAGTTACGAATTGATCCGCTTTTAGTGCTTATTCAACTTTTATCAAAAATCACATTTTACCATTGATAATCAGTTGGGTCCTGTAATCCGCGACCGGTTGCTTTGTCCAACATAATGCGTTGTTCAAAGTGAGCCACATTGCGTTTAGTCTCCTTGACCATATCTGGATTAACGGAAACATAATCGATACCGCTTTGAATCAAAAAGTTAGTGAACTCTGGGTACTCAGATGGTGCCTGACCACAGATTGAAACCGTTTTACCATCTTTGTGCGCCGTCTTGATCAGGTGTCGAATGGCCCGTTTAACAGCCAAGTTCCGCTCATCAAAGAGGTGCGCTACCGTATCATTATTGCGGTCACAACCGAGAATCAGCATCGCAAGGTCATTCGAACCGATCGAATAGCCATCAACGAATTGGTTGAATTGGTCGGCCAAAATAATATTAGTTGGGATCTCAGCCATCATATAGACTTTAAAGTCCGCACCCCGAATCAGCCCTTCATCGCGCATAATAGTCGTTACTTTTTGCGCTTCATCGACAGTCCGGACAAATGGAATCATCACGTTCAAATTTTTCAAACCAAATTCATTGCGAACCTTTTTGACCGCAGCCAGTTCCAACTTGAAGGCCTCAATATACTTCGGATCGTAGTAGCGAGATGCACCCCGCCAGCCCAGTAAGTCAGCTGGTTCATGTGGTTCGTACTTATCGCCACCCTTTAGATTGCGATACTCACTCGACTTAAAGTCTGAGAAACGTAGGACGACTGGCCGCGGTGCCATCGCTCGAACGACCTTGGCAATCCCATCCGCCAACATATTAACCACTTTTTCAGGATGGCCCTGCTCAATCAAGTATAGCGGATGTTCATGAATAAAAGTCGTCCATAGGAATTCTTCACGCATTAGGCCGATGCCATCAGCTGGTAAACTTGAGTATTTGTCAGCCAGATCAGGATCACCCAAATTCATCATGACGCCCGTTGCAGTTGGGGCAAAATTCTCAGCGGCAACCACTTGACCAATGGCTGCTGTTGCACTGTTCTTAGGCTTCAACATGCTGGCAACCTTGCCTTGATAGACGACCCCGTTCTTAGCATCGACCGTCACGACATCACCGGTCTTCAAAACATCGGTTGCCGCCACTTTCTTACTTTTAGTGCCGACAATACATGGAATCTGCATTTCGCGAGAAACAATCGCCGCGTGACAAGTCATGCCGCCGTTATTGGTCACAATGGCTGCGGCTTTCTTCATTGCTGGCACCCAATCTGGTGATGTCATTAACGTCACTAACACTTCGCCTTGCTTGAACTGATCAATGTCTTTTGGATTATCGATGACATGAACAACACCACTGGCTAATCCGGGACTAGCCGGCAAACCCCGGACGACAACCTTGGCATTCGCTTCATCCACAACGTCTTCATCGTCAGCGGCACCGTTGTGCTTATTACGCTGTGACCAAACAGTCTCTGGCCGTGCTTGGACGATCCATAGCCGATTGGTATTCGTGTCCAATGCGTATTCCATGTCCATGTAGCAACCGTAGTGCCGTTCAATTTCTTTCGCGTAGCCCGCCAATTCAATCACCTGCGCATCGGTCAATACTGGCTGACCTTGCAACTCATCGGGAACAGGTTCTTCTTTAGTCCCACCACCCGGTAACCGCATCAATTGGACAGGTTGTTCGATAATATTCTTTTCAACGATCTTCATCGATTGCTTATCGATAACAAAGTGATCCGGCGTAACTTTGCCCAAAACAATATATTCACCCAAACCGTAAATGGCATCGATCACGATCTTGGAAGCATCCCCATCCGCCACGTTGACGGAGAACATAATTCCTGACGCCTTAGAAAAGACCATCATCTGAATGGCAGCTGAGAGGGCCACTTTTTCATGCGGGAAATGCTGTTTGTGTCGATAATACGTGGCCCGATCAGTAAACAGTGACGAATAACATTGTTGAACCCGGTTAACGACATCGGCAGCACCCTTAATATTTAAGTAAGATTCTTGTTGCCCAGCAAACGAAGCATTTGGTAAATCTTCAGCAGTCGCTGAAGAACGAATTGCCACGAACGGATCAGTTTGCCCCATCTTCTTGGCTAGATCCGCATAGGCTTGTTCGATATCAGCTGCTAAGTCAGCTGGCATCGTGGCACCCACGATCAAGTGCCGAATTTGTTCGCAAGCAGTATGCAATTCATCAGAATTTTCATAATCCTGAATACTTGCTAATAAATCATTGACCTTGTCGTTCAGCCCCGTCTGGTTCATGAAATACTGATACGCCCGGGCAGTGGTCGCAAAACCATACGGTACTGGAACATCCATCGATGACGTCATTTCACCTAGTGAAGACGATTTACCGCCCACTAGGTTCACATCTTCGCGGTGTAATTCATCAAACCATAAAACGTTTGCCGTATCACGACTACTCATAAGATTACCTCCCTGTATTTCTTAACTTGACTATCACAATTATCAAACTGAAAAGCAAATTCATGTAAGCGTTTACATTAACCATTTATATTGTAGTTCATTTTTACACAAAGTAAAACCTGTTCTCACTATTTTTTCGATAGAATATGGTTATTAGTATTGATCAATCACGTCCACGAAAGTTCATCGTTATCCTTAAATAGCTGGAATTCTATTGATCTTCATTCTCAAAACGGTTCGTAGCTCATCATTGGCAGGTAAGGCTAATTAATTAACGAATACTTTTCACAATATTATTAGTTGAGTGTCGTATCGTCACTTCACCAGACACGTTTTTTCGTCATCATTAATGCTTAACATCGTTATCATCTCTAAAACAGTGCCAACAAAAAATTGTAAGCTCAATAACAAACCGCTGCAGGACGTCTTAACCTGTTCAATCCAATTGACACTCGGCACAATCACATATGCTATACTGATGGTTATTATACATATTTTTCATTGATTCGGAGGAATCCCTAAATGCACAAATTGGCCATTTTGGTTATTACAATCGGCATCACACTCGCTGGTTGTACAACCCAAACATCCGCCCCAGCCCATCACCACCCTGTCAAAGCGACGACCCAAAAAGTGCTCCAAGCAAAGACTAAAACGTGGACTTTTGATCAAGCGGTTAGTTCTAAACAGACGAAGCATGGTGTTGCCAGCAAATTAGAAGCCTCAGTTGTCGACAAGACAACCGCCCAATCAAGCTGGACAACTAGCCAAGGCCAGTTTTTATCAGTAGGCATCAAACACCGACAAGTCTCATTCTCTAAATGGCAGCGCGCTCAACAACGGCATATCATAAAAAGTTACCGTCATCGACTTCATTACATGTCAGTCAGCCAAGTCAACGCGGTTCTAAAAAAACTTGGCGCACCGATTAAAATTAATAAGTTGACCGACTTGATCTATTTAGAGACTGGTAGCAGCACCGATCCTTTACCAGTGGCCACGGCCTTCGTTGCTAAGGGCCATCATCTCTACGCCATTAATATGCAATACTCAGATACTGACCAGACTACAACCATTGACCGCGGTCGTTCTTTTACCGACACGAACACTAAAGTAACCCCTAGGCACATTAGCGTTGATCAACTCAATGGCACTTGGATTGCTGCCGAAACAACAACTAGTGCTAGCGACACCGGCAAGCTAATGATCAAAAACGGTTACCTGTATCAGCATCGGTATAATAGTTATGAACGCTCCGCAATCCAAGACCTCAGTCGTTATTCATTAGGCTCATTAAACCAAAATGTAACCTACGCAGCCTTCAAAACTGATGCCGCTCACGCCGGTTACCAGTTGGCACATAATACTGTTGCTAGTGGCGACAGCACTGGTATGTTGTACATCGTTATTAACGCCAACAAAATCATTCGCATCAATCAGCAACTTGTCACGACATATAACAAGACCAGTACCATCGTTGCAGCTAGCGCTTTGCCGCAAACAGACATCGATATTTTTAACCAAATGGATCAACAACATCCTGGCGAATCGGCCGCGACCATTACGGTCAAAGCTGGGCCAGCCCGAGTGGCACTCACCAGTAGCCTGAATTATCTGACCGATCCAGATGCTGGGCAAATCACTAAAGAGGTGACCGTTAACTAAGCTGGTTATCCCCTCGTTATTAACAGAGAAGGTCGGCAACGTTGTTTTGACCTCATGGCTTACAGTTGTTATGGTTAACTAATAATCACAAGAAATGCGTCCTGTAATGAACCAGTGTGTTCATTGCCGGACGTTTATTTATTCAGTAAAAAAGCCATAAACCCAAGTGCCAAATCAGCTAGGCACTATAACCACTATCGCCAGTACATCAAATATTTAGTAAAGTCATCAGCCTTACATACAGCTTTGATTGTCAAAATTAATCGACCTCGGTTACACTGGGCGTCATTCCATTTAAGAAAGTAGTGATTGTTCATGACAGAATCAAAACGGGCTAGCAACGGTGACAAAATCTTTAAAACGTTAAACCCGGAAGCAGCGGCGCAATTGAAAGCCTCCTTAGCTAATACTGCGCCAGTACTCAGCCAATACATTTCAGAATTCGTCTTCAATGATATTTTTGGTCAACCTGGGATGAGTCTAAAACAAAAAGAAATCATCACTCTGACCGTCCTATTGACACTCGGTGATACGAATTATCAGCTACGCGTTCACCTTCAGAGTGCCTTAAATATCGGCATTACCAAAGCTGAGATCATGGCTACTTTTGTTCAATGCCTTCCCTACGCTGGTTTTCCACGTGTACTGACAGCCGTCCAAATCGCGACCGACGTCTTTGCACATTCTAGCGCTAAATAGTCATTTACCCTCTCACAAGCCAACTCAACAGCGCCGGTGTTCAGAATCTAAATAAGATCTGGATGCTGGCGCTTTAATTATGATCCCCCACGGACCGCATCTTTAAAGCTAATTGACACTTAACGATTGACCGTCTATCGATATTAACGCACGACCACCATCCTTAAAATCTGTCAATAAAGGTCACTGACCATTGTCACAACCAACGGCAAACGTTGACATAACAACGTTGATCGCAAATGCCATTATTGATTTACACAGCGAACTAACAAACCAATTGACTTAATTCGCAAAATCTTAGTTATCAGATTATCAACGACTGGCGTCAAAGTAAGATTGCATGTTAGCATTTTAATTGTACAAAACTTAATTATTTTTTATTGGTGGTTCTTACAGAAAGGAAGATGAATGATGGCAGACAAATTGACGACTGAAGCAGGTCAACCATGGGCCAATAACGAGCATTCACAAACAGCGGGATCTCGTGGCCCGGTTTTGATGCAAGACTACGATTTGTTGGAAAAGTTAGCCCATTTTGATCGTGAACGGATTCCCGAACGGGTTGTTCATGCTAAGGGGGCCGGTGCTAAGGGTTACTTTGAACTTCTCAACGATATGAGTGCTTATACCAAAGCCGATCTCTTCAACGGTGTTGGTAAAAAAACGCCCCTGATCATGCGATTCTCGCAGGTTGCTGGTGAAAAAGGGTACCCTGACACTGTCCGCGATGTTCGCGGCTTCTCGATGAAGTTCTATACCCAGGAAGGTAATTACGACATCGTTGGTAACAACACGCCGATTTTCTTCGTCAACGATCCCCTGAAATTTCCAGATTTTATTCACTCGCAAAAGCGTGATCCGAAAACCAACCGGCGAACGCAAAATATGCAATGGGATTTTTGGTCACATTCACCGGAATCACTGCATCAAGTCACCTATTTAATGGGTGATCGTGGACTGCCCGCCTCATTTCGGACGATGAACGGCTACGGTTCCCATACGTTCAAGTGGGTCAACCAACAGGGTGAACAGTTCTGGATCAAATATCATTTCATTGCTGATCAAGGGGTTAAGAATATGACCGCGGCAGCCGCCGAACAAGTAACACTCAAAAATCTCGATTATCTGCAAGATGATTTGTATGATGCGATTGAAACCGGTGACTCCCCTTCATGGACACTCTACGTACAAATCATGCCGTATCAAGCTGGCTTGGACTATCAGTGGGATATCTTCGACGTGACTAAGGTCGTCGCTCACAAAGACTATCCCCTGATCAAAGTTGGCCGCATCACTTTAAACGAAAATCCAACGAATAATTTTACGGATATCGAAGAAGCTGCCATGTCACCCGCCAACTTTGTACCAGGCGTCGAACCTTCACCGGATAAACTACTACAAGGGCGTCTCTTCTCCTACAAGGATACCCAGCGCTACCGCTTAGGTGTTAACTTTGAAGATCTACCAGTTAACAAACCAATCGTGCCCGTGCATAACTACGAACGCGATGGCTATATGAAGGCTGATAATCAGGGTGCTGCGGTCAATTACGAACCAAATTCACTGAATGGCCCTCAAGAAGTGCCAGACGCAGCCATTAAATCAGTCACCGTCACTGGTGATGCCCAGGCCCAACCATACGCTCATCATGTTGATTATACGACTCAGGCCGGTGACTTATACCGACTGATGAGCACTGCAGAACAAGCACGCTTGATTGAAACAATCAAAAACGCGCTAGGTCAAGTTACCCTGCCTGGTGTTAAGGAACTTGAAATCCAACAATTTTACGCGGCTGATCCAACATACGGCACTCGTGTCGCAAAAGCTTTAAACTTGGATCTCGAAACCGTTTTAAGCTATCGCGAATAACTCATTGGCCATTAATTTACGCCAGTAAGCATGACACTCAGACCAACTATTAGGAGGAATATACTATGCTTGATCAAGAAATGACCCAATTAGAACGTGTCACCTTAGAACCTGCTGCTGCCGCCTTAGCTACTGCTACCGACCCACACCCCCGAATCTACGAACTGCCACCAGTTAAGGGTCGGGCAATTCTCGACCAACTTCAAGACAGTCCCGTTACAAAAGCCAACGTCGACATTGCCGATCAACTAATGGATACTGGTCAGTGGGGCACCATTAACGTGCGGTTCGTCCGCCCCGCCGGCAACTATGCTCAATTACCAGTCATCTTCTATATTCACGGTGCTGGGTGGGTCTTCGGTGATGCGCACACCCATGATAAATTGATTCGTGAATTGGCCGTTCGAACTAATTCAATGGTCGTCTTTCCGGAATATAGCCGCTCACCAGAAGCACGCTATCCGGTTGCAATCGAACAAAACTACGCCGTATTGCAGCAACTGCCAGCACTGGCAACTGACAAGCAGTTTGATGCTACTCGTTTGACCGTCGCCGGTGATTCCGTTGGTGGCAACATGGCAACGGTCATGACCATTATGACGAAGCAACGTCAAGGTGTTCCAATCAAACAGCAACTGCTCTATTATCCGGTAACGGATGCTAACTTTGATACCCCGTCCTATCAAGAATTTGCCGAACACTATTATTTAACCAAAGCTGGCATGGAATGGTTTTGGGACCAATATTTACCAGACCAAGCGACGCGTCAAGAAGTCACAGCATCCCCATTACAAGCGTCACAAGAATTACTCACTGGTATGCCTGCCGCAATGATTCTGACCGACCAAGCTGATGTTCTTCGCGATGAAGGTGAAGCCTACGCAGCCAAATTACGAGCGGCCGGAGTTACCGTCACTCAAGCGCGTCTCCAAGGCATGGTCCATGACTTTGTGATGCTCAATTCACTTGATCAAACTAACGCGACCCGCGCCGCAATGGACCTATCGACCACCTGGATCAACCAACGCAATAACTAGTAACTGGACGCAGTAACGCCCCCAGACTAACTAATTAACAAATCACATTAACAGAGTCAAAGCAAACAAGCTTCACAAGAATTGTATTCTTGTGGAGCTTGTTTTTAGTTGCGTTCAATATTGTCATAATAACGGCCGCGCTCGAGTTCCAGGTCAAACCGACCTGTCATTAAGCCCCCGTTTGAGCCACTCCCAAGCCGCGTGAATCCCAAAAGCCGACGCAAATGATAACAACCAGGTCAAAACGTAACACACCCCGATACCTAGCCCAGACAGCTTGATTGTCAAAGCACGCCCAAAACTCAGCCACAGCAGCTCCGACCAAAAAACATTGGCTAAATAGGCCTTATAGGCCATCCCGGCCAACTGATGTACCACCCTAGTCACTGGGCGCTGCTGTCGAACTTGGACCTCGCACAATACTGCTAGTAACCCAATCACAATCAGTGCATACAATACCATTGAGGGCTTGTAATACGGCGCGTTACCCAACTTAATAGGAAAGCCATACGTAAAAAATTCCCAATTGGTCCAAGTCAGGCACAGCAAAAAGGCGCCCATCAATCCTGGCCACCACCGACTCAGCACACGCTGAAACGACGCTCGAAACACCCATGCCAGTACACCAAGCACACCAAAAATCAAGAAACTAATAAACAGACGGTCCACTAAATACCAGTCCTGCATGTGGGGACCATGAAAGATTTGGCAATCATAAAACCACAGCCAGAGCACTGTAATCACCGTTGTCAATCCTAAAACTAGCCAGCCATGTCGCGGCTGCTGTTGACACCACCGACCAATTGCCCAAAATAACGGCATCAGTAAGATAAATTGTAGCATCATGGTGTTGTACCATAAATGCGGCGCCGCATTCCCATTAACAAAGTGCCAGAGAAAGCTTTGCCAATGATGATACCGTCCACCTAATTGTAATTGGGGCATCAAAACCAAGTAAATCGTGGTCCACCACAGCGTCGGAATAAATAATGCATGCCATTGTCGTCGCAAATACTCACCATAGGTCAACGTTGCTTGGTTGAGTGTTGTTCGCGTCGTCGTGTAAAGAATCCCAAAAATAAAGGCCGGCGCCGTATACTTGACCAGATTATAAAAAATACCGATACCAATTTGCGTGGCGATCGACGGTGCAGTCGTCAATGCGTCGGCAAGGATTGGCTGGGCCATGACCGCAGTACAGGCCCCTAATTTGAGGTAATCACCCACGTCAGTCACATCAGCTGATATGTTAGAAGCATTCATTATCGTTACCACCTTTTCGAATTTCGTGAGATCGAACGGTGGTCAATCTTAGGTTCAGTCTAATAAATTCTTCAGAAATTGCAAGGGGGGGTGACTAGCATCCCCACCAGCAATTTAAGCTTGTACTTACTACCAAACCACTCGTCTGGTTGTGCTACAAGTGTTCTTGATCAAACAGTACGATCACTTTACCAAAGCTCTCAGCCGCCTGCAGGTAGGCATGTGCGGCTGGGACTTGGTCAAACTTAAAAATCCGCGTTGGTGCAACTGGCACCTGATAGTCAGCAATAAAGTCAAATAAGTCTTGTAATAACGACTGAGAAACTTCCCCAGACGAGAATCCGGTCAAATACCGATTATTGGGAATATCACTAATCGGGTCAAAGTCTGGCAGCGTCCATACGCCGCCTAATTCTCCGGTAGCATTAACAATGCCCCCTTCATTCAGATGCAATAACGTGTCCTTAACACTTAACGGACCAATCAAATCAATAATTTTATCAAAATAATCAGTTCCGGCTGGTAGCTGGGCACTATCTGGCGCTATGATGACCTCATCAAAACCCGCGTCTAATAATTGCTGCCGTTTAGTGGCTCGTCGTGTTGTGCCAGCCACGTGAATTCGTGAATCATAGGCCTTAATCAAACGCAAATCAGCAACACCAACGCCACTAGTTGCTGCTCGAATCAGTACGCGGTCCGTTGCTTTCAACTGTAAACTCTTGAAAATTCCATAAGCCGTATAATAAGTTTCCGGCGTCGCCACCAATGATGCTAACGGTAAATTCGTGTTAATTGGATACACTTGGTCATTAGGCAACAAAACGTATTCGGCGTAGCTCCCATCATAGGCCCGTCCCATCTCACCCATAATGGAAACCACGCGCTGACCACGACTCAGTGTGGCTGGCGCACTCGTCTCATCAACGATTCCCACAACTTCAATACCAAGGACTCTGGGAAAATGAACACTAGGTGACTTGCCTTCCCGTGTAAAGATTTCTGAATGATTAACGCCAAACCCTAACACTTTTAGTCGTGTCCATCCGGGTTTAACACTGGGTTTAGGCCGCTTTGTTAGTTTTAATACCTCGGGGCCACCTGGCTGATTAACAACATAAGCTTGCATCTTATTACTCCTTTGTGTGCTGACTTTAGTAACTAATCGATTATTTGATATCAATGTTAACACTATTATTTAACTTAACCTAGAAGTCAATACTAAGCTAGTATCGCGCTCCGACAGCTAGTTAAATAGACATTCACTAAGGTCATTGCTGCTATTAAAAATGACCAGCATTAATAGACGGCCGTGGTCGGCAGCTAATGTTGGTCATTTGGGCAGCAAGTACCTTGATAATTTTTAAGACTAGTTAGTCACAAGCTCGGTATTAGCATGATTGGTATACGTCGGACTAGCCGACATGACTGGAGGATTGGCGTCGTTTCATGGCCATGATCATCACACCTAATTCAATCACAACTAATATGAATAACAATCCCAAGGCCATGGTTGACCCCAACGCCGTTCGATGCGCATTTGTGCCACTGGCTTGAGCCTGAACGAGCGTAATGATCGCCGACACAACGGAAGTCCCAATCGCCCCCGCAAACTGTTGCAGTGTATTGAAGACCGCATTTCCATCGGCCTGCTGACTAGCCGACAATTGCTGCAGCCCACTGGTCATCGTGTTGCCCATCGTCAAACCAATACCAATCATTAGTAAAATATAAATCGCTAAAATAAAGGGACCGGTCAGTCGCATACCTAAAACTGTAAATAAAGCCATCGCAATCACTAAAATCGTCGACCCTGTCAATACGGGTCTAGCAGCACCAAAGCCATCTAAAATCCGGCCACCTAATGGCGCAAAAACTGCTCCAATGGCCGCTCCAGGCAAGACAAACAAGCCCGCTAACAAGGCGCTTTTCCCGTTAACCAACTGAATATAGTTGGGCAAAATAAAGGCCAATCCTAGCGCACAAATTTGGACAAGAAAATAAGCCATTAAATGAAAATCATACGAACGCACTTTAAAAATCGTTAGACTAATCAATGGCTGCGCTGCACGCTGCGTCCGCCACACAAAACCGCCCAAGCCAATCAATCCCACTACGATCCAAGCCACACAGGCCAGTGGCTGCGTCGTAATCGTTGCTAACCGACTAAAACCAATGGTAAACCCTACAAATAATAAGATAACCAGCAACCAACCGACAACATCAAAGCTAGTTTTGACAATCGGCTGTGCCTGACGAATCCCGTAAAGTCCCAGTAATAGCGAAATCACTAACACTGGAATTAAAAGCATAAAAATCCAATGCCAATTCAACTGACTAACGATGATGCCGCCAAAAGTTGGACCCAGCGCGGGTGCGATGGCTGTGATAAGTGTCCCGACTCCCATGAGCGTTCCTTTTTGATCAGCTGGTGCCCAGTCCAAAATGATATTAAACATTAATGGTAAAGCAATCCCTGTCCCACAACCTTGAATAATTCGACCCGCAACCAATAATGGAAAATTAGTTGCAAGCGCATCAACGATCAAACCGACCATAAATAAAAGGTTGGCCGTGACAAATAACGTTTTAGTTCGAAACCGGCGTTTCAAATAGGCTGAAATGGGCACGATACTGGCCACAATCAGTAGATAAGCCGTCGTCATCCACTGAACGGTAGCCGTATTGATGGAAAACTCACGCATCAGCTTAGGAAAAGTAATATTCATTGCGGTCTCCACAATGACACCGCAAAACGAGAGCAATCCGGCCGCCACGATAGCCACAATCAGTTTGAGGTCAACTTGTTTTTGCATTTGTAAATTCAGCTCCTTAAGTTTTAGTTCGAATACGAACTAGTTACTTATTCTAACATACTATTTCGATTTCAACAGTAGTATTTACATTGACTTTATAAAGATATGTTTCTATAATTCAAAATAGTTAGTATTAGAACAACTACCGAACATAAGGAGTCTAATTATGCAGGATTCATTAGGTATCATGATTAAAAAAGCCAACAATGCTCTGTCCCGTGATTCTGATCATTATGCGAAATCCCTTGGTCTGACTGGTATGCAAATTAGTACCATCAACTTTATCGCTAACAATGAGCACCATGACCTCTTCCAACGTGACTTAGAACTAGAATTCAACATTCGCAAAGCAACTTGTTCCAGCTTAGTTTCGAAAATGGAAGCTGCTGACTTACTGATTCGAGTTCCGGCCAAAGATGACGGCCGTTACAAACGATTATTATTGACACCCAAATCACGCAAACTCGCTACTCAAATCGAACATTTTTTTGAAACTAGTGAACGCCGCATGGCACGAATCATCGGTGCCAATACTGCTATTACTTACGAAGCCTTGCGGCAAATTACAGTCGCCTTTGCCGCCCCAACTAAAGCCAACGACTAGTCCACTTAATCCGAATGGCATGGCCGCCATCGCAAAACATGTGATGACACACTATCGACTAAAAACCCGGCTCAGGCAACCGTTTGCTTGAACCGGGTTTTAGTCAGACTCAAAATTTTAATAATGACTACCGTCAACCAACTAATTCGCTAAAAAATCCGTAAAAAGTTGTTGGTAGATATCAATGAAGTCATAAAACATTTGCTTAGGAAGACTCTCATTAACTTGATGCTGGGTCATATTGCCCGGGCCATAAACGGCGAAGGCAAAGTCAACCGGTTGTTGTTGTGCTAAATTAGAGGCATCCGTAATACCAGGACTCGGTGCGACCACAATTTCACGACCAGCATAGGGCTGCCCCACCTTCTGAATCAACTTAACTAACCGATTGTTAGTCTTGGTGGCAATCGGGGCTTCATTCATGATGACCGTGGCACTGATTTTGGCACCCTGTTGATTATACGTCGCAATAAGTTGGTTTAACTTTGCAATAACCTGATCATTATCATACTCTGGAATCGTTCGAACGTTAATCAGGGCAGTTGCTGAATCTGGTAGTGAGTTCACTTGGTCACCACCATTCAACACGTCAATATTGAACTTGACCGGGCCCATTTCACCAGCGGGCAGTGTGGCAAAGTAATCATTGGCTTCGTTGAGCAGTTGAATCAACGGAACTAACGCATTATAACCACGCTCGGGTGTCGAACTGTGCACTGCTTTACCCTTGGAGGTCAATTTTACATCATAAGACCCCTTCTGTTCAGCCGCCGTTCCGTAAACTGTTGACGGTTCCGCAATTAATAACCCGGCGGCATCTTGCATCAGGCCTTGCTGATAGAACGCTGCTGAGCCTGCTTCCCCAACTTCTTCACCCATTGTCGCTAATAATCGAATCGTCCCTTGCTTAGGCAACCCTTGTTGCTGCAAATTGATCATCGCCACGATTAACGCGACCAGCCCAGCCTTCATATCCGTCACACCACGGCCAAACAGCTGACCGGATTTTTCCGTTAACGTGAAGGGATCAGTGTCCCACGCATCCCGATCGCCAGCCGCCACAACATCCATATGGCCCGAAACCACTAGTACCGGCTGACCATTACCGATTTCAGCAACCAAGTTCGCCCGGTCACCAGTGACTGTATTGAGATCGGCGGTAATTCCGTAGCGCCGTAGCAATGCTTGAAGATACTTAGCGACCGCCAATTCATGGTCATTCACTGATGGAATTTTAATCACATCAGCTAAAATTTGAAGCGCTTCAGTTTCTTTGATCGTCTGCATTTTTTGCCATCTACTTTCATTTGATAATTCCAGCGTAGCATTATCAGGTCTTTGCTGGTACTTTCCCGGTCAATTTAAATTAACCTGTTCTATATGATCATCCTAATACGCATTGTGTTAATTAATCGATCATGATTAATACTCACTAATAAGCTAACAAGCTTGTATATCCTAATAATTATATATTGCCAATGATTATTTTTATGGACGGCTCAAAATCGATGTCCGCGCTGTCGTCTGATCATTAAAATATTCATATTGGACGAGTTCGGCATATGATCCTGCAATATTAATAACATTTGCATATCCCCGATTAAGCAGCGCGCGGACCATGTTATAACTCCGCTGACCAGTCTGACAATGAATATAGACCGGCCGATCTGTCGGAATTTCAGTTAAGCGCTGCCGAAATTGACTCAATGGAATATTGTGTGCGCCATTGATGTGGCCATTAGCATATTCTTGCGGTTCCCGGGCATCAATAATAAATGCGCCACCCAAGACCAACTGCCGAACTTGCGTCACACTAACTTGCTTGAACTCATCATTAAGGATATTTGCAGCCACCAAACCGACCATATTGACCGCGTTTTTAGCCGTACTGACCCACGGTGAATAACATAGTTCAAGATCCGTTAAATCACTCACACGTCCATGCATCGTTATTAAACTCGCAATAATATCAATTTGTTTATCAACCCCAGATTGGCCGATAGCCTGAGCACCCAAAATTTCACCACTCGGATAACTAAAAATCAACTTAATAAACACCGGTGTCGTATTAGGCATGACACTGACCCGATCTTGTGGCGCCACCGTTGCAAAGCGATAATCGATCTGCTGCTGTTCACAAGCAGTGGCGGTCAATCCCGTTGAGGCAATGTTTAGTGTAAACAAATGTAATACTTGTGAGCCAATGACACCTTGACAATCAGGCGTCTGCCCATATAATTGATCAACCAAGTGACGAGCCTGCATTTGTGCCGGAAATGCTAAGGCCAAACGTGTTGGTTGCCGCGTCAAGCGATTAGTTACCTCAATCGCATCACCCACCGCATATATATCCGCCACGGATGTTTGATAGCGATGATCAACTTTAATCCCTCCCGTTACACCCAATTGACAGCCCGCTTGAACGGCCAGTTTCGTTTCCGGCGTCACGCCAATTGCCATGATAACCAGCTGTGTTGCAACGGTTCGTCCTGAATTTAACCGAACCTGATTGGAACTAATGGCCGCGACCCCATCTTGTAAAATGAGTTGCACCCCATGATCATACAATTCTTTGTGGACCATCTGCGCGAAATCATCATCGAGGGTTCCTAAGACATGTTCTGCCGCTTCCACTATCGTGACCTTCTGACCAGCCTTTTGTAAATTCTCAGCCATCTCTAAACCAATAAAGCCACCACCAACCACGGTCACGTCATGTACCTGATGTTCAGTAATGAACGTTTGGATCAAGCGGACATCCTGAACGTTACGGACCGTCATGACGTTAGACTGTTCAACGCCTTCGATGGTCGTTGGCACAATCGGACGGGCCCCGGGCGATAAAATTAAACTATCATAAGGCACCGTAGCGGTAACATCACTATCTACCGGTTTAATTGTAACGGTTTTACTACCAGCATCTACCGCTATAACTTCCGTCTTAACTTGAACGTCAATCTGATACTGTTGCTCAAACTGTTCAGGTGTCTTCAAAATAACATCGTCTGGCTGATCAATCACATCGCTAAACGTATACGGTAAAGCACAGTTTGAAAATGACACATCCGGACCCTTTTCAAAGACGGTTATGTGGGCAAATTCATCCAATCGCCGCACCCGGGCCGCCGCGGATGCACCACCACCAACCCCACCAACGATAACGACTTGCCTTACTTTCATTTAAATCATCCTTTCATTACCCGTTTGATAGCGCTTAATTAGCTTCAATTCTAAAGGATTCGTTCTTAAACCACAAGCACACGGCTGTATCATTATCACTATCGGTTCAAGTCACTCGTAATCAGGTGACTTTATTTTTAAGTGAAAATAAGTTATTATTAGTAAAAAGCTTAAAGAAACTTACGGTGATGCTTAATGAATCAAAAAGAACGTTTAACCCTAATTTTAACGCAACTGGCAACTAGTCCCTCACTCAGTTTAAAAGATATTATGCAATTAACAGGGACTTCGCGCGACACTGCTCGGCGGGACATCGTTAAACTAGCTACCAATAATCTCGTAGAACGGACTTACGGTGGTATTAGTCAGCCCAATACTTTTAATAAACTAGATCAATATCTTGACCGCGATAACGACTTAATCCAAACTAAACGCGCCTTAGCAAAAAAAGTTAGTCCTTATTTAGCCTCTGCTTCGTTGTTATTTTTGGATATTTCTACTACAGTTGCCTGCTTGCCACAATATCTCCAATCGGATCAGCCCGCAATGCTCGTCACTAACTCACTTGATATCGCTGACCAAGCACTGCGGCACAGTAATCTTCAAACGCGGATCTTAGGCGGTACTTTAGATGCCCAACAGCGTTGCGTGCATGGTGCTGATAGCATTTTAGAATTACAAAAATTTCAATTTACAGCCACTGTCTTGAGTTGTGCGGGTCTTACTGCTAACGGTGTTTATTACGCCTACGAGTCTGATATTGCATTAAAGACAACGCTCCGTGCCCAAAGTGATCGGTTAATCTTAGTCTTTGACCATACCAAAGTGGACGTCAAACATAATTTTAACTTGTTGGCGCTCACTGATTTTGACTTATTCGTCACGGACCAGCCACTCCCTGAACACATCACTCGTCAAATCGCACCCGATAAAATTATTTATCTCTAGGAGGAAAATTATGTCATCATTATTAACTAGCCAACGCGCCATGTTAGCCTTGATACAAAGCGGCCTGGCCTATACGATCGATCCATTTGATCAAGATCGCTATCAAAAATTACAAACTTTATTGATTCAACAGATGGCCACCACTTCCAACTTATCCGTTGCGACATTAACCACGATGCTGACCCAAGATACGGGCTATGTTACACCCAAATTAGATGTGCGCGGTCTAATCCGCCACGGCAACCAGTTGTTACTGGTCCAAGATATTAAAACTAAACTCTGGGCACTACCAGGTGGCTTTGCCGACGTCGGTTACACCCCTACTGAGAACGTGGCCCGCGAAGTCTGGGAAGAAACCGGACGACACGTTAACGTGCAAGGGTTACTCACCATTTTTGATACTGCACTACGCGTCGATATTCCCCAGCCGTTCCAATACTATAAATTAGTCTTCGACTGTGAGATTACTGATGGCCACTTCGAACCGAACATCGAAGTAGCTCAAACAGCCTATTTTACCCTTGATAACCTCCCCCCTTTATCCAAAAATCGTACCACCGAAGAACAATTGCACCAATTAATGGGTTGCGCCGAAGTAGTTAAAGTCGATTAATCGCAACACTGCCTTTCAGCTGCTTGTGCCTGCTAGTGATTACTACCATCACTAAAAAGAGGTTTCAGAACTTTTCATTCTGAAACCTCTTTTCTTAATGACACGCTAATAAAATCAATAGTCACAACTACGTTAATTTTCATAGACTTAGTAATGATCAGCTTCACAAATACATTTCAAAAATAGACACGGCGTGCTTACATATCCACCAAACCAACTAAAGTTCGTTGAAAACTTATCCGCCGAATATGACGGGGAATAAACTGGCGAATATCATCATCATTAAAACCCACTTGTAATTTATTACGACCGACAATAATTGGTCGTCGTAATAACTGGGGGTGTTCGCACAACAGCTGTAAAGTCTCATTAAATGTCATATCCGGTAGCTTATCCGCAATCGTGGGATACAACTGCGAACGAGTCGAGATAATATCATCCAACCCATTTTCAGTCAGACATAAAATCTGCTTCAACTCACTAATCGTCGGTGCCGTACTACTAAAATTCTTCTCTTCAAATGCAATACCATGGTCACGGAACCATTGGCGGGCCTTTCGCGATGAGTTACATCCTGCTTGAGTAAACAATTTAATCATAATCATTTCGCCTCCTCGGTTAGTGTTTTTTATTATGATAATTATAACTTGTTTATTATTGTAGCAGGTTATTCATGACTTTGTAAAGACATGAACGAAGTAATCGTAAAAAATTCATTATTTTTTCATATTTTTTATAGTATTCATAATAATTATTTTATGGTTTTCACCAGTTGTCAGCTTTTTCGGACTACGTTTCACGAGCCGCTTTGTTTTCCATTAACAATCGTGACGATAATAAATAGGGTACTTGATACTTAAGCGCTAATTGTCGTAAAAACGGGCCAAGTAAGTCATGTTCCGGTGTTAACGTCGCCAGTAACGCTAAATAGCGTTGTTTTTCGGCCGTCGTACATCGCTTTTTAAAGTAACCCCAGACGTGTTGATAGGCCGTCGTTAGTGTCGCTTTAGTCGGTGGCTGCCGCGCAGCTTCTGCCAATAATTGTTTTAAGCGTGCTTCTTTAGTAGCCGACCACTGATTATTACGGGCCAATTGCCGAATTGCATCGTAATGCTGTTGCGAATGTGCCATCACCCAATATTTTTGATAGGCCCATTCCCGCTGCCATTGTGTCATTTTTATCCCCCTTGTTCTTGATCACTAACTAGACTAAATACTATAGATAGCCTGTTAATAAGCCCAGTCTGTCCCAGTAGCCATCTAAAAATCGCTGTTGTCAATATTCTATCGAATTCAGAATATTAACAACAGCGATTTGCTTAATTAACATGTTTAATACGCATTGCGCTAATTTATTATTTATGTTCGACACAGGCCAATTACATCAAGTTAAGACATTCATTGGCCGTTACTTTAATCGTGAGAGTTCATCCATCATTGCTGACCGTCGCGGATATTGTTGATGCCAATCACGAACGATTGCGTGCACGGTCCCTTTTCCAGCCGGATAATTCAGCATCCGCTCTAATATATCAACTAACTGTTGGTATTTGCGCCGAGTCCCGGTAGTAGCAGCCATTTTTCGAACTTCCTGGTCATATTTAGCTAATAATTGATCCGAAAAATGTGGTTTCAACAACCCTTCATACGATCGCATATCCCACAATCCATCCGCCGCAACTACGGCCTTTAATAAGGGACGTAATAAATTTTCTTGCACGTATAGCGGTTTAAGATCCGCACGCGGATTAGTAGCGATCGCAGCAAACAGTTGTGTCCGCGCTGCTGGCCAATCCTTAGGGGCATAGCTCTGCTTCAATTCTGAAAACAACGTTTCATCCGCTGGACAATATTCAGTCAGTAATTGCCACAATTCCTGACGATATAACTTCTGATTACCCTGCTGTTGGTAGACACTTTTTAGTTGTTGACTAAATGCGACTAACAACGACGCATCATCAGTGACAAGTTTTTTACCAGTCTGTAGCAATTGGACTGCATGGGCTGCGTCTTGATGCTGTAAGCAGAATTGGGCATAAAACAAACGTACTCGTGGCACTGTTAGATTAGTTTCACAAAATTCAATGACCTGCTGATCAGGAACATGCGCCGCTGCCATCATTTGCAAATGGTACTTTAGCCATTTTTCAACCTGAAAGTCACGCTCCCAACCATTAGGGCGCTTTTCAGCGGCTCGTAATTGCTTGGCCGTATAAGCTAACTTGGCATCAATAAATGCTGGCGTCTTGAAATACGTGAACAATAATGTCATTAATGCATCTTCAATAAAATTTGAGGAGAGCGTTAATTGGTGACATAACCAATCAAACACTTGTTGCTGAACATCCGTATTAGCTTCTGCCAAAACTTGTTGCCATAAATCATCACAAGCACTCATAATCATCATGATTTCGCCATCTGAGTCATCAATGTCGACTTGGTCGATTTTAAGCATCAAATGCGCTAATATTTGAAATACCAGACTGAACTGACGCTGATCAACTAGGGGTTGCACTTCCTCATTCAGCAAGGACAACATTTCTTCACCAAAATCAGTTGCGGCCGTATAATCAATAAAACCATCCGAGTCGGCGTTAGTCTCAAACGGATCATCAATTACTGCTAGATATTCTGACAAGTCCCGTTGCGGTTCTAACCCACCAACCATAAGTTTAAACAATTGTGCTAGGTGTGCATCATGCATCAAAACAGTGTTCAGGAAGTCCCGAACTTGTGCATTCGTCGCGTGGGCGACCACCTGAGCCACCCGGTTCTCGTCATGATCATCCTCATTACTATCGGTTGTCTTTGCAGGTTGACTTGAATCATTCACTGCCGCCACTTGATATAATACCGCCGCCATGTGTTTGCAATACTGATGTCCAGCCGCGTATGGGCAGTCACAAGTACCAGCTTGAAACTCGTCATTACTCATACTGATGCTTACGTCGTAACACTTAGTTCCCGTCACTGTGGCTGTAATTTGCGTTTTGGTCTGTTGCAAGTCCGTTACTAAACCTTGTAAATAATAATCATAGCCGCGCTCGGCAATCACCGTTGGAAAATAGGCTTCCCAATCCAATATCATCACTCCCGTTAACTAATCCGTCTTTACTCTACTCCAATATGAATTAACGGACAAGTTACTACGTACTGAACTGGCCCTTATGACCACAAGAAACGGATCAATAACCGGTCAACTTGCGCATTCTCATGTAATTGACTGTGTTGCGCGTGTTGGCCGGAAATCTTAACTTCCCGGTAAGAAAGTGCCCGGTCAGCAATCAAATAGCGTAGCGACTGCGACGACGCGTTACTAACCGAACCATCCGAATGGGTCCCGTCGCCCTTATCCCCATAAATATTAAGGACTGCCACTTGCTGACGCGGGTAAACCTGCCGTAACTTCATGAGCTGGCGATACGCTGGTTGAATCTTCGTCGGGCGTCCCTGAGCAGTTAGCTTCATCTGATTAGGCTCGTCATCCATCCCCAAGATGCCGTTAAAATGACCAGCAATGTCGACTTGTTTGCGCAGCTGCGGTAAATGCTTGTTTTGTCCATTCGCTAATAGATAAAACCCAATCGCCATATTCCCCATAGAATGCCCAACCATGTTGAACGATTTGATACTATAAGTCCGTTGCAAAGCAACTACGACATTTTTGGCCCATTGTCCAACCTTCTGATAGTTCGACGAACGATTAGCGGCAAAATTAACTTCAACAATGGGCCGATAATCGCCCCGTTTAAAAGTTCCCTGCAATTTCACGGTACCGTTGCTAGCAACCATGGCACGAATAATAGTTCGCGTCACGCCCGCCTTAACCGCCGCGTTAGCCATATGTTCTTCTGCATGGTAACTACTGCCCCAACCATGGAAAAACAGCGTTGGCACGTATTTTTGACCGTTGGCTATTTGCGGTGCTCCCGGCGTCGTCAACGAGCGACCACAACCACTTAGCATTACTAGTAGACCAACTAAACTGCCCCATAACCACAACTTTTTCACTTCGAACATCCCCCTTTTCACTCAACCAGGCCGCAACACAACATTCAAACGCGTGCCTAGCCCGATTGCACTCTAATCATATCATGTTAACCGGTCCAACTCAGCAACTAGTGCATGATTAACCTTGACGTTTTTTACTGATGACATACTTGAGCTAGACTAAGTCTTAAGATCAAAATAACCAGCTTACACCGCTGAAAAGAATTCAGTCAGTATCAACTGGTTCGATTAGTTCATCGGCCGCCGACCATCAGGCATTTCTGACAAGTGGCGTCACGTGGTGTGCCTAGCGATTGCGATGCCTTGGTCCTCGGCTTAAATCGGCGTTCGACGCGCCATACCAACGAATCATACCAACGAATCATGCCCTAGTTAATTAACACGTTTTAATCATGATCCATGGTCAATACACTCACACAACGCGTTAATATTTGTTAGCGCCATCTTATTAAGTACTCAGCTTACAACCATTGTGGCCGGTCGCCAGCCGTATGCGGCTTATTGATACCCAGACTAGCGCGCTGATAATCATTCGGCTTCACAATCAATCTCATGACCAAATCCGCCACACTGGCTCGTGAAACTTCAGTCCCTTTAAATGGTTCATGGCTAGTCGTCAATTCGTAATCAATTTCATCATGATCCGTTAACCAGGCTGGTCGAATTTCCGTATAATCAATTGACGACGTGCTCAATAAATCAGCGGCCTCCCGAAAACCGGGCAAAAAGGCGGCAATTGCTTGCTCATTCCACTCACCAAACTTACCAGGCACTTCGTGGTGCGCCCCCAACGCACTAATAAAGATGAGCCGGTGTTGTGACGTCTGCTTCATTGCAGCTAAAATGTCCTTGGTTTGCGTTCCTAAATCGGTACCGCCAACGTTGGAATAGACAATATCTGCCGGTGCCATTGCCCGGGTTAAAGTCACCATATCGTGCACATCCCCTTCTACCAAAGTGACGCGCGGATTATCACGATACTGGGCCAACCGCGTTGCGTGTCGTAAAAACAAAATCAATTCATCAGTGGTTTCAGTTAATAACCGATCAATCACTAATCTAGCCGTACCACCATGGGCACCAATAATCATTACTTTAGTCATTCTTATTTCTCACTTTCATTAACACACCTAGGCGTTACACAAACGGTAGCTAATCGTGGTCCTGCTTGCAACATCGGCAACAAATACGGGCTGCCAGCGTACTTTTGACGGTACGCTTGATCAATGACGACATTCAACGTTTCGTCGTGAATCGCCGCAAAATAAACCGTATAATTATGCTCAGCTAAATGTATCCGCCCCGCTTGTTGCTTGACCGCTGAGCGGTACCACCGCGATTGGGGACCATTCCACGCCCGAATAAACAACTGGTGATTCACGACCACCGACCAGATCCAAGTCGGTGTACCATAAGTGTGCCCATCAGCATAAAATGGCGACACTTGAAAATCATCCGCAAGCGCAAAGGCTTGTAATTGCTCAGACCGCCAATGAACTGATTGCGTTTCGCCAGTATTGGTCATGTCCGCTGCTCGCTTTACCATCGACATTCACCACCAAACATGATGCTTGACTGAACAGCCAATCGTCCCATTTTCGAAATTCTCATTAATTGTATCTGCTGATTCATCGTGCCACTACTCCCGTCATTAATTATTAGCGTCATCCATTAACAATGTTCATCCTAAAGCTTGACAACCATTATGTCTAATGCTTATATAGTATTCAAAAGCATGCGCATTTGTAATAGTAAGGAGTGTTCCTATGGAATTAAGAGTTTTGCGTTATTTTCAAGCAGTCGTCACGGAATTAAATATCAGCCGAGCTGCTGAACGCTTACACGTTTCTCAACCAACCATTTCACGTCAGCTCAAGGATTTAGAAGACGAACTAGGTGTCGTGCTGTTTGAACGTAATGGTCGCCATATTCAGCTCACTAGCAGTGGTGAATATTTTGCAAATCAAACGAATCAAATCTTAGCACTTACCGATAAGACGCTCGCCAACGTCAACACGGCCAAAGAAATTAGTGGCACGCTGGCGCTAGGAAGTGCCGAAGCCCGCAGCTTTCTAACTATTGCCCAGTCGATCAAAAAATTACAACGCCAGTACCCTAAAATCAAGACGAATCTAACTAGTAGCAACGCGAATCAGATTCGAGCTAATTTAAAATCCGGTAATTTTGATTTTGGCATCGTTATGGAACCGACCGATAAACACGAGTTCAACTTCATTCGCTTACCCGGTGAGAGTCGTTGGGGCTTATTAGTCCCCCGCCAGTCACGATTGGCAAACCAAGATCACATTAGCTTAGACGATCTTAAAGATCAAAACATTATTACTTCAGCCCAACACGGCATGCTTGACCAACTACAAAATTGGTACGGCGATAGCACCCCCCAGTTTAACGTTGTAGCAACTTATAACTTGCTTTATAACGCGTCGCTATTAGTCTCAGCGGGTGTCGGCTACGCGCTATGTGTTGATGGCATTATCAATACGAATCAATCTGATTTGACATTTGTACCCTTAACACCCCGCATCACAACGGGCACTAGTTTAGTCTGGCCCAAAGGACAACGATTATCCACTGCCGCCAATGCTTTTCTTGTGCAGCTGGCTAAGGATATTGAGCAACCACTACCCATAACTGATTAACGCTTCAAGGACCATCAGCGACAACTTGCTAATAAAACTGCGAACCAAATAATTGAATTGACCACAATTAAAATGCTAAGCTAAGTTATCAGTTTTTAGGAGGAATCATTAATTATGCAGGCAGTTGTCATTAATCAATACGGTGGTCCTGAAGAGCTACAGATGACCACCATCGATCAACCCACCATTGCGGCCGACGAAGTCTTAGTTGCCGTCAAAGCCACTAGTATCAATCCAATTGATTGGAAGGCGCGGCAAGGCTTATTAAAGGGCATGTTTGACTGGCAAATGCCAGTAGTCCTTGGCTGGGACGTTGCCGGGATCATTGTTGCAGCCGGTCCGGCAGTCACTAAATTCAAGCTTGGTGACGCCGTCTTTGCGCGCCCAGATATTTATGAAGATGGCCGCCGTGGCACTTATGCCGAATACGCAGCGGTCAAAGAGGATAAGTTAGCGTTAAAGCCCACTGAACTGTCATTTGAACAAGCGGCCGCCCTACCACTTGCGGGACTGACCGCTTATCAAGTCATTCATAATCAGTTGAAGATTCAGGCCGGTGAAAAGGTTTTGATCCAAGCTGGCGCTGGTGGTGTTGGCCTGAATGCGATTCAAATTGCTAAGTACTTAGGTGCCAAGGTAGCCACAACGGCTAGTCCCAATCACCATGACTTGTTAAAAAAGCTGGGTGCTGATCAGGTCATTGACTATCACACCACGGCCATTCAAGACGTTCTTCATGATTATGATGCTGTCTTTGACACGATTGATGCGATTGATGACGGCCTAGCTATTTTGAAGCCTACCGGTCGCTTAGTGACGATTGATGGCCAACCCACTGATGCTCAAAAGGCTCAAGGCCCCACAGTGACTAGTTGGTGGCTCCAACCCAACGGTCAGGAACTCGCTATTTTAGGTGAATTGGCCGTTCAGGGCCAGCTTCAAATCGTCATTGACCAAGTCTTTCCGTTTAGTACGGCCGGGCTCCAAGCTGCCCACCGCTATAGTGAAAACAGCCATAGTGCGGGCAAACTGATTATTAACGTTGGTACTGAGGCTTAGTCTAATCAAATATCAGTACCATTAAAACAAGGGACTGGGATAAAACTATAAAGCGCGTCAATTACTCGATGAAACACTGAGTAATTGACGCGCTTTATTTTTTATGGCAATAGGACCAAGCCGTGTTCGGTGTCACTGAAGCCTGTACTGACTGCACCAATGAATTAATGCAACACCCACATTAATTTTATTGGCTAAGCAATACTCAACTTCAATCTGAAGGTCAGCGTAGAATAATCATCCAGCTAATTACGCATGGTACTTAGTTGATCTATTATGAAGCATGACTAAAATAAGATAATTAGTTACACGTTATGCTAGTTGCTATTTAGCATTAGTCATGATTAAAACGTGCCAAGTTTAGATTGTTATACGTCAGCCAGTACGCGTCCTATGTCGACCTCCGGGGCTGGGTGCCAATTGCTGGAACGTAGCCGACGTCGATTTGAGCTAACGCCCAACCCGCGTCATCTCAAATACGAGTCTTATTCTAAGCCGGAAGAAATGCACTTCCAGCTAAGAATAATTTGGCTACTGAGCATTGTCACCCAGCCCCTCCAGTCGGGTGAGCCGTCAATGAGTATTTTTTGCGTGAGTATTTTATGGTATGGGAATTCTTCGATACTAAGTTACTAATTTAGCAATCGTAGTATTGGTGCAGCTTGATATCACGCTAACAGTCGAATCACAAATTTACCGTTTATCAAAAACAACGATAAGTCTATCAAAAGGCCGAGTACATCCCTGTCAGCCATTCGAATACCATCTCGACTGGAAGGCGTTTCTGCCAATGCTCAGCACTGCAAGAGTGTGAGGTTCAGACGAGTTGAGACTGAGGATTAGCCTAGCTAACCGGAAGTCTCAGTCTGACCTGAACACGTTTCACCAATATGGTATTAAGGCGTGGAAGACCAGTATTTAAGACGTGGGTTGCGGCTTAAATCTGTGTCCACCACGTTCCATCAATTGGCAGAAATGCCTGGAGGTCGGTATAGGACACATTTATCCAGGCAGGTTTACACTAACCTGAACTGTTCCAGCAGTTCTAAGCTGGCTGCCTTTGAGCTTAAGAACTTGGCACGTTTTAATCATGATTCATCCTAAATTAAACGATGAAGGACTATTGCCAATTACCGCGAGCAGTAACCCGCGGGGTCTGATTGCCGTACTGATACTCTTGCTTCACCGCCAACTGGCCCACCAAGTTCAAGTAATTAAATGGCTGATCAAAATTGGGCTGGAAAAACATATCGACATAGGCCAAGTCATCAATCGTATTTTGGTTCTGAATCATGACTGAAATCGTATTGGCCGCCTGAGCAATGTCATGGCGGCTCCAAAACTGGGCCCCTAGTAAATGCCGATTTTGATAATCATAAACTAAATCAATGGTCACCTTAGCCGTGGTCGGCATATATGCCGGTCGCCAATTACCTTGATAAACAGCGTGGCGCACGGGTAACTTTTTCTTCTGAGCCGCGCCTAACGTTAAACCCGTGGTCGCCATCGTGTGATCAAATAATTGCATCGCAGATGTTGCTTGTGTCCCCATATATGGATGAAGATTGCCGAAAACATTAATTCCAGCTAAGGCTCCTTGACGCAAGGCGTTGGTTGCTAAGGGGGTATACGCCGGCTGTCCAGTGGGATTAAAGTTAACCATACAAGCATCGCCAGCCGCATAAATATCAGGATTCGAGGTTTGCACATAATCATTGATCAAAATGGCCCCGTGGCGATCCATCGCCACCTGCCCACGTAATAATTCCGTATTCGGCATAAAGCCCGCACAGACGACAGCTAGATCAACTTCATAATCCCCTTGGGCAGTTTCGACCAATAATCGATCAGCATCACTAGTTGCAAAGCCAGTGACTCGTTCATTCAAATGAACATCAACATCATGATCCCGTAATAATTCAGCGGCAGCATTAGCCATTTCCGGGCCAAGATAATTATTTAAGATTTGCTCATGTGAATGAAAGAGTGTCACCTGATGCCCCATACTAGCATAGCTTTCCGCCAATTCGGTCCCCATATAACCTGCCCCAACAATGGCAACGTGTTGGCCTGCTTGTAAGGATTGATATAACTGTTGTGCTTGCTGATAGTTCTTGCACAATAAGACTTTCTCATGATCAATTCCCATAATTGGTGGCACAACTACTGACGAACCAGTTGTCATAATCAACTTATCGTAGTGATCAATGAACACCGCACCAGTTAACATATTAGCAACCTGAACTGTTTTCTGTGTCGTATCAATTCTTAAGACATTATGTTGAGTTTTAACTTGCGCACCCAATTTGATTAAATCTTGCGGCGTCGCATAAAACATATCCTCGAGGTGTTGGATGACCCCCGTTAAGTATAAGTAAATACCGCTTGAAACAAACGAGATATTGTCATTTCGTTCATAAATCGTCACTTCCGTCTCCGGATGTCGGGTTAGAATCTGTCGTGCCGCTGCTGTACCTGCATGGGTACTGCCAACGATAATTACTTTCATATTACCGCATCTTCCATTCTTCCAGATTTGCCACGCTATTAGTCATCACGTTTAACGTTTACTGCTATTCACTTATTATATCGCGTACTAAATCATTTGTATATGGACGAGATCATCTCAATTAAACATTGTTAAAATCTGGTTATGACCAAGTCTAGCCTTACAACCACTGATTAGCCTTCGCCACGCGAATCGCTTCTAATCGATTGTGAACCCCCAGTTTGCTAAAAATAGCGGATAAGTAATTACGAGTCGTCCCTGCTGACAAGTATAAATTAGCGGCAATTGTCTTCGTGGGCAACCCTTTCTCGGCTTCGATCAAAACTGCTAATTCCCGTTCGGTCAATGGGTTGTTGTCTGCTGATAACATGTTCGTGACCAGCTCGGGCGCATAGATGGTGCGGCCAGTCATCACAGCTCGAATCGCATCGATCAGGTCATCACTCGGACTATCTTTTAACAAATATCCCGCGACATTGGCTTTAACCGCTCGTTCAAAATAACGACGTTGCGCAAAGGTCGTCAAAACAATCACTTTCGTCGCTAGCTGCAAACTGGCCAATCGATCAGCAACATCCAACCCGGTCATCCCCGGCATTTCGATATCAAGAATTGCGACATCTGGTTGCAATGCTGGCAACTCCTGCCAGGCGTTTAGCCCATCTACTGCGCTACCCACCACGTGTAGATCATCTTCTAGTTCCAGTAATTGGGTCAAGGCAGAATTCAACATACTTTGGTCTTCTGCTAAGTATAAAGTTATCATGCTGGCTCACTACTCCTTTGGTAAAGTTAAAATTAACTGGGTGCCGCGCCGACTACTCGTGATGACAAAGGTGCCCTGTTTGGCTTGTAGCCGAGTACGCATCCCGGCAATCCCGTTGGCGCCCTGACGAGTCAAGGTCCCACCCTTACCGTCATCTTGCAGCTTAATCTGATAAATTTTTGCCGTCTCGACAAAATCAATCCGCACCTCGTGCGCGCGTGCGTGGCGCATCACATTGGTCATGGCTTCAACTAACACCGCCGCAAAACAGCTTTGGACCGTTGTCGGCCACTTGGTTGCTTGTGTCTCACCAGCTGTCGTCGTCCATACACCGGCCGCCGCTAGATTATGAGTTTGGGCCAACAAGACTTCTGTGAGTGATTGTTCGTGTAAATTATTGACGATTTCGCGAACTAACTGTAGATTTTGGCGACTGGTCTGTTCGATTTCGTCCAGTTCTGATACCACTTTATCAGGTGCTTTGACGAGTAATTTTTTGGCCAATTCCGTTTTAAGTGTAATCATTGAAAAGCTCTGTCCGAGGGTATCGTGCAAGTCACGCGCGATTCGTTCACGCTCGTTACGTTCCACAATTGTTTTTAATCGGCGGTTAGTTTGGTTGAGTTGGCGCTGTCGTTCAACTGACCGCGAAAAGGTATACGCGAGTATGGGTGATAACAATGGAAAAACTAAGCCCATCACGTCACCATTATGCCACCCAAACGCACCGGGATACTGCAAATAGTCTCGTATACAGCCAGCAATTAAAAAGACATAATAACCCGCAGCAAAACCATAAAATTCTCGTTTAGGCCGGCGACCAAGTAAAAAACTCACTTGCCAGCCGGGAAAGATGATCATAAAATTGTTAGCCGCAAATACCGCAAACAGTCCCGTCACAACAAGCTCCGCTGGCATCGTCACTGCACGCCAATGCGGTTTCTCAACAACTAAGATGTATAATACAAGAAAGCCAGCAATCATCATTAGCCAGAACCAATCATGCCAAGTTTTTGCTGGTATATAAATCGCAATTGTATACGGCAAATAGGCGAGCCACACGTAGCTCGTCCATTCGATCGTCTTCAATTTATTTTTATAATGCGTCAACAACGCCATGCCCCCGTTTAAGTCCCCGCTGAATCCCCCAACTAACAATCACTAATAGGCCGCACACCCACAGCCCGATGCCAAACAAATCGATTAATTTCAGTGTACCATGGGTGCCCCAGTTGACCAACAAATCGTTCACATAATATGTTGGCAGTCGTTTACCAACCGCCTGTAGCCAACTTGGCAATATGTTAATAGGCCACCATAGGCCACTAATAATGGCCATCGGAAAGGTAATTAAATTACTAGCGACACTCAACGTTTCGGCACGGTTCAAAAATGAGAGTCCAACGCCCATCAGCAATGTCGGTAATTGACCAATCAGGGCAATTCCAAGTATCCCTAGCCATTGAAACACGGTTAAATCAACGTGGTTAACAACGACCGCAAGCGTGCCTAAAATAACGACCGTTAGCGCATTCATCCCCAAACTCATTATTCCAATTGAACGATAGTACGGTACTACCCCGTGTGGCGTTAACCGTAACCACCGTAATAGTCCCCGTTCCCGGTCATGCATTAGAATCTGGGCAATACTGAACAGCGCACTGATTGTCCCACTATAAACGATCATGCTGCCCATGTAAGACCGATTAAAAAATGCGATTTGCGCCGTGGTGCCACCGGTAACCATTACTTTTGTAAATAACAAGTAAAAAGCTGCTGGCATCACCAAGGCAAAGAACTGAAACGCTGCGTTGCGAATAATCAAACGCCGGGCATCAAATCTTAGTTGTGCCATTAAAATTTTCATGCCGAGACCCCCTTCGTCAGATGAACAAAAATATCCGTCAATGATTCACGACTGATTGAGACTTGATGCAATTCACTGATTATTGGCATCATCGCTTGCAGCGTAGCGTCACCGTTTTCACTACTCATGCGTAGTTCATCACCTTGCTTAGTAACCGCAGTTACTGCCGCTAAATTCGTAAACCGGCTCGTCGGCAATGCCGTTTGGCAACGAATCTCTACTTGTTGATATTGTTTTTGCAACGCGGCAAACGAGCCTTGAAAGACAAAGTGCCCGTCTTTCAGCAACATAATTCGATCAGCGATGGCTTCAATCTCCGGTAAGTAATGACTGGTAATGATAATGGTTTTACCAGCGGCTTTTAAGCGCCTAATTTGTTGCCAAAATGTCTGTTGCGCATTGGTATCCATGCCAACGGTCGGCTCGTCTAAAAATAATAAATCAGGATCACCTACCAGTGCTAAAGCAAAGGTGACTCGTCGCAACTGTCCTCCTGATAATGCTGTCAAGCGTTGCTGGGCTAAATCTTGTAATTCCAATGAGGTTAATAATGCCTGCCAATCAAATTCAGGCAGCCGTTGTGCTGCAGCTAGCATTAACATATCACGCACCGTCACGCCTTGAATTGCCATATCACCCTGCAACATTGATCCAATCTTTAATCGTGCCGCCAAACTACCAGCTACTTGCCCGAACACCTTGAGATGGCCCTGTTGAACCCGTTTGATCCCTAATAGCAAGTTTAACAACGTCGTTTTACCGGCCCCATTTTCACCAATCAAACCAACAATCTCGCCCGGCACAATCGTCATATTAATATCAGTCAAAACTGACTGTTGACCATAACTAAATGCAACCTTAGTTGCTTCAATCAACGGTGTCATTCTAACCGCCCCCTTTAATGACTATAGTGTACGTCAGTGTAATCGGATCGAGTAGTCGCGTTTGTCATGACTATCAGGTGACAAATGTCATTATGACAACACTGAGCAGTCAGAATGAGACGCTGTGACAAAAAAATGAACTTCTAAGTTTACACCAGAAGTTCATTTAAATCACACTTAATGACATGAGTCACCGTGCCTTCAATGCCCAGTGCGCCAATTGTGAAACGACAATAATCACAATAACACCAATAGTACGCACACTCAATGACAGCGTTCGACTATAAAAGAGCCACACAGCCAACCCCAATACTTCGGCACCAAAAATCACAAACTTCATTTGCAACACATCCGATCCACCAGCCCATTTGCGACTAGTATACGGGCTAATCAAGCTAATGTCGATTGAATTGCTATTATTTACTAGCTATAATTCCAACTGTGATTTCACACAGCTATTGCACACGTTGTTGCTCGTCATCATTCAATACGAGGTTAGATGACTTTTTGTTCTGACCAGCTTTCATGTTAAACTTAACCTATGTCACAACTAAAATAAGGAGGTCGACCATTGTTAATTAAGCCGATACACCCTGCTGATCGAACACCGCATTTGATTAGCCAATTAACGCAGCTTTGGCGACAGTCCGTCGATGCCAGCCACCACTTTCTGACGCCCGCTGAAATCACGGCCATTGAACAGGAAGTCCCCACGGCATTACGAACCGTCCCACAACTGCTCATTGCCATGAATGAACAGAACGAGCCAACCGGTTTCATTGGTATTGATGGTTCACTGATAGCCATGCTCTTTATTACCCCCACTGCTAGTGGCACTGGTATTGGAACTGCCTTACTGCAAACTAGTATTCAGGATTATGGTGCCACAACGGTTACGGTGAATGAACAGAACCCGCGGGCACAGCAATTTTATGAACACCGTGGTTTTTACGTCACAGATCGCCAAGCAACTGATGATCAGGGCAGACCGTATCCATTATTAACCATGACTTACAGCACTGACTAAAAAACGACCGGCTTGACAAAGTCGTTTTTTTCATAAATAATGGACTTGTCCACTATTTATGAAAAGGAGTTGTGATTATCGAATATTTCAGTCTAACTAAATATATTGCGGGCATCTACCGCGAATCCAAGAACAGTATCAACACCCAATTAAAGGCACTAGACATCCGAGCAACTGAAAGTGATCTATTACTAGTTGTTTACGATCACCCGGCCCAAACCCAAAAGGAACTGGCCGCTAATCTGATACTTGATCCCAGCTTATTGGCTCGCACCGTCCGTCAGCTTGAACAGCGTCAACTCGTCACTCGTTTTCGTGACCCCGCCGATCAGCGTAGTCTGAGAATTAGTTTAACACCAGCGGGTGAACAAATTGCGACTGCCATTAAAAAAACGTTGATTGATTGGTGGCACGACTTCTTCACTGCCCATCCAGAAGTTAATGAGCAAATCTTTACAACCCAACTACAACAAGTTTATTTAGGCTTACAAGAGAAAAGAGATTGAAGTCACATTGAAAGAATTCATTAAACGCTTTGGGGTCCTCGTGATTGGTATTTTGTGTATGTCGGCCGGCGTCGCACTCTCTAAATTATCCTTACTAGGGACTTCTCCGATTTCAAGTATTCCGAACGTTATCAGCAATATTACGGCAATTCCAATTGGCCAGTTGACAATTGTCTTCATTTTCATTTTAGTTCTACTGGAGGCCCTCGTTTTGCGCCGGCAGTTCTCCTGGCAAAACTTATTACAATTAATTCCGGGCAGCCTGTTCGGTTGGTTCATCGATGCTTTTGTGAAGGTTTTTCATAACCTCCCTAATCAAACATACATCGAGCAACTCGGACTTGTCTTAATGGGAACGGTGCTCTTATCGTTAGGCGTCTTTTTAGAAGTCAATTCGCACGCCATCATCATGCCTGGTGAGGGACTGCCGAACGCCATCGCACTCATTCATCAACTCAAGTTTGCCAAAGTCAAAGTTTATAATGATTTCATTTTGATTGGCATTTCGCTAGTCTTGGCACTTGGCTTTACCCACTCTTTAGCGGGCGTGCGGGAAGGAACCCTCATTGCGGCCTTTTTAACTGGGCGACTCGTAAATTTCTTTACCGAACATGCCAATCGATTTGTTGATTGGATGACACCAGTTGCTGGTGATTAATCTTCAGCATTGTCCAATAAAGCCACGGTCACTAGTTAGTGACCGTGGCTTTTGCTGTCAGTGTTCATCGCAATGTTTTAATCTGCCAGTGCCCGAATTTTTTCAACCACTGATGTTGGTGAGCACTGACTATCCGTTAATTGTTGTCCAAGCCGATTTAACGCTGGTTTACTTTGTACCCACACACTGGTTGTCGCATGTTGTAGTAATTGCCGATCATTTTCATCATTACCAAATGCCACGTAACGCGTGATTCCAAGCCGTTGCAAGGTTGACCATTTGTTGATCTTACTAGCGGTCAAATCCAAATTGCCTTCCGCGGTATGCTGAACAATCGTCAAGCCCGTGGCTGCCTGCAATTGCGCGCTTAAACGCGTACTTTGTGCCATTGTCAATCCCACTAAAATAACTTTGATCACTTCATTCAATTCCGGTAGGGCAACTTTTTGGGCCAACTGTTGCGGATCAAGCTGGTTAAGAATCGGCTGGGTGTCATCAACTTGAGCCGCATAGTTCCAACAACTATCCGCAATATAACTCAGTCGCTCGCTAGCAATCAACTCAGTCACCAGCTGCAGATCACGTGGCGTTATGGGTGCGACCGGCCTAATTTGTCGATTATCCGCAATTAGCGCCCCATTGGCACCAATCAGTAATCCATCCTCAAACCCTGGAATCATTGGCAGCAAATCGCGAATTGGCCGCGCTGACGCAAAAATTACTTGATGACCACACTGCTGCAGCGACCGAATCGCAGCCAAAATCGGTGGTGCAATCGTCTCACCATCAAAGCTTAACGTCCCATCAATATCAAATACATAATTCATTTGAGTACCCCCATCTTAATTAACCTAACTCCCCTTCTACGTCTTAGGGTACCATATTAATTAGTCGCCACGCGACATCAATCAAAATGGACCAAACAAATTCAGTCCACCAAACAGTTCACAAACTGCTTGTTTTTTTGATACTATCACAAAACACTCGCTTAACTAAAATTAGCTATGTGAGTATTTCGCCAACTAACTAGCCACGATGTTGGGCACGCCAACTAGGCTACGGCTGAAAGCCTGACCAGACCGTATTCTTAACCCCGCTAACCATCAGTATGTCAGATTAACCAGCTTTGTATACCTTGTGTTAGTTATTTAATTTAGTATTAATCATGATTAAAACGTGCCGAAACAGGTAAAGTCAAAAACACCCAGCTTAGAATAAGACTCGTATTTGAGATTGCGCGGGTTATGCGTGAGCTCAAATCGACGTTGAAGTGCCCTACAATTGGCACCCAGCCCCGGAGATCGGCATCGGGCGCACATATGCTGACAAACTAGCAACTAAATTCAAGCACTTTTCAGTAGTGATTCATGACATCAACTCCGTAACACTCGACAGATACCGTCGAAAGACCAGAACAGTATGTTTCAGCATCCATATAAACAAAAAACGCCTGACCAATCAGCACCTTTAGCTGGTTAGTCAGACGTCATCATCTGGTGATTATTCCAAGAAATCTTTCAATTGTTTACTGCGTGATGGGTGGCGTAACTTCCGTAGCGCCTTGGCTTCGATTTGGCGAATCCGTTCACGGGTCACACCGAAGACTTTACCAACTTCTTCCAGTGTCCGGGTCCGACCATCATCAAGTCCGAACCGTAACCGTAACACATTCTCTTCCCGATCCGTTAAGGTATCAAGCACGCCTTCCAGTTGTTCCTTCAGCAATTCATACGCCGCAGCATCTGCTGGTGAAGTTGCATCTTGGTCTTCGATGAAGTCACCCAAATGTGAATCATCCTCTTCACCAATTGGCGTTTCCAATGAAACAGGTTCTTGTGCGATCTTCAAGATTTCACGAACCTTTTCCGTTGGCATATCCATTTCGGCCCCAATTTCTTCAGGGGTTGGTTCGCGCCCTAAATCTTGTAACAATTGCCGTTGAATCCGAATTAACTTGTTAATGGTCTCGACCATGTGCACTGGAATCCGAATGGTCCGCGCTTGGTCCGCAATTGCCCGCGTAATCGCTTGGCGAATCCACCAAGTCGCATACGTTGAGAACTTGAATCCTTTGCGATAATCAAACTTTTCAACGGCTTTCATTAGCCCCATGTTACCTTCTTGAATCAAATCAAGAAATTGCATGCCCCGACCCACATACCGTTTGGCAATCGAAACAACCAACCGTAAGTTGGCTTCGGCTAATTCCTGTTTGGCAGATTCATCACCTTGTTCGATTCGGAGTGCTAAGGCGACTTCTTCGTCAGCCGTTAACAAGTCGACCCGACCGATTTCTTTCAAGTACATCCGGACGGGATCATTGATTTTAATTCCGGAAGCTGAACCAGCGTCACTAAGTTCCTTCTTAGAAACCTTTTTGACACTCTTGACTGCCCGAGCATCAGGATCACCTTTTTCATCAACAACACTGATCCCAGCATCTTCAACTTTTTGCAATAATTTATCAATGCCACTAGCATCTAGTTTGTAAGGCGCTGCTAATTTATCTGATAATTCATCATATTGAATGCTACCAGTTTTCTTATATTCCTTGATTAATGCTTTAACGGCTTTGTCATATGCCGTCGTTGCTTTTGCCTTTGCCATGTAGTAGCCTCCTATTTAGTATGCATCTACCAGCTGATCGGTTGCAATACCGAGCCAACTTTAAGTATATCATTTTCATGCCTAGTTATCAGCTTGTTGGACCTGTTGCTGTTGCCGATATAGGTCGATTAACGCCAACGTTAACTGCTGAACCAAATCGTGATTACCGATTTGCTTGGCCGCCGTTAACTCAGCTTTTTTACTGTTGATTTGTTCCACCAGCGGCTGTTGATTCATGATCACGTTGACCAGATCTGCAATCTCTTCCTTGGAAGATTCACTGGCAACATCCATAAATTCCAAACTCGTGACGACGGGTTGTAACTCTGAATCCGTCATAAAATCCGTAAAGTTGCCCAAATCAAATTGATTATGCGTTTTAAAATAAGCCTCCGCATACACTAAGATTTGCTGATACGAATCATGAACAAAATGAAAACCGGCAATCGCCATCACACGTAACCAAACGTCATGATCATTCAACAAACGGTATAGTAATAACCGTTCCGCCTTCTCTACCCGACTCAACGGGCCACTGTTCGTACTGCCATCCACCGTTGCTGGAGGTGGCCCTAACGGCGCAGGGACTGGCGGGGGAGCCATTTGCTGTGTGTCCGAGCGACTACCACTGCGTCGAACGGCCTGCTGACCGACCAGTGATCGCAACTGTTGCTTCAAATCATCCTTATCAAGATCGAATTCCGCCACTAATTGGTTCAGATACAAATCCTGTTCGACACTGGACGACAATTGCGCTAATTGTTGTAAGACCGCCTGTAAATAAGTCAATTGATCAGGCGTATTTTGCAAATTCAAATCATGTTTTAAATACTGCATTTCAAAAGCAGTTGGCGTTTGCTTGCCGTCTTCAAATACTTGGACGAACTTCTCCTGCCCCTGAGCACGCAAATATTCGTCGGGATCCATCCCATCGGGCATCTGAATCACGCCTAAATTCAGTCGACTGTTACCACCTAGCAACTTCAGGGCGCGATCGGTCGCCTTTTGTCCCGGCATATCACTATCGTAACAGACGTACAGAGTGTCGGTAACGCGCTCAAGCATATAAATCTGCTCATCAGTCAAGCTCGTCCCCATTGATGCGACCCCGTTCTGAATACCAGAACGATATGCCGCAATCACATCCATAAAGCCTTCAAATAGTACCACCGATTTTTGTTGTCGAATGGGGCCCCGCGCTAAGTCAAAGTTAAAGAGCACCGAGCGTTTGTTAAACAGCTTCGTTTCCGGACTGTTCAAATACTTGGGTTCATTAGGCGATTTTTTGAGGATTCGGCCTGAGAAAGCAATCACCCGCCCACTCGCATCTTTAATCGGAAACAAGACCCGGTCAATGAAGCGATCACGTAAGTCACCTGATTGATTTTCAATAAACAGTCCCGACTGCCGTAGTAGTTGGTAGTCGGTCTGGTGCTCCTTGAAAAAATCCAATAAAAGCTGATTAGCCGGTGCATAACCGATTCCAAACGTTTTAATCGTCTCATCATCTAGTCCGCGCTCATGCAAGTACTTGAGCGCCGGTTCACCCAGTTCAGTATTCACTAAAATATGTTGATACATCTTAGCACTATCCGCGTACAGCTTTAACAGATCAGCTTGTTGCTGATCCTTAGGTGTGGCCGGTTGTGACTGAGCCGTATAGGTTGCCGGCAAGTCAATGTGTCCAAAATCGGCCACTTTGACGATTGCTTCCGGAAAAGACAAGTTTTCGAGATCCATAATGAAACTGAACACATTGCCCCCGCGGCCACAGCTGAAACAGTGAAAAATCTGTTTTTGCTCATTGACCGAAAAGGACGGCGTGCGTTCTTCGTGAAAGGGACACAGGCCAAATAAATTCTTACCAGCCTTCTTCAACTGAACATATTGTCCAATAAAATCCGCAATATTAACTGCTGAGCGGACTTGCTCAACCTTTTCTTCTGGAATTCGATTGGCCACTTTGCCACCCCATTTCTACTAACTAAAGTCTGACAAACCAACCAAATCATTGTCGCAATCAAAAGCCGCATCACAAAACTTGGATGCGACTTTGTGCGTGCAAACTTTTACAGAATACATATTACCACAAGTTTGACAGCAGTGCAATAATAAGTTGTCCTTATTAGACATATTTGTCAAATTCGTTTGTCATCAAGCTAAAAAAGAAGCCACAGCCTTTGCTGTAACTTCTCCTCATTATACACGGTACGCGCTTATTTAACGATTAATTGGTTCAAGTCACCCATCACATTAATCATTTGGGCAATCGTTAAGAGTTGTTTCAAGTGATTATCCCGCACCTTTTCATCCTTGCTCATAACCATCGTCTGTTCAAAATAATCGACGATCAATGGTCGCAAGGCGGCTAAGGCCTTGAACCGGTCATCCATACTCATTGCTGGGGTAAATTGCTTTTGCAATTCAAGAACAGCGTCATACAAATGTTGTTCCGCTTCATTTTCAAATAAGCTTGGGTCGACAGTCAAATCACCGGCATCCAGCTTAGCTTTCGCCGTGATCCGCAACAACCGGGTAAAGGCTTCAATCGTATCCTTGAACTGAGGATCATCTTGATGCGCATTCAGCACGTCGGCTGCTTTGAACATTTCACGGATATCCTGACGACTGCCTTTGATAACCGTATCGACAATATCATAGCGAATCTTACGATTATTGAACCACTGCTTGACGCGGTCCGTTAAGAAATCAGCAACTGGCGCCGTTTGCTTTTCAAAGTCCAAGTTGTACGTGGCATCATGGGCCACCAATTCTTTTTGAATATCGGCTTCGAGTTGACGAATTGGGAAGTCCCAACCTTGTTCCCGAACGATCCGTACGATACCAAATGCTTGGCGACGCAAGGCAAATGGATCATTGGACCCACTTGGGGTTAAGCCAACGGCGAAGAAACTCGTAATCGAATCCACCTTGTCAGCAATCGCTAACACCGCACCGACCTTTGACTTAGGTAAATCGCCATCAGCACTGATTGGCATATAGTGCTCGCGAATCGCTTGGCCGACGACTGGATCTTCGCCCTTCAAGACGGCATACTTGTCACCCATGACCCCTTGTAACTCAGGAAATTCACCAACCATGCCAGTAACCAAATCAAACTTATAAATTTGAGCGGCCCGGTGAAGTTGGTTCTTTTCAGTTTCAGTTAAGCCAAACTGATCGGCTAAGAAGGCACTGATAACCATGACTCGTTGCATCTTTTCATACATGGTCCCAATCTTATCGTGGAAACTAACCTTTTTAAGCCGTTCAACGTATTCTTGAATCGAATGTTGTTGATCTTCGTGGTAGAAGAAGGCCGCGTCTTCTAAGCGTGCTGTCAACACCTTCTGGTTACCCAAGGCCACGTTTTCTAAGTGTTCCGTATTCCCATTCCGCACTGAAACAAAGTGTGGCAATAAGTTATCTTCGGCATCGGTCACGTAGAAAAACCGCTGATGATCACGCATCGACGTAATCAAGACTTCGTCCGGGATCGTCAAGTACTTGGTATCAAAATCCCCCGCAAAAGCGGTTGGATATTCCACCAAGTTATTAACTTCTTCCAGCAAATCTTCATTAACTTTGATTTGCCAATCGCGTTCGTTCGCTAACGCCGCAATCTGTTCGCGGATCGTCGCTTTACGTTTAGCTGCATCCGCAACCACTTGAACACTAGCTAAGTCAGCTTCATAATCCATGGCAGTTGCAATCTCAACGTCATGGCCCAAGAACCGATGGCCACGAGAAATCCGATCAGCCGTCACGTCTAAGATTTGAACGGGAACGATTTCGTTATCTAATAATGATACGAGCCAGCGAATCGGCCGAACATACTTAAAACTGTACGTTGACCATTTCATCATCGTTGGGAAATTCATCTTGGTGATAACATCCTTAACGCCAGTTGCTAAAACTTCAGCTGCCGTTTTACCAGCCGTAAAAGTCTGGACAAAGACGTACGGGGTGCCCTTGATATCCTTAAAGACAATATCATCAGTCGAAGCCCCTTGACCTTTAGAGAACCCAATCGCCGCCTTCGTCCAGTTGCCATCCGCATCCTGGGCAATCTTTTTAGCCGGGCCGCGAACTTCTTTTTTTACATCCGCCTGCTTGTCAGCTAAGCCCAATACTTGGACCGTCAACCGACGTGGCGTTGAAAAAGTCTTAACATCTTCAAAATCAAGCCGCGCATCTTTCAGGAATTTGACCATTCGTTCCTTAAGTTGTAACACACTCGGTGTAACGACGTGGGCCGGCATTTCTTCCAAACCGATTTCAAGTAAATAAGTTTTCGCCATTATTTCGTCTCCTCCTGTGCATGTTTTAATAATGGGAAGCCACGTTTTTCACGTTGCGCCACAAATTCCTTAGCAATTGACTTCGCCATGTTCCGGATCCGGTCTAAATAACCAGCCCGTTCCGTTACTGAAACCATGCCGCGAGCATCCATCAAATTGAAGGTATGACTGCATTTAAGACAGTAGTCGTACGCTGGGTGAACTAAACCGTTCTTGATTTGCCGCTTAGCTTCCTTTTCGTATTCATCAAATAACATTAACAATAATTCTTCATTACTGTCTTCAAAGGCGTACTTAGAATTCTCAAATTCTGGTTCCAAGAAGATGTCACCATACTTCACACCATCGCCCCATTCAAGGTCGAATACGGAATTCACATCTTGAATATATGAAGACAGGCGTTCTAACCCATAGGTGATTTCAGAAGTGACCGGATCAACTTCGAGACCGCCAACCTGTTGGAAGTACGTGAATTGGCTGATTTCCATCCCGTCGAGCCAAACTTCCCAACCAACACCGGCACAACCCATTGATGGGTTTTCCCAGTTGTCTTCCACAAAACGGATATCATGTTCCAGTGGGTTGATGCCGAGTTGTTCAAGACTTTGCAAATATAAGTCCTGCACGTTTTCTGGTGAAGGTTTCATGACCACTTGGAATTGGTGATGTTGGTATAACCGATTGGGGTTCTCACCATAACGCCCATCAGCAGGCCGCCGTGATGGTTCAACATAGGCTGCATTCCATGGTTCGGGACCAATTGCTCGTAAAAATGTATAGGGGCTCATCGTTCCGGCCCCTTTTTCTGTATCGTAGGATTGCATTAACATACAACCCTGATCCGACCAAAACTTTTGCAAGGTTAAGATAATCTCTTGCACTGATAATTTTTTGCTCATTAGTATCCTCCCAAAATTAGTGACTGAACGGCTGATAACTTTGAAGCAGGAACCCGCTCAACCAACTTAATGGCAACAAAAAAGTCCCCTGTCGTCAACAATAACGACATAGGGACGATTGGTTTCGCGGTTCCACCCTACTTCTGAGTAACCTCAGCAGCTTAATTACATGGTCTTAAAGCTCCGAGAGCGCCAATTAACGACTTTGATTGACCGTTTCACACCATCACGATCTCACTGTAAATCAAAGGCCATCAACCTTCTCTCATCAACACTTAACTATTCAGTTCTTCATCATCATAGCTGATGCTTGTTCGTTTGTCAATCCTCATTCTTGCGTGGCGCCAGTGGTTGGTACCAACTACTCATCTGATCAATGAAACGTTTAGACTTCAATCGGACCCCCACTGAATTCTGATAAATTTCATCGAGAATTCGCCGTAACTCCGCCGCCGTCCGCGGTTTGACCTTAATGGAATGAACCTTGGCCAAGTCCAGCACCGAAAACTGGCGCAAATAAAAGATAGCCGCGGCACTAGCATGCAAGCGATGCGGATCTAAGTGCCAGTGTTGCTGGCAAAGTAAACCACCGTAACTTTCAGAATAATCCAGTGGTAAATCGGTACGGCCACATACCGTACACCAACGCAATTCCGGTGCAACGCCAAATGGTTGCAATAACTGAATCTCAACCACGTTAGCCACCAACGCGGGGGCCACGTCTTGATCAATCAGTTGTAGCGCGCTGGTCAATTGTTGGTACCACCGGCCTACCGGTTGATTATCAGGAAAAGCCACGTCAACCAAATTCATCACATACGTCGCGTAAGCATTCAGCGCGATATCTTGACTAATATGCTCAAGATATTGAACGGATTTGACGCTATTAATATACGACAGGCCTTGATCGCGTAAATCACCAACGTATTCCCCCATCGTGAACGGTAATAACTCTGCCGCCATCTTAAAGCCGCGCCGCCGCGCACCGCGAACAAAAAACATTTTCTTACCATACTCAGCGGTTAAAAACTTGATCAGCATGTCGCGCTCACGGTAATCGCGGCGAAAAAGCAAAATACCGTTAAAATTTGTGACCATTTGTTGGGCCATCTGAATCACCTAACGATTCTAATAGTCATCTTGCCGGTAGCCGTAGCTTGCCAACAAGTCTTGGCGGTCCTTCCAGTTTTCTTGGACCTTCACCCAGAGTTCAAGGTACACTTTATCCCCGAGTAAATGTTCAATATCACGCCGGGCTAGTGAGCCAATCTTCTTGAGCATACTGCCACCCTTACCAATGATAATCCCTTTTTGTGACGATCGTTCAATGATAATGGTCGCCTGAACATGAATTTTTTCTTCATCTTGCCGTTTGATCGAGTCAATCACGACGGCCGTTGAATGCGGCACTTCTTGGCGCGTCAATTCAAGGACCTTTTCACGAATCAGTTCAGAAATGATAAATCGTTCGGGATGGTCAGTGATTTGGTCAGACGGATAATACTGTGGGCCTTCTGGTAATTGCGCTTTCAAGGTCGCCAATAATTCATCAACGTTATTCCCTTCAAGCGCCGAAATTGGATAGACTTCCTTCCACGGTAATGCGTCCTTATACTGATCCATGATTTCTAGGAGATGGTCCGGGTGAACTTGGTCAATTTTATTAATCACCAAATAAATCGGTTGTTTGACCGTCTTAAGTCGGTCAATAATAAAATTATCACCAGCGCCACGCCGTTCATCAGCATTGATCATAAATAACACCGCATCCACTTCACCTAATGTCGACAAGGCCGACTTGACCATAAAGTCACCCAAGCGACTGTGCGGTTTGTGAATCCCGGGCGTATCAATAAAGACCATCTGGGTATCGCTCGTTGTATAGATACCTTGGATTCGATTCCGCGTCGTTTGGGCTTTATCTGACATAATTGCCACTTTTTGACCAACGACCCGGTTTAATAATGTTGATTTACCGACATTTGGACGACCAATAATCGCCACAAAGCCGGAATGAAATGCTTGTTGTTCTGCCATATTCAATTCCTTTCAATCTTGCCCACCGGTTGACCAATCATTAGCCTAACCAGTCGACAACGAAGTTCCAAATTTTGGGTGCAAACAATATTAACCCGACCAAAACTGCAAATGCTGCGGCAAACACGACTGCGCCAGCTGCAATATCCTTGATCTTTTTAGCTAATGGACTGAAGTTGGGCCCTGTCACCATGTCGGACAGGTTTTCGGCAATCGTATTGTTAATTTCACATAGCATGACCAAAAAAATAGCTAATGCCAGCCATAGCCATTCGTTAACGTTTAGGTGGACCCACCAGCCAGCAATCAAGGCTACCGCCCCCAGTGCAAGGTGGGTTCGCATATTACGTTCTTCAATCACCACCGTCTTAAGGCCATTCCAAGCATGCAGCCAAGATTGCCAAAAGGAGTGATTCTTGCCGACCTGAAGTCGATCAGGCCTATTTTTCGAGGCCATAGGCGTCCAGAATCTGGCGTTGTAGCGTAAACATTTCGGTTTCATCTGCTGGCTGAAGATGATCATACCCATTCAAATGTAAAAAGCCGTGAACGACCAAGTAGCCGAGCTCACGTGCCTCTGAATGTTGCAAAAAGGCAGCTTGTTCGCTTACTTTATCAACTGAAATCATAATATCACCAAGATTTAGCGGCATTTCTGCTGCCATCTCAGGATCCATCACAATCAGATCGTCCTCATCATCATCGTGCATCGCGAAACTAATGACATCCGTTGGCCGATCTACCCCCCGATATTGTTCATTAATTTTTTGAATCGCATCATTGTTCATTAAAGTCACGGAAACTTCCGTGTCGTCTCGTAACTTCAATGTCTTCCCGGCTAGCGCGATTAGATCCTGAATTAGTTGCAATTGTTCAGGCTGCGCGCCCGCCGTTGTTTGATCATATAATTCTAAATCCATGAGTGCCCCCTAGCGTTGTTCCACACGGTCGTAAGCCGTAATAATCTTGGCAACGACCGGATTTCTAACCACATCATCCGCTGTAAACTTAACGAACGCAATATTAGGAATACCACCTAAGATCTGTTCAGCTTGAATTAAACCGCTCTTAGTGTGGTGTGGTAAGTCGATTTGGGAAATGTCACCATTAACGATCATTTTGGCGCCAAAGCCCAGGCGGGTCAGAAACATCTTCATCTGGGCATTCGTCGTGTTCTGTGCTTCGTCTAAAATGACAAAGGCGTGATCAAGCGTCCGGCCCCGCATATAAGCTAGCGGTGCAATTTCGATGATGCCCCGATCCATTAGGCGCTGCGTATGTTCTGCACCATAAATATCGTACAAGGCGTCATAAATCGGCCGCAAATATGGGTCGACCTTTTCCTTCAAGTCACCCGGTAGAAAACCGAGACTCTCACCGGCTTCAACTGCCGGCCGCGTCAAGATCAGTTTTTCAACATCACCACGTTTTAAGGCAGCAATCGCCATCACAACGGCGAGATACGTCTTCCCGGTCCCCGCTGGGCCAATTCCAAACGTAATGTCACTTTTAGCAACGGCTTGCACGTACTGCCGTTGCCCAAAATTTTTGACCCGAATGGGCCGTCCACGATTATCCTTGATTAAAGTCTCAGAATAGAGGTCTTTGAAATAAGCTAGCGTACCGCGGTTCACCATCTTAATGGCGCTAATCACATCGGGCGCACCAATTTGAATACCTTGTTTAATTAAACTCGTTAAATTATCTAGTACTGCTTGCGTATTATGAACAGCCGCTTCGTCATCACTACTGATCGTCATCTGATCTCCAAACACGTGCAGTTGAACGTGAAGACCGTCCTCTAGTAAGGCTAAATGAGCGTCTTCTGGTCCTAACAGTGCGACTGATTGGGCTGGATCAGCAATGAGAAATTTTTGTTCATATTTTGAGTTTTCGGTCAAAAACATGGACTCCTTTATTGACAGATTTAATCACCATTAGCTGGCAATGTCACCCGCAATTAGCGTGATAACCACGCCGATTTCAGCAGGTATTTGTTAGTTAATCATAGCATAAAAGCCCCTTAGGAACCAGTACAAGGACGCTCCGAGTGCCATTCACCAATCCATTCCACCGGCCACACTTAATTAACGAACCAACTTTTCAAATTGTCACCTAATTTCCGTAAACAATTGTTATTAGTGGAAACGGTAGCACAAAAGAGCACGGAACAAAAAGGCGGTCTGCTCGCAAGCAACCTTGGGGCGCACTTTTCGATAATGGTAATATTGATAGCAAAATTATGCCCAAAATAAAAAACCGGAGAAAGTATTCTCCGGTTAACCGTTAATTCAATAATGATTTAACTGTTTGGTTGATCAGCTTGCCATCTGCCTGACCTTTAAGTTTTGGCATCACTGCCCCCATCACCTTACCAAAGTCACCTTTACCAGTGGCTCCGATTTGTTGAATGGTGTCAGCAACAATTTGTTGAACTTCTTCGTCCGACAATTGTTTTGGCATATACTGCTCAACAATTGCAATTTCTGCTTTAACGCCGTCAACTAAATCTTGACGACCCGCATTTTCGAATTCACTTAATGATTCGCGCCGTTGCTTCAGTTCACGTGAAAGCACGCTCACTTCTTCTTCAGCCGTTAAATCATGGCCCGCATTAATTTGTTCATTCATTACCGCGGACTTAAGCATCCGTATAACGCTGAGGGTTTGCTTATCGCGCGCCTTCATCGCAGCTTTTAGATCACCATTGAGTGTATCAATTAAACTCATTGGTTTTCCCTCCTCGTTAGGTCATTAGTAATCAATACTAATTACTTGAAACGACGACGGTTCTTACGCTTACGTGCTGCTTCAGATTTTAACTTCTTCTTCACACTTGGTTTTTCGTAGAATTCCCGTTTGCGGTATTCTTGTAAAGTACCACTTTTTGAAACGGTACGTTTAAAGCGACGAAGAGCATCATCAAGAGATTCGTTTTTACGAACGACTGTTTTTGCCATGTTAAATTCCCTCCCTCCGAGCTCAAAAAGTAACCGTTAAATTATGCGTACTTACACATAACGCAACTGTTCTAGTAAATTATACATAAATTGAAAAAGGCCGTCAACCAAAGTTTACAATTTCCTTAAAATAAATCGTTAAGAGCAACGCCAGCTCGGACAGTAAATCGTTTTCATCGCCCGCTAGCTATGCTACACTAAGGGTATTATCGAACCGAAATGAGGTTATTACATGTCAGCAATTAAAGTCTTTATTTTATCCGATTCCATTGGTGAGACAGCACACAACGTGGCCTTAGCTGCCGCTGCTCAATTTTCCGACTATGACATTCGCTATCAACGGTTTCCATTCGTGCGGACAGATTCACTACTCCAGACCGTCTTAACTCAGGCCCTCAAGGAACACGCCGCCATCTTTCACACGTTCGTTGATCGTCGGCTCAGCCAAATCGTTAATCAGTTTTGTGTCGCCCATGAATTACCTTATTATGACGTAATTACACCGGCACTCGATACGTTCTCCCAAATTACGCACGTTCAACCGTCCAATCATCCTGGAACCGTTCATGCCTTGAATACCAACTATTTTGATCGGATTAACGCGATCGAATTTGCGGTCACTTACGATGATGGCAAGAACCCCAGTGGCTTTTTAGAAGCCGATGTTGTCTTACTGGGAGTCTCACGAACTTCTAAGACCCCCTTATCACTTTACTTGGCCAATCGCAATCTAAAGGTCGCTAACTTACCACTGGTTCCTCAAGCCCAGATTCCTGATGAAATCTGGAAAGTTGACCCCAAAAAGATTTTCGGCCTAACTAACGATCCTGAAAAGTTGAACGATATTCGTCGACAACGGATGGTCCAATATGGGCTCAATCCCGATACCATGTATTCCAACACGGATAAAATTAAAGCAGAACTTGAATATGCTGACAAGATTTTCAAAAAAATAGGTTGCTTAGTTATCAATGTCGCTAATAAATCAATTGAAGAAACGGCCACTTTGATTACCGAAAGCTTAAATACCGATGAGTCAGACAATCATTAAGCGGTGCACCTATCAGTTAAGCACTTTACCTGAGCCTATTTTTCATTAAAAGCGCGTTACGACTAATTAAACTCGTAACGCGCTTTGTCATCTTCTTAACTTGTGAGGTTTAACGTTTCCAGCAGCTCAAGCTAATTCGACACCCCCATCAACATGCAATACTTGTCCCGTCACAAACTGATTTTGCATCAGATAGAGATAAGCTGTCGCCACTTCCGCTGGTGTCGCCACACGTTTCAATGGATTACCATCGCTTACTTCAGCTGTTTGAGTCGCTAACTGCTCAGCAGATAATTGCCGCCACAATCCGGTTGGCGTCCAAGTTGGTGCAACCGCATTAACACGGTAATTTGGCGCCAACTCAACGGCGAGGCCAGCAACCATCGTATTAATTGCTTGATTGCCAATGATGGCCCCAGAAGCGTTATCCGGCCGACCACCCGCACCTGAAGTAAAAATTAGCGAACCGTGCTGGTTAAGATGTCGGCTAGCAATCTGCGCTAGTTGAAGATTAGCAAAAAATTTAGCTTCAACTGTCTGTCGTATCGCTGCTACCGAGTTATCAAGAAATCCGCCACCCATGGCGCCACCTAGCATCGAAATAACATGATCGAAACCAGCGTTACTTTCAAAAAAGGCGGTCAACTGTTCCTTATTTTGCGCCTCTAACGCCGTTCCCATTAGACGATCCGGGGCTCCTAATTTTTTTACTGCAACTGCGACATGCGCAGTCGTACGACCAATAATATGAACACGGGCGCCGTGTTGTAACGCCTGGCGCGTAATTTCCATGCCAAAACCTGAAGTACCGCCGACTACTAATATCCGTTGTTCAAATTGCATTTTTAACTTCCTCCTTAAAACAAAAAACGACAACCGGCTTGCGATCATCGTTCAATTCTTATTAACTACTGTTGTTCAATATCTGCAATCAGATGGTCATTAAACCGGCCAGCGCGCAACATGGCAATCTCGTACTTGTATGGCGGCAACTGGTGTTTCTTATCAGCCCCGACGTATGGCGTTTCTAAAATCTTACTGATATCCGGTAGCTGAGGATGGTGCGCGACCGCATTCAAGGCGTCAAAACCAATTGTTCCCATACCGATATTGGTATGACGATCTTTATGCGCACCTTGCGGATTTTTCGAGTCATTGAGATGAATCACTTTCAAGCGGTCCAGCCCAATCACGTGGTCAAATTCATTCAGAACCCCATCAAAATCATCTTTAATGGCATAGCCGGCATCACTCGTATGACAAGTATCAAAGGTAACGGATAACTTTTCATTGTGAGTCACACCGTCAATCATTTGTGCGAGCTCTTCAAACGTCCGCCCAACTTCAGTCCCCTTACCAGCCATCGTTTCTAACGCAATTTGAACATGCTGTTCTGGTCGGATAACCGTATTCAAACCCTTAATGATTTGTGCGATGGCCACATCCGCCCCAGCACCAATATGGGCACCGGGATGTAGTGTCAATTGCGTCGCACCAACCGCGTCTGCCCGCTGGATTTCTTGATATAGAAATTCCGTTGCAAATTCAAAGTAACCCGGTTTTTTCGTATTGCCCAAGTTAATAATGTACGGCGCATGCACCACAATCTGACGAAGATCGTTGGCTTCAATTACTGGTTGTGCTTCGGCAATTTTAAGTTCGTCAATCGGTTTACGCCGCGTATTTTGCGGCGCTCCCGTATAAATCATAAACGTATTGGCGCCATAGCTAGCTGCCTCATTGGCTGAGCCTAGCAACATGTCAGGCGCTTTCATCGAAACATGTGATCCTAGTCTAAGCATTATTGATCCATCCTTTTCTCAAATTGGCTAATTCTGATCATAACAAGGATTAGCGCTATTTTCTTTACGATACCAAACAATCATTGCACCAGCTGAAATATCTCAACTAGTTTCAGTTTCAATCGCCTGTGGATAAAAGTACGCCAAGGTCCGCTCAATCGCGTGACCATCATTACGCGTATTCCACAGCTGATTAAACCGGACCAGTTGTAACGACGTCGCTGGCATTGCCAAGACTTGGTTCAACGCCGCCATCGTCATCACGAATGGCCCCGGCGCCCAATCCTTAAAGTCCGCTTGGAGGCCCACCTCACGTTTATAGTGGTCCCAATCAAATACATAGAAAACAATCTTTTGACAATTTGGTAATAACGCGTAGTCAAATACAACCGACGAATAATCACTGATCAATGTATTGGCAACCGTCAATAATTCATCCGTACTAAATTCGGGGACTAACGTCACTTGATCTGGGTAACGAGCCTGCAAGTCACGTTCCTGATCAGCCAAATGCGGATGTAATTTGATCACCAAACGTTGATCTGGTCGTAACTTTAATTGGTCAAAATCTGCTGGTAGTGTCAATTGAACACCGGCCCGGTACGTTGGCGCGTACAAAATAACTTCCTGTTGTTTAAATTCCGGGTATTTTTGATAAATGGCGGTCGTCGTTCGCGTCACCCAGCCAGACTCACAATACCGATCCGAACGTGGGTAGCCCAAAACACGCATGCGTGTTTTGGGAACGTGGTAACTCGCCGCAAAAATCGTTCCCATCTTATCGGAACCAACCACGTAATCAGTAATCTGATCATAAACAGCTTGGAATCGGCGGCGATCATCTGCGGGACGCTGAGCCGTCTGCGGATCGCCCCAACCAAATGTTTTGACCGCCCCAGCAGCATGCCAAAGTTGAATTAACCGCTGTGACGATCGTCGCGTCAGGCCGGCAGTAAAGCCATAATAATTATCAATATAGATATCCGTTGCCCGTGTGATGGCGGGGACCCCCGTCAATGCAAATCGAATAGAATCATGAAACGGCTGCGTTGCAATTCCAATTTGTGTCAGTTGGGCAGCGCCTTTGCTGGCACTTGGCAAATAATACACGGTCAAGCGTCCAGGGATTCGTTGATTCAATTGCCGAATAAAGTCCAAATTATCTGCAAAACTCATGAGATAAATGACCCGATCGGTTGTTCTAAAGTGTGCCAACCACGATATGACCCGCACAAGCCAGACATAAATTGTTTTTTTCACACTGGCCATCCTTTCATTTTGTCATTAATTACTAATTTTTCATGCTATCAGTCACTAACACAATGCTTGTATTATATACCAGATTCCCAGGCTTCGGCTAGTCGGGACACAGTTAATAGTACTAACTAATGGCGTCCGGCCAAACTAGAGCATCTACAAAAAAGTGTTTGCAAACGCCACGGTTTGCAAACACCATTTATCATATCAACCCAGTCAAGGCTTTGGCTCATAGAAATGCCCGAGGATCTTGACTGTATCCGAAATACTGACGAAAGCGTGGGGATCGGATTCCGCCATGGCCGCCTTCAACTCGCTCATTTCGTAACGCGTGATAACCGTGAATAAAATCGTCTTGTCATCATGTTGATAAGCGCCTTCAGCGTTGTGGACGATGGTCACACCACGGCGAATCCGATTTTGAACACTGTCAATCACCGTCTTCGGGCGACTCGTAATAATCATGACTTGCATCTTCTGCTGACGCGTATACGTCATATCCATGACCCGACCATTCACAAATAAACCGAGTGCGGAATAAAATGCATACGGCCAGCCATAGACGAAACCGGCCGCAATCACAATGATCGAATTAAAGGCCATGTTGATCGTCCCAATACTTCGCCCCGTTTTACGGCGTAACACAATCCCGATAATATCAAGACCACCAGTTGAAATACCATTCTTCAGGGCCGTTCCGGTTCCAAAACCATTAACTGCCCCCCCGAAAATCGCACAAATAATAGGGTCATGGGTTAAACCGACTGGGGCAATCAGTTTAATCATAATACTAGATAATGTAACCGCCAAGAACGTATACAAGGTGAACTTATGTCCGATGGCACGCCACGCAATAATGAACATGGGCACGTTCAAAATAAACAGTAACGCCGCTGTTGAAATTTGGACTGGCAGAAACTTGCTCATTAAACTATTGATCAATTGAGCTAACCCGGTAATCCCTGATGAATAAATATGCCCAGGGGTCCAGAAATAGTTCATGGCAATCGAAACTAAGATGGCGTAAATAAATGCAGTTGACGCTTTGACGACATCACGATGGTGTTTGGATAACTGCTGAAAATCATCCATGAATTAAGTGTGCTCCTTTACGTTTTTGCTTTCGTTATTGTAACACGCCTATCTACAAACAGCCGGTCTTTTGCAGTTTTCTGCTAAAAGTCTCACGTTTCTCAGCAAAATCCCATTAATTAGTGCGGCCGAACCAATCTTATATTCAATCTACCTTTGTTTATCATGATCACCTGTTCTTAATATCAATACTTGATGGGCCCTAATCTACCTTAGGCGTATCCGCCCACTGTTCAGCGATAAAATCAGCGCGGCCACCCGCTTCCTGTTCCGCATACACGACCGGATTATTCTTATAGAAACGCTGATGACGCGCTTCAGCCGGATAAAATGGTTGCACGTCTTCAATTGCTGTGACGATTGGCTGGGCAAATCGTTCACTAGCTTGTAACGCACGTTTGGAAGCTTCAGCGACTTGGCGTTGTTGTGGGCCATCAACAAATATGACCGGCCGATAGTTATCACCACGATCTTGAAATTGGCCCATTGCATCAGTAGGATCCGTCTGATGCCAATAAATGTTAACTAATTCTGCGTAACTAATAATTTGGGGATCAAACGTAATCTTGACCGCTTCAGTATGGCCAGTCGTATGTGCTTTAACTTCTTCATACGTTGGGTTTTTCGTGTGGCCACCGGTATAACCTGAAACGACACTATTGATGCCTGGTTGGCTATCAAAGGGTTGAACCATGCACCAAAAGCATCCACCCGCAAAAATTGCTGTTTCCATGAGAATTCCTCCAATTAAATATTAATATAAATCTAACACTAATTAAAAAGAACGTCCATTCCTGGGCGTCCTTAATCACTTTATTCGGTTGGTTCATCATCCGTTACCGGATTAGTAATATTCAAATCTAAATCAGCCAGTTGCTGGTCAGAAACTCGCGATGGTGCATTCGTCATTGGCTCAGATGCCTTAGAATTCTTAGGGAAGGCAATCACTTCACGAATGTTGTCGTTACCTGATAATAACATTGCGAACCGGTCTAACCCGATGGCTAAGCCACCATGAGGCGGAAAGCCCATATCAAGCGCATCTAACAAGAACCCAAATTGTTCTTGGGCTCGTTCCTTAGTGAAGTCCAATGCTTTGAACATCTTTTCTTGTAATTCGCGGGTATGGATCCGGATCGACCCACCCCCGAGTTCATAACCATTCAAAATGATATCATACGACTGGGCATGGGCTTTGTGGGGATCTTCGCCATCATTCAAATAGTGCACATCTTCTTCGTTGGGCATCGTAAATGGATGGTGGGCTGGGACCCAACGTTCAATACCTTCGTCATATTCGAACAATGGCCAGTCAACGACCCATAGGTAAGCGTATTGATCTTGATCAATCAAGTCAAGTTCCTTAGCAATCGTCGTCCGTAAGTAACCCAGCGTGTCAGAAACTACTTTGAAACTGTCGGCGGCAAACAATAATAAGTCGCCTGGTTTAGCAGCAGCAGCACTCGTAATGGCTTCAAAGTCACCATCGTTCTTGAAGAATTTTGCAACGGGACCACTAAAGCCGTCGTCAGTGACTTTCATCCAGGCTAAGCCCTTAGCACCAAACCGTTTAACGTATTCCGTGTACGCATCGATTTGCTTTCTAGAGTATTGATCAGCACCACCGGGAACCGCAATCGCCTTGACCATGCCACCATTAGCAAGTGCATTATCAAAGACTTTAAAACCAGCGTTAGAAACGGCCGCGCCCATGTCTTTGAGCTCCATACCAAAGCGCACATCCGGCTTTTCAGAACCAAAACGGTCCATAGCTTCTTGCCAAGTCATTCGGGTGAACGGCGTCTTGATGTCGACACCCTTGACGTCCTTCATGACTTGCTTAATCAAGCCTTCGGTATAAGACTGAATTTCTTCAGCCGTTAAGAAAGACGTTTCCATATCGATCTGAGTAAATTCAGGCTGCCGATCCCCTCGCAAATCTTCATCACGGAAACAGCGCGCAATTTGATAGTAGCGATCAAAACCGGCGCCCATCAATAATTGCTTAAAGAGTTGGGGTGATTGTGGTAATGCGTAAAAATGCCCTTGATAGACCCGTGAAGGCACTAGGTAATCCCGGGCCCCTTCTGGCGTCGACTTCGTTAAGAACGGCGTTTCAATATCATAGAACCCGTTGGCATCAAAATAGCTATGAACTGCTTGAGTGATGCCATTACGAATTTTCAATCCGCGTTGCATTTCTGGCCGCCGCAAGTCCAAGTAACGGTACTTCAAGCGCAATTCATCTGATACGTTAATGTCATCTTGAATATAAAATGGCGGGGTTTTCGCCTTATTTAAGATTTTGGCATCGTGAATTTCAACTTCAACTTTACCAGTCTTCATGCGGTCGTTAATGGCGTCAGCATTCCGATTAACAACGGTCCCTTGCACTTCAATGACGTATTCGCCTCGTAACTGATCCGCTACCGCCAAAGCATCCGCTGAAAATTCCTGACTAAAGACTAATTGCACAATTCCTTCACGGTCCCGTAAATCAATAAAAATCAAACTCCCCAGGTCGCGGCGTTTTTGTACCCAACCTTGTAAAGTGACCGTTTGGCCTAAATAATCCTCATTGATGAGACCCGCATATGTGGTCCGTTTCATAAACGCTTCCTCCTTATAAATCGGCAAACTTGCCGTTCACACTACTTATCTAAAACTTGATGAGCATCTTGATAGATATCCGCCATCGCAACCTTGGTTTCTTCACCCGTCGCCATCGCTTTCAAGTTAACGACCTGATCAGCCAGTTCGGTTTCGCCCACCGTCATCGTGTAACGGGCATTCAAGCGATCAGCACTCTTGAACTGAGCTTTAGGCTTGCGATCCAAGTAATCCCGTTCGGCCTTATAACCGGCTGCCCGTAATGCCTGTACCAGCTTCAAAGTCGTAGCACTAGCAGTGTCGCCAATTCCCACAACATAGACGTCCAACTGATCATCAGTTGGTACCGCAATGTTTTCGGCATCCATCAACACTAATAGTCGTTCAACGCCCAAGCCAAAGCCGACACCCGAAACTTCAGGACCACCTAATTCCTTAACCAATCCGTTGTAACGACCCCCAGCACAGATCGTCGTATAGCCCTTGCCTAACGCTTTTGAGTGGGTCATAATTTCAAAAATCGTATGATTATAATAATCTAATCCCCGGACCATCGTGGCATCAATCTCATACGGAATTGCTAACGCATCTAAATACGTCTTAGTTTGATCAAAATGCGCTTGAGCTTCCGGAGACAAGTAATCTAAAATTGATGGCGCATCGGCCACAAATTGTTGATCTTCCGGTGCCTTACTATCTAAAACCCGCAATGGATTCTTGTGTAACCGTTCCTTGGAGTCATCACTCAGTTCATCAAAGTGTGGTTCCAAATAATCGATCAGGGCTTGGCGGTAATCATCACGCGTTTGTTGATCACCCAACGTGTTGATGACCAGCTTCAAATCAGTCAGGCCAAAGGTTTTAAGCAGGTTATAGCCCATCGCGATTACTTCGACGTCTAGGGCGGCACTTTCACTACCAAAAGCTTCCACGCCTAATTGGTGGAACTCACGTAACCGACCTGATTGGGGCCGTTCATAACGGAACATTGGTCCCATGTAATAAACCTTGTATGGTTTGAGAACTTGCGGTCCGTATAATTTATTCTCAACGAACGCCCGCACAACCCCGGCAGTGCCTTCTGGGCGGAGCGTAATGTGTCGGTCACCCTTGTCATGAAAATCATACATCTCTTTCGTCACAATATCAGATGTATCCCCCGCGGAACGTGAGAAGACTTCGAAGTTTTCAAACATTGGCGTCCGAATTTCTTTGAATTGATAAGTCTTGAAGACGGCACGGGCCGTTGCTTCAACGTATTGCCACTTTTCACTATCGCCAGGCAAAATGTCGGCGGTGCCTTTAGGCCGTTGATATCTCATTAATATTTCCTCCTTGATTGCAATCGACAAAAAAAGCGCCCTTGATTATTTACCAAGGGCGCTGTTAGCGCGGTACCACCTTTATGAGTACTAATTGATAACGTCTGTAATCACAGGCGGAACGCTGCCGTTCACCTCAAAAGCGTCTCCTCATTGTTCACTATCCGGAATTCTCAGCACTACCGGTCTCTGGTTATAGTGGCGCACAATGCTCTTACTTTCTCTGCGGTCGATTGATTAATATATGGTTAAAGTTACACGAAAATCACTTAAAAGTCAACGATTCTAGTTAAAATTATCCCAAGTTTTCGTCGCTTGGGCATTTTTTTGGTATACTATTTGCAGCACTTTAAATTGTAATTATCTTAAATTTAGTTGGTGACAAAGTATGCAAGTTTTAAAACAATTTTGGCGTCAAATCACCGTTATGCTTATTTTCATTGGCTTGGTGATTGGTTTTGTGGTGCTACTAGTGACTAATAACACAGCCACCGTTAACATCGCCAACGTCAATATCCGTAGCGGCCCTGGCATGAGCTATGCCATTGAAGACGCAACGTCTAAGGGTACCAAGGTCCATATCATGAAACGTAAGAATAACTGGCTATACGTTCGTTATGCGGATCATAAGTTTGGCTGGATTGCCAGTTGGTTGGTCAACGAACATAACAGTCAGTTAACCAAAACCACTAAGATCTCTGAGGCCACCATCGTCTTGGACCCTGGACACGGTGGTTCTGATTCCGGAGCGCTCTCCAGCAAGGGCAAGATGGAAAAAACGTACACGCTACGGGTAGCCAAAGCAGTGGCTAAAAAGCTCCGCGCAGCTGGTGCCCACGTCGTCTTGACCCGTGATAGTGATAAATATGTGGGGCTGAGTGCGCGACCAGCGATAGCAAATAAGCTGCATGCGGACGCCTTTATCAGTTTCCACTTTGATAGTTCACCAGAAAAGAACACGGCTTCTGGAATTACGACTTATTACTATCATAAATCAACTTCACTAGCACTCGCCAAGGCGTTGAACAATAACGTCTCGACCTTGCCAATTCCTAGTAAGGGAACTGACTTCGGTGACTTCTTAGTTATTCGTGATAATTCGCGGCCGGCCGTCTTGATGGAACTGGGCTACATTAATGATAAGTCCGACTTCAAGACCATCAGCTCAAAAAAATATCCACAAGAAGTGGCCCATGCCGTCTACGCGGGATTAAGCACCTACTTTGCTAACCAATAGCAACATCGTGAAGGACACCATGCATCTGGAAGTGGTCGTCACCCAATTACTTGGATGGCGACCACTTTTTGTTGCTTAATTTCAACCTAAGCGCTTGAGCATACGTCAACTGAAGGTACTCGCGCAGTCACCTCACTATTAGGCCTTCTAATTGTTAATAGCAATTAATTGCGTTACAGTGATGACAACGATATTCAGCATTACTTTAGGAGGGGTCATGATGCACTTAACAGAAGCTTGGTTCACACAACTACCATTAACTGGCATTGAGCAAATATTGCCAGTTAGTGGTGGCGATATCAACGCTGCTTTTCGGATTGTCACACGTCACCACCAATATTTTTTAAAAGTCCAGCCGCACAACAACGTCACCTTTTTTGACCATGAAGTTGCAGGATTGCAGCTACTCGGTGCAGTGATCAAGACACCAACTGTTATTGCCAGTGGCACGATTGCAACTGATGGGTACTTATTGCTGGATTGGTTAACAACTGGGACCGGCAGTCAGTCTGCCCTTGGTAAAGCCGTAGCAACGGTCCACCAACAACATCAAACCCACTTCGGCCTCGACCACGATTTCACTGCTGGCAAACTGCCTAAGCTTAATCACTGGCAATCTGATTGGGCGACTTTTTATACCCAACAGCGCTTAGATGTATTAGTCAACTTGGCAAAGGAACACCATTTATGGTCACAGACACGTGATGAGCATTATCACCGATTGCGGCAACAACTTCTACAAGATCCTCACATGCATACCGTGCAACCAAGTCTCCTTCACGGTGATTTATGGTCAGGTAATTACTTATTCGACACCGCCGGCACACCCTTTTTGATCGATCCCGACGTCTTTTATGGTGATCGTGAAATGGATCTCGCAATGACGACACTCTTTGGCGGCTTTGACGCTGACTTTTATCAGGGATATCAAGCAATCTACCCGTTTGCTCCCGGCATGCAAGCCCGACTACCAAGTTATCAACTTTACTATCTGCTAGCTCACCTGAACCTCTTTGGTGAGCCATACGGAGCGGCTGTCGATCGTATCCTGATGCAATATTAGCTAAAGAGCCCCGGCACCAGCAGTCTCAATTGAGCGCACTGGTGCCGGGGCTTTTTAACAACCTGCTAGATACAATCACTAATTATATTAGGATTATCAGCATCTTAACTAACCGACCAACGTTAATAAGTCATTTAAATCTGTCACTTGAACCTCGGGCGAACTAGTCACCTCGATCAGCTGATCAATATCAAATAAATAACCAGCAATATCAGCATTGTGACCCGCCTCAATATCCAAGTTACGGTCACCAACCATAACGGCTTGTTGTCGATCAACATGGTGCTTATCTAATAAATAATTTAAGGCCGCTGGATCTGGTTTGCGTGGAAACGGCTGGTCGGCAGTGACTGCGTCCGTAAAATAGTGATCAAGGCCGGCTTGGACCAAATAGGTCTGGGCACTTTCGTCACGATGCGTCATTAAATAGTTATGACCACCGACTGCGACTACTTTTGCAAGCACCGCCTTGGCTCCCGTAAAAGCGGCCGGTGCTTGTTGCAATTGTGGCTCCCAACGTTGATAGCCTGCCCGCAAAGCTTGCCAATCCCAGCCATTTTGCGCTGCTATCGTTTTTTCTGCATAACCAACCGACTGTTGTCGCATTAGCCGGTAAGTCGCTTCAGCCGTTATTGTTCCACCTAACTCAGCCACCGCTTGTTGAAAAGCTTGGACCATGGCTGGATAAGTATCTAGCAAGGTCCCGTCAAGATCCCATAAAAACTCGCGCATCTCATTCACTCCTATTATTAATTGTGGTATACAAAAAGCTGAAAGTACCAGATTGGCCTTTCAGCTTTAGCTCAACGTTGATCAGTGTCATAGCAAATCGTGACCGGGCCATCATTAACTAGGGATACTTGCATATCAGCACCAAATTCACCAGTCGCAACGGTCACCCCACTAGCCGCGAGTTGCCGATTAAATGTATCGTACAACTTGCTAGCTAACTCAGGACTTCCCGCATCCGTAAAGCTTGGCCGATTGCCATGACGCGTATCTGCATATAACGTAAACTGCGATATCGACAAGATGGCACCACCAACTTGCTGAATATTCAAATTCATTTTGCCAGCTGCGTCACTAAAAACGCGGAGATTCAAAATCTTATGTGTAACGTAGTCTAATTCGGCCTGGCCGTCGCCGTCTTGAAAACCGACCAGCAAGACGAAACCATGGTCGATTGCACCTTGAACATTACCATCAATACTTACTTGTGCCTGCTGTGCTCGCTGAACAATGACTCGCATAAAGACCTCCTAAAACATTTTCCGTTCGACAACATAAAGATCTTGAACATTTTTTAAGCTATCAATAATTCGTTGCAGATGCTCTAAGTTCCGAACACCTAACGAAACACTAATAATGACCATCTTGTTATGATCAACCTTACCATTGACATTCGTCAAAAATTTCGTGTGGTTGTTGATGACTTTTAACACATCGTTTAACATCCCATTACGATTGTAACCTTGAATTTCCAAATCAGAATTATAATTCGTCCGATCGCCCTCAGGATTTTCCCACTGCACATCAATCAGCCGCTCACCGTTAGCTTCAGCACTCTTAACGTTCGGGCAATCTACTCGATGAACCGAGACACCACGGCCCTTTGTAATATAGCCAACAATTTCGTCTCCCGGAATTGGTGAACAACAATGGCTCAATCGAACCAACAAGTTATCAACGCCTTGAATAATCACGCCACCAGAAGATGAGACTTTTTGACGTTTACGTTCCTGCTTTTCTTGATCATCATTATGATGATCCTTAGCCTTCTTCTTCGTTGGCGTTTCCGTAGCATCCGCTAGAATAGCTTCTTCACGCTCACGCTGGCGATTTGCTTCTCGCTGCTTACGCACATCACTCGTCAAGCGGTTTGCAATTCCTACTGGTTGAACGTCACCAAAGCCTAACGCTGCAAATAAATCATCCTCACTGCCATAATGCATCTTCTGAGCAACTGCGGTTAATTTGTCCTTAGTCATAATCTCTTTAGGATTAAACTCTAAATCACGTAATTGCTTTTCTAACATGTCGTGACCAGTAATAATATTTTCTTCACGGTCAGCGTTGCGGAAAAATTGTTTGATTTTGTTGCGCGCTCGCCGCGTATAAACTAATTTCTGCCAATCGCGACTTGGCCCAGTGGAACTGCTGGACGTTAAAATATCCACGATATCACCGTTTTTGATTTGGTAATCCAGCGGTACGATTTTACCGTTAACTTTGGCACCGGTCGTATGGTTACCCACTTCAGTATGAATTGAGTATGCCATATCCAACGGACCAGCCCCTTTTGGCAATTCCGTCACGTCACCCTTAGGCGTAAAAGCATAGACCCGGTCACTGAACAAGTCACCTTTGACGCCTTCCATGAAGTCAGCAGCGTCCTTGCTTTCATCTTGGAGTTCAATGATCTCCTTGACTAAATTCAGCTTATTGCCTGACTGAGTCTCCTGAACCTCATCTCGCTTACCTTCCTTGTATGCCCAATGAGCAGCGACCCCATATTCAGCGACCCGGTGCATTTCAAACGTCCGGATTTGAATTTCTAAGGGTTTGCCCTCAGGACCAACTACCGTCGTATGCAAGGATTGATACATATTAGCCTTGGGCATCGCAATATAGTCTTTAAAGCGGCCTGGCATTGGTTTCCACTGCGTATGAATCGCACCTAAAACTGCATAACAATCCTTAATCGAATCAACGACCACGCGAATTGCCAACAAATCATAAAGTTGACTGAACTGCTTGTGTTTATCGCGCATCTTCTTATAGATCGAATAAATATGTTTGGGCCGGCCATAAATTTCTGCTTCTGGTAGCTCAAGATCATGCAGTGCCTTTTGGATATCTTGAATCGCAATTTCAATATACTTCTCACGGTCTTCACGCCGAGAATTCATCAAATGAACGATTCGGTAATACTGTTGTGGATTCAAATAGCGCAACGAGATATCTTCCAATTCCCACTTAATCGTACTAATCCCTAACCGGTCCGCAATTGGGGCGTAAATTTCTAGGGTTTCATTTGCAATCCGCCGTTGCTTATCCGGACGTAAGTGTTTTAATGTCCGCATATTATGCAAACGGTCTGCTAATTTGACAATCATGACCCGAATATCTTTTGACATGGCCAACAATAATTTTCGATGATTTTCGGCTAATTGTTCCTTGTTCGATTTATACCGAATCTTACCAAGCTTAGTGACACCATCAACAATAACGGCCACATCATGGCCAAAAAGTTCTTCAACGTCACCTAAAGTTACACCCGTATCTTCCACAACATCGTGTAAGAAACCAGAAGCGACGGTTTCAGGGTCCATCTTTAATTCAGCTAAGATACCAGCAACTTGAATGGGATGCATAATGTACGGCTCACCAGATTGACGATACTGGTCCTTATGCACGTAGGCTGCAAAATCACAGGCTCGTTTAACTAACGCCACGTGATCATTATTCATATACTTTTGAACCATGTCCAAGATATCCTGGGCAGTCCAAGTAGGTTGTTTGGGCATTTTATCACCACGACTTCCACAAAGATTCTATTTAATAAAAGGCACGCGAGGTTCCCACCCAACGTGCCTTGACAACCGTTTTAACGCAAACTCGCGCGGGGACCAGTTAACCCATATGCTAAGTAGGATATGCCTAAATCAACTAATGCTAAGTAATAGACATACGTTGGGAAAAATAGATATAGACCCACAAAACAGCCAACTGGAAATAACCAGATTAACCAGCCCGTCTGTTCAGTCCGCCGAATCCACCAGCCCACGACGGCTGCCAACACAAAGTCAACTACGAACAGTAGCCATACAATCTGATGAAACCGACTAACACTCATGAATTTCAGTAACCATGGTAACATCACCCCAACGACAAGCGCAATCAACCAATATTGGCCATTAAACTTACGAAATTTTTCCGTCAAACTAACTCCCTCGCTTACGCTTTATTGCTAACTGACTATGATTATTTATTGTACACCACCGACCACAAAATTACACTAGTTCGCACCAAAAAGAAACACTACTTAACAAGTATAGTGGCGCCGTTTCAGCTCGCATAATCCGTGGTCCTAGACCGACTGCTGTAATCCCAGCAGTTTGTAAAGTGTTGACTTCTTGAGGTGCCAACCCGCCTTCAGGGCCAAAAATTGCCAGTAAGCGTTGCGGAGACGTCATTGTTTTCAACGTTTGCACCAGCTGGCTACTCTCACCCTGCTTGGCCGACTCTTCCCACGCAACGACCCCCGTATCATACGTGGTGTTTACTAACACGTGCGTTAGATCCGCTTCATAAGTCACACTTGGAATCATTGTTCGATGTGACTGTTCAGCCGCTCCCTGCGCAATTTTGGCTAATCGGTCTAACTTCCGCTCACGCTTATTGGCCGCCCATTTTGCCACCGTCCACTGACTATCAAAAAAGACAAAGGCACTCGCACCCAACTCGGTACCACGCTGTACGATCTGTTCAGGCTTATCCCCCTTGGACAGCCCACAGGCAATTATTACCGGCAACGGTAATTCGACTTTGGGTGCGGTGACAGCAGTAATCGTCGCCGTCGCCGTTTGCCCATCGCTATTCACTAGTTCCGCTACCACCACTTGTTGGGTCTGGGTAACAAACTCGGCAAGGTCACCTGGCTGAGCCCGCATCACTTTGATCCAATGTTTGACCGTCGCTCCAGCAACCGTAAAGGTTTGTCCAACCGTCGCCGTAATCGGTGTCGCTAAAAAGTATCGTTGCATTTCAGTTCCTCACTAATCTTCATCCGTCGGTAAGTAAGCCACAATACCATGCCAGTCGCCCATTTGCGTGTGCTGAGCAATCTGAAAGCCGGCTTCTTTAATTGCGCTTAGCACAACTTGGAACTTATCATCAATGATCCCAGAGGTGATGAAGTAACCACCACGCTTTAAGTTTTGGCGTGCCTGCGGAACTAGCGGAATAATGATTTCAGCCAAAATATTGGCCACGATAATATCGGCCTGTGTCTGAATCCCAGCTAATAAATCATTCGCCGCCACGTGAACATCCTTAGCAACTGGGTTTAAATCGAGATTTGTTTGTGCTGACGCCACGGCCACATCGTCCAGGTCATAGGCTTCTACCGCACCGACGCCCATCGCTTTAGCCGCAATACTCAAGACACCAGATCCAGTCCCGACATCGATTAAATGCTCGCCACCATTAATAACAGTCTCAAGCGCTTGTAGACACAATTTCGTTGTCGGGTGCGTTCCAGTACCAAATGCCTGACCAGGATCTAATCGTAAAACCAACTCGCCTGGCTGAGCAGGTTGATATGATTCCCAGCTTGGTACAATCGTCAAATACCGGGTCACCCGAACCGGATGATAATATTTTTTCCAAGCCGTAGCCCAATTTTCATCGGCTAAGGCCGTCATACTGACTTCATTCGGAGCCGGGTTTAAACCAAAATCTGCCAATTGCCCTACCCGCTGTTTGATTGTTGGAATAATTTCCGGTACGAATACCGTTTCAGGGTAGTACGCTGAGATTTTTGCCCCGCTCGTCGCGTGCGGAATAGTGGTCAAATCAATAATTTCACCATACCGATCAGGTTTTAAATTTTGATAATCCAACGCATCATCAATTTTGACCCCACTGGCACCGGCTTCCATTAAAATATTAGCAACCGCCTCGACGGCCTCGTTGGAAGTACTGACCGTTACTTCAGTCCATTTCATTTTTAAGTCATCCTCCTATTAAAAAAGCCAAGTCGCTTATCACAGTTCCTTAGCTTCGCACCGTTTATTCTCATTAACAATTATATAACAAGCCGCAGTAATTTGACAATCAGCTCGTAATCCAACCATGGTGCTTATGATCAATCGCCCGTCGTGGTAATTTTGATACAAACGGATTGCCAGCGACAAAGAAACGAAGCGGCGCAGTTGTCCACTCACCCTTATTAACAATTCCAATTCGAGGCGTTGTCACTACCCGCTGTGGATGGCGGTCATGGTGCAAATCCAATGATAAGGTCGCCAACTGTAATGGTTGGCCATTCAGACGCCGATCCAGTCCGAGCGCCTGCGTCAGTTTCCCCGGTCCATTCGTCAAATTGGCAACCGGAACCGGTCGCCGCTGTTGCATTTGTGTCATCCCCACAGCCGGCTCAACGCCGCGAATCAATACACATTCAGGTACTCCGGCCGCTTGGGTCACAATGTTCAGTAAGTACCAAGTCCGCATTTGATAAATATAAATTGTCCCGGCAGGTTGCCAAAGTGCTTGGTTACGTGCCGTCTGATGGTTCTTGTAGGCATGGGCACCCGCATCGGCCGCGCCTAAATAGGCTTCCGTCTCCGTAATCCACGCTGTCAATGCACCGGTAGTCGTCTGTAATCGCAATTGTTTACCTAACAAGGCTGCCGCAATTGCTTGCGTCGTTTGAGTGCTTAAAAATCGTTCAGTATCTGTCATACTTACTCGCTCCTAATAGAAAACGGACTAGCCACTATGCCAGTCCGTCATCGTTTTAACTTAGTCATTATTTGCGGTCTTTTTGGTTAAATGTTTATTCAAATACTTGATCATATCGGCCTCATGCTTAAAGATCCGAGGATGCTTTTGCTTATGCAACCGAACCGCAATCTCATTGATCTTAATTCGCCCAGTCCAAGTATGACTATATTTAACGACCACCCGATTATTGCGGTGATCCTTACCAAACTTCAACACGTAAACGCTGTCGGGCACCATCAGCGGTCTAATATATGTTTTATCGTAGTCATAATGTATCGATCGCAGAAACTGTTTCGTGCGTTTTAACATGTCGTTGATCTCTCCTTCACAATGTGAAATTGATTAAATAATAAATTAATTTATCGTTATTACATTTTCATATCTAGCTTTTATTATAGCAGACTTTAAACAAGTAGTGTACCAATTTGCCACTGGTTTAGCAAGTAACGCGCTTTAATTCTTATAAATTTGCTAACCATGACGGAATTGTTTTTGACTGTTTTACGGGTATGGTAAAATATGATTAAATTAGTTTCGGTTATCAATTTTAGGGGGAATTAACTGATGGTACTTATTGAAAGAATTTATCGACGTGGGCATGAGCAATTAACTAATGTTGATCAAATTGAAAAATTTGAAACTAGTGATGGCTACGTCACATCTAACGAAGTATTAGCCCGAGAAATCGGTGCGGATAGTGAAAACTGTTTCTATAAAAATCAAGAAGGCAAACGTAAAAAAGTCGTTGCGTCCAAAGACGATCAAGGTAGTTGGCATTTAAAGACTATCGGTACAACTGATCCAGCTAGTGATGGGTTACTGCAGCTGCCTCATATGGACAATGTTTGGGGCTAATTAAGTACTGACACTTAACTTAAAGAATAAACTGATAGTTAGTAGCTATCAGTTAAAACTACCATTAAGAACTCAAGTTCTTGATGGTAGTTTTTTATGCCCATTATCATTTAATATGTCGACCAGGTTGGCTTGCTATTCGTCAACGTGTGTTCGTCCTATTCCGACCTCCGGGGCTGGGTGCCGCTCGAATGGCAAATGAACGACCGCTTAACTTGATACAATTGCTCGTTGTCTATTTTGATGCCGGAACTTCAATTAAATGTTGCATTGCTGTTGACCATCTCTAGAGATAATCCCCATACTAATAATAGTTGAGTTGTCACAACAACGTTATCAGACAGGTAATTGGGTGACAAAATTATCCTTTAAGAAAAAATAATAATCAACCCATCAAATGTAGTCATACCTATGTCGACCATTCGAATGCGATCCCGGTTGGAAGACGTTTTTGCTAATACTGCCTCTAATTTTTAAAGATCAGCACGCTTTAATCATGATTGATGAAATCTAACTAGCACAATACGCATCCGGAACTCGAAAATTTAATTGCATTCTTAGAAACAATTACCTATCAACAATCACAAAAATTAGTTGTAAAACTTTCTGATGGTACGCAAATCGCACATGAAGATCCCGGACAAGGACTTGTTTTGGAAAACTAAATATAATCTAACAACAACGCAAAGAGCGGCGGCTACATCCATTGATGTAACTACCGCTCTTCTTTTTATTTATTAATTGCTTAGTTCGGCTTTTCGTCTTCGTCGGTTTTCAGAACCGCCATGAACGCTTCCTGCGGGATTTCCACCTTGCCGACAGCCTTCATCCGCTTCTTACCAACTTTTTGCTTTTCGAGTAACTTCATTCGCCGCGTCCGGTCACCACCATATAAGTGCGCCGTCACGTCTTTCCGATAGGCCTTGATGTTGGTCCGAGCAATGACCTTAGAACCGATCGTCGCCTGTACCGGAATCTCAAAGTTTTGTCGGGGAATAATCGTCTTCAACTTCGAAGCAATCTCACGACCACGTGCCGGTGCAAAATCACGATGGGCAATGAAACTCAGGGCATCGACTTGATCGCCATTCAACAAAATATCAATTTTGACCAAGTCACTGGCGCGATAGCCGTCCAAATCATAATCCAACGAAGCATAACCGCGCGTGTTCGATTTTAACTTGTCAAAGAAGTCAAAAATAATTTCTGACAGCGGAATGTGATAAACCACATTGACCCGGTTACTATCCAAGTATTCCATCGTATCGAACTCGCCGCGTTTTCGCTGAGCTAATTCCATCACTGCCCCAACATAATCGTTAGGAACCATGATTTGGGCCTTCACGTACGGTTCGCGAATTTCTTTAATAGCCGAAGCTTCTGGCATTTCGGCCGGATTCTCTACTTTCTTCTCCGTCCCATCGGTCATAAGCACATGGTAGGTTACGGACGGCGCCGTGGTAATCAGTTCGAGATTAAATTCTCGTTCGAGACGCTCCTGAATAACATCCATGTGCAGCAATCCTAGGAACCCGCACCGGAACCCAAAGCCCAATGCCTGTGAAGATTCTGCTTCAAATTCCAAAGCGGCATCGTTCAATTTTAATTTTTCTAACGCTTCTCGCAAATCCGTAAATTTCGCATTATCAGTCGGATAAATCCCGGCATAGACCATCGGATTCATTTCACGATAACCAGCCAAAGCTTTTTCCGCTGGCCTTTTTGCATTCGTGACCGTATCACCGACCCGAGTATCTTGAATATCCTTGATACTAGCCGTAATATAACCAACATCACCGGCCATTAAGTAATCCCGAGCTAATGGCTTAGGCGAGTTAACGCCAACTTCAGTTACTTCGTACTCACTACCACTGTTCATCAGCCGAATCCGGTCACCCGGACGGACAATCCCTTCATGAATGCGGACACTAAGCACGACGCCCCGATAGTCATCATAAACCGAATCAAACACTAACGCTTTCAGCGGTGCATCTAAGTCTCCCTGAGGGGCCGGAATCTTATGCACAATCTGTTCAAGTAATTCCTCAATCCCGATTCCCGCTTTTGCTGAAGCTAAGACGGCATCTTCGGCATCAATACCGATGTCATCTTCAATTTCTTTTCGAACCTTTTCGGGTTCGGCTGAGGGCAAGTCAATTTTATTAATTACCGGTACGATTTCCAAGTCATCATCAATGGCTAAGTACACGTTGGCCAGTGTCTGAGCTTCGACCCCTTGCGCAGCATCCACAACTAAAACTGCCCCTTCACAGGCTGCGAGACTCCGTGAAACTTCATACGTGAAGTCAACATGTCCGGGCGTATCGATTAAGTGGAAAATATAGGTCTCCCCATCTTTTGCTTGGTAGTGTAATTCCACCGCATTCAATTTGATCGTAATCCCACGTTCACGTTCCAAGTCCATTGAATCCAACACTTGGTCTTGCATTTCGCGCTTGGAAATCGTATCAGTTAGTTCCAAGATTCGATCCGCTAGCGTTGATTTGCCGTGATCAATATGGGCGACGATCGAAAAATTCCGAATATGTTGTTGCCGATCTTGCATTGTCGCTTTATCCATTGATTTTCCTACTTTCTTCCTAAGTCCTAGTCTTTTTAATTATACCAAGATACAAGCACAAGCACAATTTTTCTATCAAATACAACGACCTACCAACAGCAACCATTTGAACAATCGATCATTCAGCGCAACCAAAAAAAGTACAAACCATCAGCGGTCTGTACTTTTTTGCTTACTTATTTAAAATGGTCAATTTGACTCGGACTAAGTCGTTGCCACTTGTTCGAATAAAAATCATCATTAATTTGGTAATGAACTGGCTTCGTCTTCTTAGTCAAGAATGGGTCAACCTTCTGATCCACTGCTAACCAACCACGCCAGCCAAGATGAATGGTATCAGTCATAAAGTAATCTTTACCACCGTCCTGGGTCAGGTCCAAAACGTTATTAAAGCCTTGACTCTTCAACTGGTACTGTATTTTTTCATCAAACTGCGCAATCATTTTCATTGATAATCCAGTATATGCGGACCACCGCTGATTAATTGGCGGAATGATGAACAAAACATCCGTATGCGTCTTCGCAAATTGATTTAAGACTAATTGGAAATCGGCAAACTCTGGCGACTTCGTGTAATTCAAGTGTCGTTGTGAATCTTTAAGCCGCTTGTAATTACGTTTTAACTTCGTATTCCAGAATTGATTACTGATCTCCAGACTATTTGAATCCGTTTGGGCAGCGCCAATCTTACCTGCTAATTGATCTAGTTGGTTGAAATTATAAGTTGCCGGTAATTTATCAGCTTGCTTATTAACGGTGTTCAAATTCTTACCTGCAATCCCAAAACGTGAGAAAAATTCATCCTCACTGCCAAGGACCCGCGCTTTATAATTGATGTACGCCATTTGCGCACTCGTTGGTTTAAAGCCAGCCGCAACCCGTGCCAAGGCACCCTCCAAAACACGGTCGGAAGAACCTGAAGGCATCTGAAGCAACCGTTGGGCGGCATACCGATCCATTGCCGTATTGTGTTCATCTTGCAGCCAGTCGATAGTCTGCAGCGGTGAATAGTAATACGAAAACGCATCTTTACGTGTCCCTTGAGGAACAAACCATTGTGGCGAAATTACAAAGACGGCCTTCTTATTTGTAATCTGCTTTTTCACCGACTGCATCGCAAAATACTGGGTCAATGACTGGGTCCCCCGTGCACCGAGCAAAAATGGTCGGTAATCACGGTGATATTTAGCTGCCAGTACGGACGGATGCATCGGATCAAACCGCGACCATTCTGAAGAACCGAAGAATGGCACATAGCCATCATCCAACGCTTGTCGCTTAACTAACCGACCCTTTAATACGTTAGCTGATAAGGAAACAGCGGCTTTTTTCTCAGTATCTTTAGAAATGTGATTCAATCCAAATGAAAACGGTGAAAGCAGTACGGCCAATAATAAGACGGCTGCCAAAATAATTGGCCCAAAAATCTTAAAAAGGCGTTTGGCGACCTTCATTGCAAGTTCTCAACCTTTGCAACAATCTTCGCCGGTGTATCCCATTCTGACCGTTGAAATTCAGAGACCGGTACTTCGATGCCTAATTGATTTTGGAGTTCCAACAAGAGTTGGACGGAACCCATCGAATCTAAGATTCCTTCATCAAACAAGTTAACGTCCATATTACTTGAAACGTCTTCCCCCGTTAAGTCTGCTAAAATTGATAAAACCGTTGCTTTTGTATCATCCATTGTCATTACGCTCCCTTATTGTAATTATATTATGGCCGGGCTCCAAAGAATAACGTGTTCAAAAATCCTGAGAAAATCAAGAAACTGAAACAAACCACGTTAAACGTTAGGAAAATCGCAAAGTACTCCGTAAATTTATTCGATGGTAATTGCGCCTGATGCTTCTTCTTGTAACGTAACCAAGCATCGTTGACGACCATTGCGAAACCATGGAACAATCCATAAACAATGTAGTACCATGTTTCCCCGTGCCAGAACCCCATGATTAACATATTAATAACGTAGGCCACATTAGCCGTTGTGATGCGGCTCTTAAAGACTTTATGCTTCATCATGAAGAACACTAACCGCATGTAGATGAAGTCACGGAACCAGAATGACAACGTCATGTGCCAACGATTCCAGAAATCTTTGATGTTCTTTGATTTGAACGGTTGATTGAAGTTCATCGGGGTTTCAACACCCATCAGGTAACTGATCCCAACTGCAAACAAACTATACCCAGCAAAATCAAAGAATAAATCCATGCTGTAGACGTACATTACCCCAAGTAGTGCCCACGACATCCCGTGAGCTTGTAAGGCTGCGTGTTCAACGACTGGCAGCATTCGAGTCCCAAAAATATAAGCCAAAATGAACTTATATAAGAACCCCAAGAAAATGTAGTGAACGCCCTTTTCAACTAACCCGAGATATTTCTCACGGGTCGGCACACTATCATAATCCTTCACAAACCGCCGATAACGGTCGATCGGTCCAGATGAAATCGTCGGGAAGAACAGTAAGAACTGCCCAAACAACACCGGATGGAATTCTTTGATCACGCCATCACGGGTCTCCATAATCATCTGAACAACTTTAAAGGTTAGATAGGAAATCCCTAAGAAACCAATGATCGAATTAGCACCATGCGCTACAGCTGGCGTAATTTTAACGACCGCTAATGGAATAATCGCCAAAACCACACTGACCACGAAGACCCACCCCTTATTAGGTGAATCTGGTCGTTGTCGATACTTCGAGTACAACCAAACCAACGTGATCTGATAAATCAGATAAATCACTAGTGCGATCCCAGTCCGCCACTTAACACCACCAAAGGTCAGCATTAGGAAGACAAACGATATTAGTGACTCATACCAATGGGACCGACGACCATATAACAAACCAATCATCAACGGTAACAACGCGATAAAGAGCAGCACAAAGTACGTTGGGTTACCGTATGGGTCAAAAGACATCATTCTGGGTTAACCTCTTTAATGATCGACTTGACATCAATCTTACCGTTAGGCGTTAATGGCAAGCTCGTTTGATAGACGAACCGTTGTGGAATCATGTATTCCATCATCATTCCTTGTAGGTCCTTTTTAATTGCAGTGGTCAAAGCAAAATCACTTTCAAAGTCATTCGGCTTTGGCACCACGTACGCAATCATTTGAGTTACTTTGTGCTCTTTATCGTATTTGGGAACGGCCACTGCTTGTTTGATATGCCGTTGTTGTGCTAAGAAGTGATCAACTTCTTCTAATTCGATTCGGTAACCATGCATTTTGATTTGGAAATCGACCCGACCGCGATACCGGAATAACCCATCCGCATCCATCGTGCCAATATCACCAGAATGATAAGCGCGCTGGCCATCTAATTCAAAGAAAGCTTTGGTCGTTTTTTCAGGATTATTTAAATATCCCTTCGAAACAGATGGACCGGCAATAATTAATTCGCCTTCCGTGCCAGCAGGAACCGCTTCACCATTTTCATCAACGACCAGCATACGCGTATCCGCTTTGGCATATCCGATTGGCAACCGATCATACTTTGCTAAGGCTGCATCAGTGATTTCAATCTGAGTGACGGCCACGCAAGTTTCCGTTGGCCCATAAGTGTTAAAGATTCGGGCAGCAGGAAACCGTTTTTTTAGTGTCGCTGCCGTCTTATGCGTCAACTCCTCACCACAGAACAAGAAATGCGTTAAACTCGGTAAATTTTCGGCATTGAATCGTGGTTCTAACAAGCAAATATCCATGAATGATGGCGTTGATACCCAAACATTAATTGGTAACGTTGGTAACGCCGCAAATAATTGCTTAAAATCATCTGTCACTGCTTTCGGCAACGCGTACAGCGTACCACCTGAGGCTAACGTTGGATAAACATCCATCACCGATAAGTCAAACGAATACGGTGGTTGTGACAACGCATTGGGTTGATCAGGCAACCCAAAGTCATCACCTAACATCCAGTCAACGTAACTGACCAGATTATCATGACTGATCTGAACCCCTTTAGGCATTCCCGTTGTTCCCGATGTAAAGATAATGTAGTAATTATCATCGCCACTAACTACGTGATCAGCTTGATAATCTACCGGTGTTGCAAAAATTGCCGCTAATTGATCCGGTGTGATAACTGGAGTAGTGCCAACACCGGTTGGTAGATCAACCACCGCAATCACGGCAGCCGGTTTAGCAATCTCATTAATCATCGTTAATCGCTCATTTGGCGAATGCGTATCAATCGGAATGTAGGCCCGGCCTGATTTGACAACCCCTAAGAAAGTCGCAATCATTTCAAAAGTTTGTCCGCCAAACACAATGATTGGATCTTTCGCTGGCAAATCCAGCGTATCAAGATGTGCCGCTAACGCATCCGAATAAGCTTTTAATTCCGCATAGGTATGCGTGACACCTTGCACATCATAAACCACTTTCTTGGGTTGCGTCCGTGCATAATCATCAATCGTTGTAATGATGTTCTCAATCATAATTAAAACTCCCCCCAAACAATAAGTTACTGCGTTCACTTTTAGAATTCGTTGTAAATAAACTTCGCTTGGTTGATCCCACTATAGCCGTATAGATAAACCAAGGCTAGCATGACAGCAAAATAGAATACTGTGAGCGCAATAAATTGAACGACTGGTCGTTGAAACCAGCTTTTCAACTTTGCGAACATGCCATCACCTCCTCTTATTCAATAACAGTTACTTAATATCACCCTTCATCAGTTCCGCAAAAATTTTATTAGCCGCCGCTTGACTACCAGCGGCCTTGCGATAGTAATTACTTAACAATACTACGCCAGTCTTGCCGTCTGGTGAGAGATAAACGCTGGATTCATACCCGTAACCAAGTCCGTGTGACCGAATACCATTGCTCATGTTATAAACACCACCGCCATATTCACCAGTGGCCGTTCGCGTGTGTAAAATTGCGACGTTCTTTTTTGACAATAACTGCCCCTTCAGAATGGCACTTTCAACTGTAAATAAATCTGCAGTACTCATATAAACTTGACCAGTCCCTAACTCATTGGCCATCTGGGCTTTGCTTTCTGGCATCGTCTGATCATAATTAGGAATCGTTTGATCTGCAAGTGCTCGGTAGCCCGTGGTCGCATTCTGACCCTGACCATGAATTAAAAAACCAGTTTCCTTCAAATTCAACTTGTCAATAAAATGCGTAGTAAAGAAATGTTGATATGATTGACCAGTCACCTTGCGAATAATACCAGCTAACAACAAAAAGTTAACGGACGAATAATTATTAATACCATTTTTATCTGGATAGTAAAAAACATTATGGGCCGCAAAGTCAATCACTTTATTTTCCGGTAAGAATTCTTTCGAACCACTCTTCAACCGGAATCCGGTCGTCATATCTAACATCTGACGAAGCGTTGTTTGACGGCCATGCTTGAGGTTTGGATAATACTTAGAAATCGGATCAGTTAACTTTAATTTGCCCGCCTGTACAAGCTGCATAATGCCGACCGCCGTCATTGATTTTTGAATTGATAAAATTTGGTACTTTGAATTTACTTTGTTAAGTTGGTCCTTTGCTTTATTCGCGTAACCAAAGGCACGCTTATAAATAACATGATCATTTTTAACCACTAATGCTGAACCCACAAAATGGCTTAACTTCAAAGCCTTAGTCACCTGTGCATCCGTGTTTTTATTATTTGAAAACGTTGTTTGGTTCACCTTACGACTGAGCTGGCTATTTTTCAGTGCCGCTTTTTTATTCAGTGCCTTGTTAGCCAGACGCTTGTTGGCAATCGCCGTTTGTCGCTCTGTATGATAAATATAGTAGCCGCCACCAGCTCCCACAATCAGCAGTCCAAGCAAAACTGTTATCAAAAGTTTGCTTCGCTTCACAATGATTGACCTCCCCATTAGACTATCGATTACGAACTGATTGGTGATATTAGCTGCGCCGCTAATAGTACGCTAAGTTCAATTATCAGTGTAACAATCTAACAACCGATAACGCCTGTGACACCTCAAAAAGAACAAAATCCTGCATTTGCGCTTACTGGTCCGACATATTTGTAACGGTTTTGTAACATCAACGTTACTCTCCCCATGAGTAAACGACGTATTACTTCACCTCCTTGACTAATTCTAGCACTCACTAATCACTAGGCGACAGGATAACGAAACAGTTTGCACAAAAATCAGGCTACTGAAAAGTCACTTAATAAACAGGCTCAATAGCTTTACAAGTTAACATAAAAAAGCTGGGTAAGCACCATCACAACTCATGATGGGCGCTTACCCAGCTACTTATTACATTTATAAAATCAGTCTGCCTAGTTAGACACCCCGAAGTTTGTCAAATAATGAACTCTTACCGTTACCGGCAACCGTCTTACCACTAGCTTTAGCGAAGGTCTTCAAAGCTTCTTTCTGACCTTTGTTCAAGTGTGTTGGTGTTTCAATGGCAACCGTGACCCGTTCATCACCATTGCCATTACCACGCAATCGGGGTGCACCCTTGCCACGTAACCGGAAAGTCGTCCCCGTTTGAGTACCAGCTGGGATCTTCAACTTAACGTCACCATGAACGGTCTTAACCTGAACTTCATCACCAAGCGCTGCTTGAACAAAGTCAATCGGCAACTTGAAGTAAATCGTCGCCCCATCACGTTCAAAGTCTTTGCTTGGTTCAACCCTAAAGATGATAAAGAGATCCCCATAAGGGCCACCATTAGTACCGGCTTCTCCTTGGTTTTGAAGTCGCATTTGCTGTCCTTCTTCAACCCCAGCAGGAACGGTCACTTTGATAGAATGGCTCTGTTCCGTATGTCCAGAACCACCACAAGTTGCACACTTATCTTTGATTTCTTTACCAGTCCCGTGACAAACGTCACACACTTGTTGACTCATCATCCGACCAAGCGGTGTGTTGGTCTGAACTTGGATATAACCAGCACCATGACATTTTGAACAGGTCACTGGTGAAGTCCCAGGCTTAGCACCGGAACCGCCACACGTTTCACATTGTTCCTCACGATTATAAGTAATGGTCGTCTTCTTACCAAAAATGGCATCTTCAAATTTCAATGTCATTTCATACTGTAAATCACGCCCTTGTTGCGGCGCCGTTGGGTTAGGTCGCCGTGAGCCACCTGCGCCACCACCAAAGAAGGAACTAAAAATATCCTCAAAGCCACCGCCGCCACCGAAGCCGCCAAAGTCTTGGCCACCAAAGCCACCGGCACCGCCGCCAAAGCCTTGCTGACCGCCAGTTGATCCAAATTGGTCATACTGAGACCGCTTTTGAGGATCGCCTAACGTTTCATACGCTTCATTGACAGCTTTAAACTTTTCTTCCGCACCAGGTTCATGATTCAAATCAGGATGATACTTCTTTGAAAGCTTACGGTACGCCTTCTTAATTTCGTCCTGACTGGCATCCTTTTCAACACCCAGAACCTTATATAAGTCTTGCTCTGCCATTGTAACCTCCTAATGAACCTTAATTAAGTCTCATTAATACTAGCATATTTAAACCAAAAAGGCCAAAGCCACGTGGCCTTGGCCTTTTGTTCTGACAGTTTTACTTCTTATCCTTGTCTTTATCCAAGTCTTCAAAGTCACCGTCAACCGTGTTGTCATCACCGCTCTTGGCCGAATCAGCGTTGCCAGCAGCATTACCGTCGGCACCAGCTTGAGCACCCTGAGCTTCTTGGGCTTGTTGATACAACTTGACTGATAAGTCTTGAACGATCTTATTCAAATCATCCTTCTTGGCTTTCATCTCATCAATATTGTTATCATCTTGAGCCTTCTTCAAAGCATCACGGGCATCTTGAGCCTTCTTAACTTCATCTTCGGAAACCTTACCTTCAAGATCCTTCAAGGTCTTGTCGGTCGTAAAGATCAATTGATCGACTTCGTTCTTCAAGTCAACTTCTTCTTTACGTTGCTTATCGGCTTCTTCATTTTCTTTGGCTTCCTTGACCATTTGATCAATTTCGTCGTCTGAGAGACCCGATGAACTCTTAATGGTAATCTTTTGTTCTTTATTAGTTCCCATATCCTTAGCAGAAACGTTAACGATCCCGTTCTTATCGATATCGAATTTAACTTCGATTTGAGGAACGCCACGAGGTGCTGCTGGAATGTCGGTTAATTGGAAACGACCTAACGTCTTGTTGTCCGCAGCCATTGGCCGTTCACCTTGCAAGACATGAATGTCAACAGCTGGTTGATTATCAGCAGCCGTACTGAAGACTTGTGACTTGCTAGTTGGAATGGTGGTATTACGGTCAATCAATTTCGTGAAGACCCCACCCATAGTTTCAATTCCAAGTGAAAGTGGCGTAACATCAAGCAACACAACGTCCTTAACATCACCAGTAATCACACCACCTTGAACAGCTGCCCCTAAGGCAACCGCTTCATCAGGGTTGATTGAATGGTTAGATTCTTTGCCAGTCCACTTTTCAACGGCTTCTTGAACAGCTGGAATCCGGGTAGACCCACCGTTTAAGATAACAACGTCTAAGTCGCTAGCAGAAAGGTTGGCATCTTTCAAAGCATTTTCAACTGGGATCCGGGTCTTTTCAACCAAGTCCGCCGTCAATTCATTGAACTTAGCCCGCGTTAACGTGGTTTCCAAATGCAAAGGACCACTAGCACCAGCTGAAATGAATGGTAAACTGATTTGCGCTTCAGAAACACCAGAGAGATCCTTCTTCGCTTTTTCAGCAGCATCCTTTAACCGTTGTAAGGCCATCTTGTCTTGTGATAAGTCAACGCCATTGTCAGCCTTGAAACTAGCCACTAACCAGTCGATGATCTTTTGGTCAAAGTCGTCACCACCAAGGTGAGTATCACCGTTTGTTGATAACACTTCGAAGACGCCATCGCCTAATTCCAAGATGGAGACATCAAACGTCCCACCACCAAGGTCATAAACTAAGATTTTTTCGTCTTTGTCGGTCTTATCCAAACCATAGGCTAAAGCTGCCGCCGTTGGTTCGTTAATAATCCGTTCGATGTTTAAACCGGCAATCTTACCAGCATCCTTAGTTGCTTGCCGTTGGGCATCATTAAAGTAAGCAGGAACAGTTACAACGGCCTTTTCAACCTTGTCACCAAGATAGTCTTCAGCAAATCCTTTGATGTATTGTAAAATCATTGCTGAAATTTGTTGTGGCGTGTAGTCTTTGCCTTCAATGTTAACCTTGTAACCCGCTTCACCCATGTGGCGCTTAATTGAAGCAACGGTATTAGGGTTAGTGATTGCTTGCCGCTTGGCAACTTCACCAACTTGAGTTTCGCCATCTTTGAATGCCACAACTGAAGGAACCGTCCGGCCACCTTCAGGAGTGGTGATAATCTTAGGTTCATTACCTTCAAGAACCGCTACCGCAGAGTTAGTAGTTCCGAGGTCAATCCCGATAATTTTATTACTTGCCATAAATTAACAAACCTCTTTTTAATTAGTATTTTTATTGATTAATTACTGTGCCACAACGACCATGGCTGGACGGAGTGTCCGGTCTTTCAATAGGTAACCCCGTTGTAAGACTTGCACCACCGTATCGGCCGGATGATCATCATCAACTGGCACGGTCTGAACAGCTTGGTGAATATTTGGATCAAACTTTTCACCCGCAGCGGCGACTTCAGTGACCCCATGCTTCTTCAAAGCGTCTTGCAAATGGCCATAGACCATTTCAACACCCTTCTTCAATTGCTGAGCCGCTTCATCATCCGCTTGCGTTGCTAAGGCCCGCTCTAAGTTATCTAATACGGGTAAAACATCCTTAGCCAACGCTTGACCGTCATATTTCAGCAACGCCGCTTGCTCTTTCTTGTTGCGGTTTTGCATATTGACGATCTCAGCTTGTGCTCGCAACAACTGATCGTCCTTTTCATCTAACTGCGCCTTAAGGTCAACAATTTGTTGCGCTTGCGGATCCACCTGTGTTGTTTCTTCGGATTGGTCCGCTGCGCTAGTTGCTGCCTGAGTTGCTTCACTGGCAGTAGAAGTTGCCTTTGAATCAGCTGTCGACGTCTGTGAATCGGTTGACGCCGTATGCGTTGATTTTTTTGCCAATGTTTTCATCTCCCTGTCCGTCACTCGTCAAAGTACCGGTAATAATCTAGTAATTTGCGGGCGAGTTCACGTTGGAACGCACCCATCAGCCCAATCATCCGTGAATACGGCATGGCGGTCGGTCCAAGTAAGGCAATCACACCCTGCCCGTGTTGATCGACATCGTAAGTAGCGGTAATCAAACTGTAGTTCTTCAACAAATCGTTGGTAATCTCATTACCGATACGAACCTGAATTTGTTGACCAGGTGGGCCAATCACATTAGCTAATCGATCCGTTTGATCAAGTAACGAGTACAATGACTGTAACTCTTTCGGGCTCTGTTGTTCGGTATAGTTAAACAAATTTAACTTGCCGCCAACATAGAAGCGCTCAGAAGCTGCCTTGGACAACACACTGCCAAAAATATCCAAGAAACCATCTGGATCTTGCAAATACTGTGCAAGTTTTAGTGGAATCTCATGAGTCAATTGACGGAGGACGTCTTGTAACGGCAAGCCAACTAGCTGGTCATCAATAAACCGAACGACCGGTTCCAGCTCATCACCAGTAATGTCATTAGGAATGGTGAACGTTTGATTTTCAACGTCACCATTATTCGTGACTAGGATCGCCATGACTTGATGATTGCCCAACGGTACGAGTCGGAAACCACTAAGACGGCTGTCTTTGAGCTCCGGACGCAACGTGAAGGTCGTATAGCTTGTCAATTGGGACAAAATATCGGCCGACTGGGCAACAATTTCGTCAATCTTATGGAACTCGCCACCTAACGAATGTTGAATTACTTTTAAGTCTTTGCCGTCAACCTTTTCGGGCTTCAGAATATGATCGACATAGTACCGGTACCCTTTAATTGATGGAATTCGACCTGATGACAAATGCGTTTTGACGATCAATCCCAAATCCTCTAGCCGGGCCATTTCATTACGAATGGTCGCCGAACTGACCTTGATTGGCAGCTCTTGAACTAGCGATTTGGACCCAACTGGGTTACCGCCCTCGGTATAGTCACGGACAATGGCCTTTAAAATTAGGCTTTGTCGTTCAGTTAACGTGATCATCACCTCTTTTTAGCACTTAACTTAATGGAGTGCTAACACAATTACTAATATAACAACCACCCCGATGAAAGTCAAGGAAAGACAAAGTATTTCTGGAAAAGAATGCTTGAATTATCAGTATGGTAAGCACCACCATGACAGGTCTTTAACGACCTCAATCAACAATTAGCACTCCTTACCTACGAGTGCTAATATACACCCACATCAATGACATTGCAAGCACGATGCCTAGCAATAGCACCTCGCCATCAGCGGCAATCCATATCGTAATCGCCAACATGGATTTAATACCCAGGATGTAATTGATTACCCACCAAAAAGTCCGAGACAAAACTAATTATGCCCAGTTTCTTTTTCCAGAAACTGAGCACAATTTTTCTATCAATATTGTCGAGATGGGGGCCATTAAAAACCGCATACACCTCTTACTACTTACCGTTCCGCTTTATTAATAGCATGATCGATAACTTCATTATCAAACTGTTCCTGAAGATAAGCCTCATTGTCGATCGGTAAGTGCACGTGAAAATCAGCAAAATGTTGAACCTTCAACGTAGCTTGTTCCACTTCGAATCCAAGCAAATGACCACCCAACTGATGATCCTTGCTTAGAAAATGTAAGTGAAAGCCACCGACCGTAGCCCCTTGGAACAAGTGTGGCGCATAGTAACCAATAATCGTTCCATCGACATCTTCCCCAGTAAACTCGGGTTGCGTCGCTGTTGCTGCAACCAACGTCTTATAAGGCGGTTCTTGCCGTGGGGCGACTCGCGTCTTAATATGTGCAAACGTGCCATCGACCCGAATGGCCGCAAACACATTCGTTAAGCGATAATCTTGAATAACCTGCTGTTCAAAATCGGCCTGCTTGATTGTTGCCAAGTTAGCGCTGATGTCAGGTTTTTCAAAGTGTACCGATGCAAACGGTAACGTTTCGTCAGGCTTGATTTCACGAATCTGGCCGTCTTCACGTGCCTGATAAGCGTGACCATCAACAATGATCACTTCACCGTTAAGACCATCTAGCGTCCCAATTCCAGTATCACCATGTGTTAAAAGTTCCCGGGCCGTGATGGTTCCATCAAATAGACCGGGCACGAGTAATCCTAACGTGCCGTGTTGAAAAATTGTTGTTGTATCCATTCATTATGCCTCCAAACTATCTGATTGTTTAGCAACTTGTATTCGGGGTGCCACCTGAAATGGGTGCATGGCATAGTAATCTCGGGTAGCCTGTTCATCACGTTTTAATTGGGCGACTAACTCATCCGCACCCGCAAATTTAATTTCACCACGCATTCGATGACTCCAACGAACCGTCAACTGTTGGCCGTAAAGATCACCGTGGAAATCTAATAAATAAATTTCAACCGTAATTGGACGATGATCGCCGAACGTGACGTTGCGCCCCACTGATGCCATCCCCATGACCCATTGTGAGCCAATCTGCACCATTGTGGCATAAATACCAATACCGGGCACCCGCGTATTGGAGCCGTGGGCAACGTTGGCAGTCGGGAAGCCCAGCGTACGGCCCCGTGCTTCACCATGGACCACTTCACCGCTAGTTTCATATTGATAGCCAAGTAACCGGTTGGCCGTATCAATTTCCCCAGCGTCCAACGCATGGCGAATGCGCGTCGAACTGATCTTTTCAGCATCCAATTCGGCCTTGGGAACTTCAATAATTTCAAATCGATTGCGACCATATTCGTTCAACCGTTGCATGTTGGCAATTTCGGCCGGTCCGTAAGTGTAATCAAAACCGGCCACTACTGTTTGCGCGTGCAAACCAACGATCAACTGGTCAACAAAGGTTTGCGGTGGCATGGCACCCACCGCCGCATCAAAATGGAGGACGTACAAGATTTCAACACCAAGTTCCGCCATCAATGCTGTTTTTTGAGCAATCGTCGTTAAATAGCGCACCTGCTGGGGGTCCGTATGTTTGAAGACAACTGACGGGTGCTGATCAAACGTCATCACTGCCAGTTTTGCGTGTTGTGCTTGGGCCGCCTGACGTGCCGTTGCAACAACTTGTTGATGCCCGCGGTGAACGCCGTCAAAAAAGCCTAAGGCCAATACGATCGGCCCTTCTGGGATTTGGCCCGTCGCCACGGGATACTTTAAATTAATCACCTGCATGACAAAAAACTCCTTAATTGACCGCAAACATTTTAAACGGTTTGTACCGTTGTTCATCCGGTCGGTAACTATATAGACATTTTAGGCTGTTTTGGTAAACTAACGCAACCATCGTGTTCGCATCTGGATCAGTTTGTTGGCCTTCCGCAGCCGTAATGAAGGCTCCGTTTTTGACGCGTTGCCACTGTTCATCAGTCAATGTGACCCGCGGGTATTGCCCCAATGCTTTATCGATTGGCGCTAGTAAATCACCGGCCGTGCCAGCCTCCACGTGTGCTGTAATTTCTTCAAAAGTCACCGTTTCGGCCAGCGTAAAGCCACCGCTCTTTAGCCGAGTTAGGTCGCTCATGACAGCGGGTACTCCGAGAGCCTTACCAACATCCACCGCCAACGTTCGCACATAGGTTCCTTTGCTACAAGCAACGGTAAAGTAAATCGTTTGCGTCTTAGTTTCCGGATCATAATCGGCAGCCTGCCGTTGCTTAAAGCTGGTAATCGTCACGTGACGTTCAGGTCGTTCGACCGTTTCACCGTTTCTGGCGTAGTCGTACAACCGCCGCCCGTTCACTTTCACTGCTGAAAACATCGGTGGAATTTGCGTAATTGCACCGGTCATCTGTTCTAGTGCTTCATCGATTGCTTCACTAGTAAACGGTTCACTAATCGCTTGCCGCGCAATCTCCTCGCCATCTAAGTCTTCAGTGGTCGTTGCAAATCCTAGTGTGATGCTGCCTTGGTATTCCTTGCCCGAAGCGACTAAAAATTGAACAACCTTAGTGGCGTTACCGATACAGATTGGTAAAACACCATCGACGTTCGGATCCAAAGTCCCGGAATGCCCAACTTTTCTAGTCTGGTAGAGCCGGCGAATTTTAGCAACACAATCAAAACTCGTCATTCCCCGGGGTTTATATAATGGTAGAATTCCGTTTAACATAAAAAACTCCTTCAATATTTAAATTCAGTTTTAAGTGACGCCTAACAGGGCCGTCACGGATTTAATCGTCCTTAATCGACGGTTTTCAGTATACCACACCTCACCCATATGTAAGCGGATTATCAAAGAATTCAGAGTGCTTGATGCCATAGCTAAGCCGTTTAGCACCAATCATCCTGGCTAAGTGATGAATATACCACGTGCTTTAAATATATAATGCTGCATTGTACTAGTTAATTTGGCATGAAATATGATTAAAACATGCCAGTTCGTTGGATTACTATTAGTCAGTATATGCCCGTCCGATGCCGACCTCCGGGGCTGGGTGCCAATTGCTGGAACGTAGCCGACGTCGATTTGAGCTAACGCCCAACCCGCGTCATCTCAAATACGAGTCTTATTCTAAGCCGGAAGAAGGCCACTTCCAGCTAAGAATAATTTGGCTACTGAGCATTGTCACCCAGCCCCTCCGGCCTAAAAGCCTGTGAGGGGCCCCGGCGTAGAACGCGCTAATCAAGTGATTTTTCGTTAAATGTACGATTTTCGACGGACTCAGCTAGTAGCTTTTAAACTTAGAAATAGCCATTTTTAATCATGATTCATACTAAATAATAACTAGCACAATGCATGTATAATGATTAAAAGCCGGCATAGCTAGCATCACAGTAGATTCAACCAATAAATCATATTTTTATTAATAAGACGTAGAAAAACCGTGCCGCCCTGAATTCAGGCACTGCACGGTCATTATCAATGATTCATCAATCTAATCTTGTGACAGACTGGCAATAGTTGTTGATTACTTTATCGATCAAGCTTGAAGTGCCGTTTGCTGGCGACCTAACCAATTTTGTATTTGCTGAGCAATTTGTTGGGGTGTCAATCGATCAGTCGCAATTGTCAAATCAGCCGCAGCCGCATATAAACTTTGACGACGCTTTTTCAATGCTAAGAGCGCACTACGATCCAATTCATTGACCAATGGCCGGCCAGCGTCATTTTGGACCCGGTCAATGATTGTTTGGTCACTGGCCGTTAACCATATAACTGGCACTGCACTTTGCTTTAAACTTACGGCATTCATAGTAATCGTTGGTGTCCCACCACCAGTTGATAAAATCCCCGGCGTTCCAAGCGCTTGGAGCAAGGTTTGATGTTCCAACTGGCGAAAATACCCCTCCCCGTGCTCCGCAAAAATCGCCGTAATTGGTTGTCCGGCCCGTTGAACGATCAAATCATCCAAATCAGCATGTTCAGTCGCCAACGTCCGCGCCAAAATCCGACCGACCGTTGTTTTACCGCTACCCATAAATCCAATTAAAATTGCTTGCATGTTTAATTCCTCCTCACAATCTGATAGCCCGCTGCCACAAGTAACGTTGCAGCCTGGCTTTGGGTGTTGGCATCACTAAATGTCAATTGCAACACCCCGTCAATATCTTCACGAATTTCTAAAATATGAATGTTGATCAAACTAAGCTGAGCTCGGGCCAACCGTTGCGTCACATCTGCAATTGCCCCGACCTGATCTGGAACGTTTAAAAATAAATCGAAGAAGTTAGGCAACCCGCCAAGCTGTTCGGGCCCTAAGTGGTCACGAGTTACTTTAGCAGCCGCAAAAAATTCATGTAATGTTTGTTGGTCACGCGCCGTAATTGCCATTTTTATATGTGTTAATTGGTTAATATAATCCTGCAATTGATTGGTTATTAATTCAGGATTAGTCATCAAAATCGCCGCCCACATCGTCGGGTCAGAGCTGGCAATCCGGGTAATGCTTTTAAAACCCCCAGCCGCTAGCCGTAGTCCGAGTGGCGAATCCGCTAAGGCCTGTTGCGTTTGATTAACTAAGGCAGCAGCAATCACATGCGGCAAATGACTTAACTGGCCCACAATGCGATCGTGTTGCACCGCTGTAACCGTTAACCATTTTACGCGAGCTGCACGCAATAGTTGTTGTAATTGTTCAACAGCCGACTCGGCAGCAAGTCCCGGCACCAAAAAGTAAAAAGCATTTTCAAAGAGGTTAGCACGGCCGGCCGTCACTCCTGACTTATGTGAACCAGCCATGGGATGACCGCCAACAAAAGTGACACCCCGTTCTTGTAGTGCCCGTGCAGCTCGCATAACTACTTGCTTCGTACTGCCAACATCCGTCACGAGCACACCTGGCTTTAACGCCACGGTTGCCAATTGTTGCAAGTCAGCCACAATTACATTGACGGGACCGGCTAAGATAATGATGTCGGCCTGGCTCGCTGTCGCTGCTAAGTCGATTTCACTGTCATCGATCATACCTTGTTGGCACGCGTAACTCAGGCTGGCAGCGTCGCGATCCATTCCAATGATGCGAACTGTTGGGTGTGCTTGCTTAATGGCCAGCGCCAATGAACTGCCAATCAATCCCAATCCTTTGATCAATACGGTCGTCATGCTGGTACCTCCTGACTTAGGCGGGCTAAATCTTCAAAAAACGTTGGGTATGAAATATTCACCGCTTCGGCGGTCTGTAATTCGCTCGGAGCTGCCAACCGTAACGCCGCAATTGCCATCATCATGCCAATCCGGTGATCCCCATGACTTGCTAACGGCATCGTTGGTTGATGCCAAGATTTACGACCATCAATAGTAAAGCCATCCGGTTGGGCCGTGATCTGCACCCCGAGTTTTTGTAACTCGGTCACAATCGTTGCAATCCGATCCGTTTCTTTGACCCGCAATTCAGCCGCCCCACTGATTGTCGTGATTCCGTCAGCGGTTGCCGCTAACAGGGCTACCAGAGGTAACTCATCAATTACGGCAGGAATCTCAGCCGCGGTTAATCGTACTGGCTGTAGTTGCGCATACGCGACATCAATCGTGCCAACTGGCTCACCTGCCTGTTGCTGTTGGTCAACCGTTACTTGGCCGCCCATTCGTTGTAAGATCGTTAATAGCCCAGTCCGCGTTGGATTCAATCCTACGTTCACTAGCCGGATATGAGAATTCGGGATGATTGTTGCCGCTGTGATGAAAAATGCGGCGGAGGAAAAATCCCCAGGAATCGTTAATGACTGCCCATGCAAGACCGGCTTAGGGTGCACTGTAATCGTCCGTTGATCAGCCGCGGTTTCGATTTGACCCCCAAATTGTTGTAATAGCCGTTCAGTATGATCACGAGTAGGTAGTTTTTCAATAATCGTGCTCGGTTGATCAGCTTGAAGGGCCGCTAAAATTAACGCACTCTTGACTTGGGCGCTGGCGATTTGCATCTCTGTACGACCTCCATGTAATATTTGTCCAACGATCGTCATTGGTAAATGGCCGGCCGTTAATTGTAACTTGGCGCCCATCGCTTGCAAGGGCTGGCGCACCCGTTCCATTGGTCGCTGACTAAGTGACGCATCTCCAACCAAGGTGGTCGTAAACGATTGACCAGCTAGCAGACCAGCAAGTAAACGTGTCGCCGTACCCGCGTTGCCCATATCTAATTCTTGCTTTGGCTGCGTCAGCCCGCGTAATCCCTGGCCAATGATCGTCACCGTTGTACCATCCCGCATGATAGGGACCCCTAATTGTTGCAGCGCCGTTAACGTCGATAAACAATCAGCCGCCGGTAAAAAGTGGTGCAGCGTCGTAGTGCCCTGACTAATGGCCCCCAAGATCAAGCCCCGATGCGATAAACTCTTATCGCCTGGTACCGTTAACGTTCCCTGTAAGCCACTGATGGGCCGCGTCATTAATTTTTTTATCATCAATTATCATCACCTAATTTATTTGATAGACACACCACACCATCGAAGGTGTCAAACGCGTCAGTTGTCGTTCATGCGTTGTTAAAGTTACGTTTTTCTCATTGGTTAACACGTAGGCCGCCTGATTTTGCTGATAGGCTTGATAAGCCAAATACTTGCTAGCAACCGCTTGGACCGTAACGTTATGCACTAATCTTGTCAGCAATTGCGCGGTCGCCGCATGGGTATACCCAATCTGATTGTCAGCATCCAATCGCTGGATCACGACTAACGGGTCTAACTTAGTCATAAAACAAGTCAGTAGTGTTAATTGGGACAATAACGCATAATGGACATCACCCCAACTTGCGTGTAACGTTGTCGATTTAAAAGCGGCTGGAATAATTAAGCGGTCGCCCGAGTAAACAGCTAAATTAGCTAAAATCATCTCAAAACTAGGGTGCCCCACAATCTTTGCCTGATCCTGAAGATCCCGATGATTATACGCTTGCGCTGCCGCATAACTATCCGTAACCTCAGGACCCAAAGTATGAATTTGCATGCGTCCCTCCTAGTACTTTCGAAGCGCTTCACGGTAATCTGCGACCGTTTGTTGGAAACGAACTAAGTTACTACCATCAAAAGTGGCGGTTAACGCCCGTGCTAGTTCGATGGCCACCACGCTTTCTACTACGATTGATGCCGGTGCGATCGCGGTCGTATCGGAGCGTTCAACACTCGCCTTTTGGCTCACCTTGGTCGCAATATCAACACTTTGTAACGGCTTGTATAGCGTTGGAATAGGCTTCATCGCTGCTTTCACAATGATTGGCATTCCGTTAGTCATGCCGCCTTCAAAACCACCTAAATGATTCGTTAGCCGCGACCAACCAGTTTGCTCGTCCCAGCTGATTTCATCCATCACTTGACTACCATAGTGATCAGCCGCCGCAAACCCATCACCGATCTCAACACCCTTCATGGCATTGACACCCATCACCGCAGCCGCTAATTGACCATCTAGCTTTGTATCCCAATTCGTGTAGCTTCCTAGGCCAGCCGGAACGTTTTCCGCAACGACCCGAATCACACCACCTAAAGTGTCACCAGCTTTCTTGGTTGCCGTAATAAGATCATGAATTTCAGGAACCAGTGCTGCATCTGGTAATCGCAAATCATTCTGACTGATTCGTGCCCGTAACTGGTCAACGGTCAACGCCAAATCATTCGTGACTTGCTTGGTACCAATTTGCTGAACGTAACCAATTAATTGAATATCTAATTGCATTAGTAACTGCTTACAGATTTGACCAATCGCCACGCGCATGGCCGTTTCACGAGCTGAGGAACGCTCCAACACGTTACGCAGATCCCGATGACCATACTTCATGCCCCCAACCAAATCAGCATGTCCAGGTCGTGGTCGTGTGACTTGCCGCAACGTATTCGTGGCCGTGGCGGGACTAACGGGATCCATGATAGCTGCCCAGTGAGCGTGATCTCGATTCATAATTGTTAGTGCGATGGGCGACCCCAGCGTGACCCCGTGACGGACGCCGCCACTGACCTGAACCGTATCATGTTCGATCTGTTGCCGATTGCCGCGACCAAAGCCACCTTGGCGTGCTGCTAATCCTGCATTAATAGCTGCAATGTCTAACTTAAGGCCTGCTGGAATACCAGTCAGAATTCCAGTCAATTGGGGCCCGTGAGATTCACCCGCTGTAACGTAATTAATCATGTTTCATATCCTCCTTGTGTAGATCTGTTTGGTATGCTCGTGAGTTATGCATAATCGCCTGAAAGATTGCTTGTAGGTAAGGTGTGTGTGCCGTTTGCGTACTTTTAACAGCAACTTGCTGTAAGACGCGTTGTTCACGCTGCTGATCTAATACCGGCAGCTGTTGCTGTTGCTTCAACTCACCGATAGTTGTCACCGTGTCAAAACGCTGATTGAGTAACCGAACAATCTGACGATCAATGTGGTTGATCCGTTGCCGTTCTTGGTTGAGCGTTGCCGGCATATGTAGCGCCCAAGCAGCTAAGCCGACAAAAGCTAGGCCAATGAGACCAACTAATAAATCAAAGCGCATCGCCGTCGCCACACTTTGCTTTGAAAGCCACCCAGTCATCAGCGGAATCGTAAAGGAAGCCAGACTACCAAACGTGAAGTAAATACCGGTAATTCGACCCTTGATATGCGGATAGCATTTGATAAACAAATTAAGACCGACCTGCATCACACCACCCGCAGCAGTGAACCCAAAACTAAATGCCGCCAACATGGATACGCTAGCAACCGGACTAAAACAAATCACCGCTAGCGCCAATAACGAACCACTATTCATCGCAACTAACAATTTAGTTTCCGCAACACCGCGACGTAACAACCAAAAAATCACAAGAACGCCGGTGATTGAGCCAATACTGTAGAGTGAAAGTAGCCAATGCGCCAGGACCGAGGAAAAATGAAAGGTCCTCGTTGCAAATAGACTGACCCATTGTGTGTAGAGAATCATGAGGGCCATCGAAGTGTAACCATAGCCTGCTAAGCCTACTGTAGCTAGCCACCGTCGTGTTTTAGATTGCTGTTGTCCTACAACGACCGCATCTGAATTAGATTGATTTTTAGCTGGAAACTGTTGCCGATTCAGTAACACTCCATTAATTATCAAAATCGCAGCCGCTAACATAAATGACCAGCCATACCAAATTTTCTGAGCTTCAAAATTAGCCACCAACAAAGGCAATAAGAATTCGCCGGCAGACATAAATGCTTTCAATAACACATTCGCAGAACCCTGCCGACCACCCATTTCGATAAATGTCGTATAAGTTCCCGCATCCAATGCCGAATTCGCGATTCCTGCTAAAATTGCTAACCCATAAGCAAGTTGAATATTGGTCACAACCGCCATTCCAACAAAGAAAATCAAGTAACTGAGCATCCCCAGATTGACAAAGACTTTACGGCCGAAGCGATCCGATAAGTTGCCGAGAATAAAGTAGGCGAGCAAACGGCCGATTCCAATCCCCGAAATCACGTAAGAAACGGTCGCTAGTGGTGCTTGCCAATGTTGACCTAAGGCCTGCATATTTTGCGTTAAAATAATTAAGCCAATGCCGTGAACAAAGTAGTTTAAGTAAAGACTGACTGATAATTGATGCTTGTGCATAAACAACAACTCCTTAATGGAAATAAAAAAAGCCGGCTAGATTCCAAGAATCTAGCCGGCTCATCAAAATTTAATCTCATTTGATGATATGCTTGCCGCTAGACTCACTGTGTCTAGCTGGCCAAGATGAATTGACTTCGCTTAGACACGAACGTAGGTGCCGTCCGTATCTAAGGTTCCAACACGGGCGCTACCTAAAATAAGCAAAGCCATAATAATAAGTTGCATTGATGGTTAAAGTCGTCATATTCATCTTTCCTTTCCGTTTTATTGGTTGTTTATATTAAAACATTCTCATTTTAATACGTCAACCCTAATTTTATTTTAATTTTAAAATCGAGCAGTTAATTATTTCGAGCAACCGCTACCATTACTGTTAAATAAGCTTACTGAGTAGCGTCAAAATAACATCAAGGATTGGTATCACTAATGTAACGGTCCAAAAATGCGCTTCTCATCAAGTTAGTCAGTGCGACCTAAGTCTGACTTTCGGACTGGTAATCAATGGCTACAATCACGCGTTTTCCTCCCGCAAACCCATTCGGCTGGATGAGGAGTCAGCGTTGAGGTGGTCACCGCCAACTTAGGCCTGCTTCAATTAATATTGAGCTCAAAAAAATAGTCGTTGTGAATCCACATGGATTCACAACGACTATAACGTTGAACCGCCTAATCTTGACGCTTCAAATTATTGATTAATTCGTCAATCCGGCTACCGTATTGAACCGAATGATCGCGTTCAAAAGTTAGTTCCGGGGTTTTATAGATGCTAAGTCGTGAACCCAATTCGCTACGAATTAAGCCCGTTGCCTTAGTCAATCCAGCCGCCGTCTTTTCACCATCGGATGCCTTATCTGACAAAATACTGTAGTAGATGGTCGCTTGTTGAAGGTCGCCAGTTACCGTCACACCGGTAATAGTGACACCCGCAACTCGTGGATCACGAACCCGTTTTAACAAAATATCATTAACTTCACGTTCGATTTCTTGTTCTAAACGACCAACTCGATAATGTTGTGCCATCTGCTAATCCCCCTTTTTAAAGGTTATTCCACTGGGACTTCCTTCATCACGTAGGCCTCAATGACATCGTTGACCTTAATATCATTGTAATCTTCAATCCGAAGACCAAGTTCAAAGCCCTGTTTAACTTCCTTAACGTCGTCTTTGAAACGCCGTAAACTAGCTAACTTGCCGTCATAAATAACGACACCATCACGAATGACCCGGACACCGGAGTCACGATGGATAACACCATCAGTGACCATCCCACCACCGATCGTCCCAATCTTAGAAACCTTATAGATTTCACGGATTTCGGCTTGACCAGTGATTTCTTCTTTATAAGTTGGTTCGAGCATCCCTTTCATCGCGCTTTCGATTTCATCGATTGCGTTGTAGATGACTTGATGCAAACGAATATCAACATCATCAGTGTCAGCTTGGGCCTTCGCTTGTGGCGTTGGCCGGACGTTGAACCCAATAATAATCGCGTTACTTGCTTCTGCTAACGCAACATCGCTTTCATTAATGGCCCCAACTGCCGTATGGATAATATTAACCCGCACGCCTTCAACCTCAATTTTCCGTAAACTACCAGCTAACGCTTCAACGGAACCTTGAACATCGGCCTTAATAATGACATCAACTTCCTTGAGTTCACCCTGTTTCATTGAGTCAAACAAGTTATCCAAGGTGACGTGAGCCGTTTGCTTCCGTTCTTCCATCAAAGCTTGTTTGGCACGTTGTTCACCAGCATCGCGCGCCGTCTTTTCATCATCAAAGACCACGAACCGGTCACCCGCATCAGGCACATCGTTCAAACCAGTAATTTCAATTGGTGTTGATGGTACAGCTTCCTTGATTCGCTTACCATGATCATTAGTCATCGTCCGGACTTTTCCGTAAGTATTTCCGACGACGATTGGGTCACCAACATGCATTGTCCCTTGTTGGACAAGCAACGTAGCAGTTGAACCCTTTCCACGATCAAGACTTGCTTCCAATACGGAGCCAGCCGCATTTTGTTTAGGGTTAGCGGTTAATTCTAACACTTCTGATTGTAACAAGATCATATCTAATAATTCATCAAGGTTCTTACCGAACTTCGCTGAAATCTGAACAAAGATCGTGTCACCACCCCAATCTTCAGGAATTAAACCATATTCGGTCAATTGTTCCATCACATGGTTAGGGTTAGCACCAGGCTTATCGATCTTATTAACGGCCACAATAATTGGCACCTTAGCGGCTTTCGCATGGTTGATTGCTTCAATTGTTTGTGGCATGACCCCATCATCAGCAGCGACCACTAACACGGTAATATCAGTAATGTCCGCACCCCGTGCCCGCATTTCGGTAAAGGCCGCATGTCCAGGCGTATCCAAGAACGTAATGGTCTTGCCATCATGTTTAACTTGATAAGCCCCGATTGCTTGGGTAATCCCACCGGCTTCACCTTCCGTAACGTGAGTGTGCCGTAATTGGTCCAATAAGGTCGTCTTCCCATGGTCAACGTGACCCATGACAGTGACAACGGGTGCTCGTGGCGCCAAATTATCAGTATTATTAACTTCATCATCAAAGAACTTGTCTAAGTCGGTAACATCGACTTGCACTTTTTCTTGCGCCTCAATGCCGTAGTCACTGGCAAGGATTTCAATCGTATCCTTATCCAAAGATTGATTTTGGTTAACTGCCACGCCTAACATGAATAACTTCTTGATGATTTCGGCTGGTTCACGATGCAATAACTTACCCAAATCTTGAGCATTCATGCCGACCGTGTAAACCAGTGTTTCTGGCAATGGCTTATCTTTCCGAACTGGGGCTGGCTTGTTATTGACTTGCCGAATTCGTTGATTCTTATTATTGCGGCTCTTATTGTTACGGTTATTGCGCCGCCGGTTATTATTATTACCACCCCGATAACGGCCACCGCCATTACCGCCACCATTGTTATTATTGTTTAAACTGCCACCAAAGCGACCACTACCGTTACGGGAGCTGTTACTAGTCCCGTTACCCCGGTTACCGTTTGAAGCGTTGCTGTTCGTCGTATTCCGGTTATTATTCCGGTTCTGACTACTATTATTGGAACGATTACTGCTATTGTTCGAACGGTTAGCACTCGTATTTGAACGGTTACTATTATTGGACCGGTTGTTAGTACTGTTGTTAGACCGGTTCGTATTGTTCCCATTACTATTCCGAGTACTGTTACTACGTGCAGCATTGGTTGAACGGTTACCGTTATTACTGTTACTGCGGTTGCCACCGTTATTATTGCTACGATTACCGCTACTGTTACGGCTTTGACTATTATTTTGGTTATTATTACGATTATTATTCAAAGAATCACCACTCTGTTGATGACGCGAGTTGGATTGCTGCTGATTAGCAGTTCGTGTCACATTTTTTGCTGCAGTTTGCGCAGCCCGACCAGTTTTAGCTGGAGCCGGTTGAGATTTAGGATGGGTAACCGTGGTAGCGCCTTGTAACTGACGCGCCTCACCGTCACCGAGTGTCGACATATGATTTTTGACGGAGAATCCCAGCTGCTGTGCTTGCGCAATCAGTTGCTTACTTGGGACGTTGAGCTCCTTCGCTAATTCATAAATTCGCTTTTTCCCCATATCTTCACCCTCCTTTACCGTGTCATGATCGCCACCATTTTCTTCGCAAACCCGGCATCCGTGATGGCATAAATAGTTCGTTTATTCCCGGTAGCCGTGTTTAACTCTGCTTTAGTAAAGGTATCGATCACTGGAACATCATAAGATTGGGCCTTATCATGGAATTTTTTGGCAGTCGTGGGACCGGCATCGCTAGCAATAAAGACTAGTTTAGCCGTCTGATTACGAATTGCGGCCAAGGCTAAATCCTCACCCGTAATCTGCTTGCTGGCACGCCGTGAAAGGCCCAGTAGGTTTAAACAAGCTTCGTTAGGCGTCATTACCGAAAAGTTCCTTTCGGGCTTGTTGATGATCAACATACGCCACTAACTCATCGTAAAAGTCCGCGTCAACTTTAATACCAAACGCCTTATCAAAAGTCTTTTCCTGTTTGGCGCGTTGCGCAACCGCTACGTCTAACGCGATGTAAGCACCGCGACCCGGCTTTTTACCGGTCGGATCAACGGATACTTCATCTTGCTTATTCTTAACGACCCGGACTAAGTCTTTTTTGGGATGCATTTCACCCGTCACAATGTCCTTTCGTAACGGCACTTTTCTTTTTTTCATAATCCCAGACCTCCTTTAGTTACTTCACTCACTTAGCAACCAACTTATTCAGCATCACTCGCTGGTTCATCAACGGCTGCTTCTGAATCAGTCACCGGTACTGCTGCTTCGGACGTTGCTGCTTCATCATTACTGGCTTCACTCGTTGCTGTTGTTGGTACTTCCTCAGTGGTTGCTTCTGGGGCCGTCTCAGCAGCGGCAATATCATTCGGGTTTGCATCCATTATATCAGAAGCTTCGGTTTCCGATTTAATATCGATCTTGAAACCAGTCAATTTAGCAGCTAAACGGGCATTTTGACCACGTTTACCAATGGCTAATGACAATTGATAGTCAGGAACGACCACGGTACAACCCCGCTCATTTTCAGGATCGAAAATAACATCTAAAACTTCAGCAGGATTCAATGCATTGGCAATAAATACAGCCTGGTCATCCGTCCATTCAACGATATCCATGTTTTCACCATGTAACTCGTTAACAATCGTTTGAACCCGCTGTCCTTTAGGACCCACACAAGTTCCGACGGCATCAACATTCGGATTATTAGAACGGACCGCTACTTTAGCCCGGTCACCAGCTTCGCGAGCAATGGAAACAATCTCGACGATGCCATCAAAGATTTCGGGAACTTCTTGTTCAAACAAACGTTTCAACAAATCTGGCGCTGTTCGCGAAACAAACACTTGTGGCCCCTTGGTCGCGTTTTCGACCTTAGAAACGTAGACCTTAATTTTATCATGAATCCGGTAAACTTCACCAGGCAACTGGTCTGAACGTCCCATAACAGCTTCTACTTTACCTAAGCTGACGTAAACAAACCGATTATCTTGACGTTCCACCTCACCAGTCACGATTTCATTTTCATACTGGCTGTATTCATCATAAATGATTCCACGTTCAGCTTCACGAACTCGCTGCATGATAACCTGCTTAGCTGTCTGCGCCGCAATCCGACCAAAGTTCTTAGGTGTTACTTCAAACCGAATATCATCACCAATTTCGTAAGCTCGGTTGATGGCTAATGCATCTTGCAAACTAACTTCCAAACGTGAGTCGAAGACGTCTTCGACAACTTCTTTGACCGCGTAAACGTGAATATTACCCTTAATCTGATCAAAGTCAACTTCAACGTTTTGAGCCTGACCATAATTACGCTTGTAAGCTGATACTAACGCCGCTTCCAACGCTTCGATCACAACTTCTTTTTTGATGCCCTTTTCTGATTCGAGGGTGTCTAAGGCCCCTAATAATTCCTTGCTCATGTGTAGACTCCTTTACTTATTTAGAACTTTACCGCTAAACGGGCTTGCGAGATTTGTTCCCGGTTAATCGTCACTGTTTTATGACGTGTCTTATCCATGTAATCAACGGTTAACGTCGCCGGCGTCACGGCCGTCAAGTCACCTTCAAAAACCTTCTTGCCATCTAATTTCTGATATAGCCCAATGTGCACATACTTACCGATAGCATTTTGATAATCAGCTTCCTTCTTCAGGGGCCGCTCCGCACCTGGCGAAGAGACTTCTAAGAAATAGGCCTGTGGAATTGGATCAGGATCCATGGTATCTAACTTTTCACTAAGTTCATCACTAACCATTGCACATTCTTCAATATTAATGCCGCCCGGCTTGTCAATATAAATTCGCAAATACCAGCTTTGACCTTCGCGAACAAATTCAAGATCCACGAGTTCAAATTGGTGTGCGCTGACAATGGCTGCGGCCACTGGCTGAATGGTTTCAACAACGTTATTGCTCAAGGCTGTGCCTCCTATTCAGATTAGTCCAATAAAAAGAGTGAGCATCGCTGCTCACTCGTTAACGAGTTTTAAATTACAACCCATATATTAGCACAATTATCTAAGAACCGCAAGTTTACGCCATTTATAGCATTCAAATGACCATTACGCTGATTAACGGCTAGCCACGCTTTTAAGTGACAGAAAGCCTGTCAAATCACAGTTTGTCACCATAATTCGTTGGCAACGATGATGATAGCCCGCGGTCGTATCAAATGAGCCGTTCACCTTAAAGTTTCATCAACTTTTAACAAAGCCGGGCACAATGACTACTAAAACAAGGATAATTGATTTTCATCTGGCAAATCGCTTAACACACTATTTTCAGTCATAAAATCGATTAACCCCTTTGAAACTTTGCCGCGCTTAGATAAATCTTCCTTCGACAGGAACGGTTTATCTGCGCGGGCCGCCACGATCTGTTTGGCAACGTTCAAGCCCAAACCTGGTACTGCCCGAAATGGGGCAATCAATGTATCACCATCAATCAGCCAGTCCGAAGCATCCGATTTTTCAAGATCGACCATTGAGAACTTAAAACCCCGCTCTAGCATTTCATTGGCTAATTCTAAGACCGTTAGTAAGTTTTTCTCTTTGGCACTGGCATCCATTCCTTTATCAGTAATGGCTTTCATTGATGCCTTGACAGCTTCTTTACCGTGAGCCATCGCGACCAGATCAAAATCATCTGCCCGAACTGAGAAGTATGCCGTGTAATAGATCAACGGGAAGTACACTTTAAAGTAAGCTACCCGTAGTGCCATTAAGATATAGGCCGCCGCATGGGCCCGCGGGAACATATACTTGATCTTTAGACAAGATTCAATGTACCAATCCGGGACGTCCGCATCTTTCATCGCTTGTTGCCACTCATCCGGGATCCCACGACCCTTCCGCACGTGTTCCATAATTTGGAAGGACATGTCAGACTCCATGCCATAATGAATCAAGTCGGTCATGATGTTATCCCGACAACCGATAACTTCAGCCAGTGTAACCGTCCCATCCTTGATCAACTCTTCAGCGTTTCCTAACCACACGTCGGTCCCATGTGACAATCCAGAAATCTGAAGTAATTCATTAAAGGTGGATGGGTGGGTTTCTTCAAGCATTCCCCGCACAAACCGCGTCCCAAATTCAGGAATTCCAAGCGTCCCCGTCTTGGAAAAAATTTGGTCTTCTGTGACCCCTAAAACCTCGGGGCTCGAAAAAATCTTCATGACGTGCGGATCAACCGGCGGAATACTTTCAGGTTGCACGCCGGACAAATCTTGCAACATCCGAATCATTGTCGGATCATCATGTCCCAGAATATCGATTTTTAAAATATTATCGTGAATCGAATGGAAATCAAAGTGGGTCGTTTGCCAGGCCGCACTCTGGTCATCGGCTGGATACTGAACGGGCGTGAAATCATAAATATCCATGTAATCCGGCACAACGATGATACCGGCCGGATGTTGACCAGTCGTTCGTTTGACGCCAGTCGTTCCCTTTGCTAATCGGTCAACTTCCGCCGAACGAAGTGTTTGATTCGTATCCCGTTCATACGCCTTGACGTAGCCATAACCGGTCTTATCAGCAACCGTACCGATTGTCCCAGCCCGATACACATTTTTCTCACCGAACAAGACCTTGGTGTAATTATGGGCAATGGGTTGGTAGTCTCCTGAGAAGTTTAAATCAATATCTGGCACCTTGTTGCCGTAAAAGCCTAAGAACGTTTCGAAGGGAATGTTTTGCCCATCACGCACCATGTCAGTCCCACATTCAGGACAATCCTTAGGTGGTAAATCGTACCCTGACCCATATTCGTTATTCGTATAAAAATGCGAATATTGGCAATTGGGGCAACGGTAATGCGGTGGCATCGGGTTCACTTCAGTAATCCCAGACAAGGTCGCGACGATACTAGAACCGACCGACCCCCGGGAACCAACCAAATACCCGTCTTTATTACTCTTAAACACAAGCCGTTGCGCAATCAAATAAATCACTGAGAACCCATTGCCAATAATACTTTTAAGTTCTTTATCGACCCGCTTTTGAACGATTTCAGGTAATGGATCCCCGTACCACGCATGGGCCCGATCCATTGTTAATTTTTCAATTTCCGCCTCGGCACCCTTCATTCGTGGCGTATATAGTTTGTCCTTAACTGGCCGCACAATTTCAAATTGATCAGCAATCGCCCGTGGTGTCTCAACCACGACTTCGTGGGCCGTATCTGCGCCCAAGAAATCGAAATCTTTAAGCATCTCATCCGTTGAGCGGAAATGCACATCGGGACGTTCAGTTCGATTTAACGGATTACCTGGTTGTGAATGTATCAAAATTTTACGATAAATTTTGTCCTCAGGATTCAGATAATGGACGTCGCCCGTGGCAGCAACCGGAATATTCATTTCATGGCCTAGTTCGACCATGTTACTGATAATTTCTTCCAGATGGGCCGTATCCGCAATTAAGCCACTCTCAATCAGTGCCGAATATGCAGGTTTCGGTTGCACTTCCAGAAAGTCATAATAACCAGCCTTTTGACGGGCCTCCGCTTTTCCCTTTTGCATCATCGCAGTAAATACTTCACCACTGGAACAGGCCGAACCAACTAAAATACCATCACGATACTTATTTAAAATACTACGTGGTACGCGTGGCACACGGTAATAGTACTCAACATTCGATAAGGAAATAATCCGGAAAAGGTTTTTTAACCCAGCTTGCGTCTGTGCATAGAGCGTCGCATGAAATGGCCGGGCATGGCGATACGCCGCATTCTCATTCATATGGTCGTTCAATTGATCATGGAACTGGACCTTATAGCGCTCTTCAGCATCCTTCAAGAAAAGATGATTCAAATGTCCAGTTGTCTCCGCATCATAGATCGCGCGGTGATGGTGTTCCAGATTAACGTTGAATTTCTTGGCTAACGTATTCAGCCGGTATCCACGCAAATTCGGGTATAACCACCGTGCTAACGTCAACGTATCAATAATTGGATTCGTGATGGGCCCCATATGATGTCGTGCATAGCCCGTGTTCATAAAGCCAATATCGAATGTCACGTTATGCCCGACAACGATCGCATCGCCATAAAATTCTCGGAATAGTTTAAAAACTTCTTCTTCCGATTTAGAACCCCGCACCATGTCATCAGTGATACTCGTTAGATTAGTGGTCGTCTCAGAAAGATGGAAACCGGGATCAATAAATTCTTCAAATTGATCAACGACGTTCCCTTTGACCATCTTGACCGCTGACAGTTCAATCACCCGATCATAAATAGCAGAAAGCCCCGTCGTTTCGGTATCAAAAATCACATAAGTCGATTCCTTTAAATCAACATGGGCATCGTTATAGGCAATCGGGACACCGTCATCAACCATGTTGGCTTCAACACCGTATAAAATTTTGATGTTGTTTTTTTCGCCAGCCGCAAAAGCTTCTGGAAACGCCTGCGCTCCAGAATGGTCCGTAATGGCAATTGCCGGATGACCCCACTTAGCGGCTTGTTTCACATAATCACTAACACTATTAGTCGCGTCCATCTGACTCATATTAGAATGCAAATGTAATTCGACCCGTTTGTCATCCGCTGGTGCAGTATCTTGACGGCTCGCATGCGACGTTTCGTTGATATCGTACGCATTAATCGTCAAATCACGCATAAAACTATCTTCTTGGACGGAGCCGCGCACGCGAACCCACATACCCGGTTTCAAGGCCGCAAACTGAGCTTCATCATCAGCATTCCGTGAGAACTTTTTGACGACCATTGATGAACTATAATCCGTGACCTTTAGAATCAATAGTTGCCGCTGTGACCGAAGCGTACGCACTTCCATGTCGAAGACGTAGCCTTCCACAATGATTGATCGTTCTTCTTCGGTAATTTGAACCATTTGTTTCGCAGGCTCCTGTGGATTGATTTGCTTTCCCAATTGAACGGGACCCTCAATTGGCGCGGGAGCATCAGCTTGTTTTTGACGTTTTTCATTAGCTTTCTTGATAGCCGCTTCCGCTTTTTGTGCAAGTGCCTGGTCAGACTTCGCCTTTTGCTCATGAAACTCTTTGATTTTGGCCTGAGAAGCACTCTCATCGATCATGGTGTGGACGGAAAACTTCGGAAAGCCCAGACGATGATACGTACTTTCAATGGGTCCCAGAGCTTGATTAGTCAGAAAATTTTGAATGACTTCATTTTCAGCTAATAAAATGACACGCCCATCTTCATAAGTCGGCACATTGCTATTACACAACGATTGAACTAATGGCGACTTGATGCCGCTGTGTTGAACGATCCATTCCCAGTATTCAGCCAGCTCACGACCATTGACTTCCGTGTCATCGGTCGCAATTGTAAACGTCACTCGTGCGATGTCTTTAAAGGCAATTTGGAGTTTGTTTTGAAAAGTCATAAATTGTGTATATGGTAAAACGTGTTGGAAATGCAGATGAAATTCCCAAACTTTGGAAGCTTGATGAACGGTCAACTTATCGATCATCGCTTCTGTAAATTCAGGACCCGTTGGCATTTCAATTTGTTCGAGCAATTTCTCAAACATTTCTTGTTGATTTAAACTCACCAGTGGTCCTCCTTTTGTTAATTGGACTCAGTTGATAATACCTGCGTTGCGCTGGTTAATCTGGCATGAATTATGATTAGCATCGACCGATTGTCAGCATACGCGCCTTCAAAAATGGCTGCTGACCTTAATAATCGGCCAACGATCATAATGCATACTAATGATAACTAGCACTAACTTAATCTAAATAATCCTCAGTGAACGTTCAAGTCGTTCGCTTGAAACGTTACTATTTTATCACAGTCTGCTCACTGAGCCACGTGATTAATCGGCCAACAAAAATCACCTAGTCAACGAACTTCAACCAGGTGATTGTTGTTGGCGACTAACCACGGGTAGTTGCCGTATTTTTATTTCACAAAATCCTAATCAATGTTTTTCAACAAGACGGCCAAATTATTGGCAATTTCTTCCTGCTTAACTTCCAAAGTTTCACCAGTCTGACGAAGTTTGATTTCAACAATTCCTTCACTGGCTTTCTTCCCAATCGTGATTCGTGCAGGAATTCCCATTAAATCAGAATCAGCAAATTTTACACCAGGCCGTTCCTTACGATCATCATACAACACATGATACCCAGCGGCTTCTAGCTGCGTTTCAACTTGATCAGCAACTTCAACTTGATCAGCCTTCTTCGGGTTAACCGGAATGACGTGCACGTCAAACGGCGCAATCGCTTTAGGCCAAATCAAACCATTTTCATCAGCCCGTTGTTCCGCAATCGCTGATAACAACCGTGAAACGCCAATTCCGTAACATCCCATGATTACTGGAATATTACGACCATTAGCATCCAAGACTTCCGCGTGTAAGTCTTTCGAATAACGCGTACCTAGCTTGAAAATATGTCCAATTTCAATTCCCTTTGTAAACTTCAAGACGCCGGCACCATCTGGTGATAATTCCCCCTCTTGAACAAAGCGAATATCGACGTAATCTTCAGCATGAAAATCCCGTTCTGGGTTAACATTCGTGAAGTGGTGGCCATCTTCATTGGCCCCGACCGTAATGTTAGCCATGTCTTTGACATACTGATCAGCAACAATTTTCACATCATCACTAACATTGACCGGACCAAGTGAACCGAAGCTGGCCCCAAGATATTGTTGCGCCTGTTCTGGTGTTGCCATATCTAAGAAATCAGCACCAAGATAATTCTTCAATTTAACATCATTGACTTCATGATCGCCACGAACCAATGCCATTACTGGTTGATCATCCGCAATGAACAGAATGCTCTTAACTAGCTGATCAGCCCCCACCTTCAGGAAGTCCGCCAAGTCTTCAATGGTCCCAACTCCAGGCGTGTCAATCTTTTCCATATCCTTCAACGAAGCGTGCGACTTTTTAGGAACATACAAGCTCCGAGCCATTTCTAAGTTGGCCGCATAATCACTCGCATCCGAGTAAACGATCGTATCTTCACCAACCGGTGCGATTGCTGAATATTCACGAGAATCTTTGCCACCCATGGCACCACCGTCACCAATAATCGAACGGAACTTCAAACCGACCCGTTCAAAAATATTTTGATAAGCTTGCGCCATCGCTTGAAATGTTTCATCTAATGACGTCTCATCCGCATGGAACGAATAAGCGTCCTTCATGATAAACTCACGCCCACGGAGTAACCCGTAACGCGGGCGGTCCTCATCACGATACTTAGCTTGAATTTGATACAACGTCAACGGCAACCGTTTATATGATTTGATTTCATCACGAACAATTGAAGTAAACGTTTCTTCATGTGTAGGGCCTAAAATAAATTCCCGGTCATGCCGATTCTTCAGTTTGAACAATTCTGGACCGTACGTTTCATAACGTCCAGTTGCTTTCCACAGCTCAGCTGGGATGACTGCTGGCACTAGCATTTCAGCCGCATCAATGTTTTCCATTTCCTGACGGGTAATTTTTTCAATATTTGTTAATACCCGGTAGGCCAATGGTAGATAGGCGTACATTCCCGCTGAAATCTGGCGAATATAGCCAGCCCGTAGCATCATTTGATGACTCAAGGCCTCCGCATCATTAGGCACTTCCTTGAGGGTTGGGATTAACAGTTTCGATTGTTTCATCTACAAATCTTCTCCTTATTGTTTCAAATTAAACATCACTTAGAAGAAATACCGTTGAATATCATTCCAAGTTACTAGAATCATTAATAACATCAAAAGGCCAAATCCAATCAAGGTAATGACACTTTCCGTTTCCACTCGTAGTGGCTTACCTCGAATGCCTTCAACAATGTTTAATAATAGTTTACCACCATCAAGGGCTGGAATTGGCAATAAATTGACAATTCCGAGGTTGATCGATAACACAGCCAGCAAGTAAATCACAGTGCGCACACCAGATTTAGCCGCTTGAGAAGTCGTTGCAAAGATTGCCACGGGCCCCCCTAAATCATTCAAACTAAAACCATGGGTAACCATCCGCCCGAGCACTTGAAAAATCTGCTTCGTGATTCCCCACGAGCCAGTAAACCCATATGCCAACTTAGCACCTAGACTCGTATCCGTCTTAGTGGCCCATTGGACCCCAATTTGACCGATTCGATTACCAGAAACCGTCTTTGCAGCGGGCGTGACTGCAATTTTTTTAGTCTGTCCCGCCCGTTTGATGGTCAACTTTAATTGTTGCTTGGGGCTGTCCTGAATCAATAACGAAATTGATTGCGCACTCGTCATTTTTTTACCATTTACGGCCACAATCTGATCACCCTTTTGAATGCCAGCTTGTCGTGCGACTGAGTGAGCCGTTGTCGCTGCAACGTGGGTCGTCGTACTGGTGACCCCCCCTTGCATAAAAGCTAAAATGGCAAAGGTAATGATGGCCAGAATGAAATTATTCATCGGACCAGCAAAATTGGTCAACATACGTTGCCAAAGTTTGGCCGATTGAAACTGAACGTCGACCGGGGCAATTTGAACTTCAGTCCCGTCACTTTCCACAATGGTCGCATCATGATCGACAGAATATCGTTTCACTTCAGTTTCGTCACCATTTTCGTAACCTTCGATCCAGAGTTCTTTTTCTAGATCAGTGGCCGTTACCGATAGCGGAATTCCATTGAACAACGTTGTTTTTTTACTAGCATTGATCGAATGAACAATCCCATCCTGACCGACTTGCAAGCTTACTGGTGTCCCTGGTTTGAGTTCTTCATCCTCATCATCGGCGACACCTGCCATCCGCACGTAGCCCCCAATTGGTAAAAACCGTAACGTATAGGTCGTGGCATTACGACGAAACGCGACCGCCTTGGGCCCCATCCCGACAGAAAATTCACGCACTAAAATTCCAGCCTTTTTGGCGAAGTAAAAGTGCCCAAACTCATGGACGATGACCAAGATACCGAAAACGATAATGAACGTAATAATTGTAACGATCAATTAAGCGCTCCTTTCTCCCGCGTTTCGGGTATTCAGCTTAAAAGAGGCCGAATAAATGTGCGATTGGAAAAACTAATAACATACTATCAAAACGGTCCAAAATTCCACCATGGCCTGGCAAAATCTTACCAGAATCCTTAACACCATAGTACCGTTTTAAGGCCGATTCAACTAAATCACCAAACTGGCCGACCACTGATAAGACGAGGGTGATTAACACCATACTTACCACACTTGCATAACCAACATGGAAACCAATGGCAAACGCACTGGCAACAATCACGCCAATGACGCTACCCCCAATACAGCCTTCCCAAGTTTTATTGGGGCTGATGGGTGTCACTTTGTGTCGACCAAGCTTGCGGCCAACCATGTAAGCACCACTATCCGTCAACCAGACAATGAACATCAAGAATAATAACATGTAGACACTCACACCCCGAGCAGCGGTGAAGTAGTTAAAGCCCATGCCAATGTATAACACACCTAACGTCAACATTCCGGCATCATCAAACGAGAATCGGTTGCGTGACCAAACCGTGTGCAATAGTAGTAAAATCACTAAAAAGTAAACCACGTATTCCTTATTGAGTTGATCCGGTAACCCATTGAACCATTTGTTAGGCGCAATTTGAATCATTACTGCCAACATGCTGACAATCGCTTCAAATGAAATCAGCAACTTTTTACGCATCACGAGTAATTCACTCATCGCAATGGCACCTAGTAACATAGCCACAATATCCAAGGTAATCCCACCAACAAAAATGACTGGGATAAATAAAATTAACGCAACGACCGCCGTGATGACTCGTTGTTTCATACTGAAAACTCCCCTTTATTTATGATCCGACAACCCGCCAAAACGGCGATCACGGCTTTGAAAATCCGCTATGCACGCCTGAAGAGTCGTCGCCGTGAAGTCTGGCCACTTAACATCCGTAAAGACCAGTTCACTGTACGCAATTTGCCACATTAAGAAATTTGAGATTCGTTCTTCACCACTGGTTCGAATCAATAAGTCAGGATCATTGTATGGCGCAAGTGGTGCCGTCATCAGTGCTGCGTCGATGGTTGCATCATCAATATCATCAACCGCCAATCGACCATCCTGCACCTGCCGTGCGATCTTTTGCACTCCGGTCACGATCTCAGCCCGTGAACCATAGTTGAGGGCAAAGTTTAGCACCATCCCGTCACAATCCTTAGTATCCGCAATCGCATCTTGAACTGCCTTTTGGGTGGCGGCTGGTAGACGATCAACATAACCCATGACTTGCACCCGAACGTTATTTTTGATCAAATCTGGCACAAAAGTGTCAAAAAAACTTACTGGCAATTGCATCAGATAATTCACTTCATCAGTCGGTCGCTTCCAGTTTTCGGTTGAAAACGCATAGAGCGTCAATACTTTCACGCCCACATCACTTGCGGCAATCGTAATCTTCTTGACGGTATTCATACCTTCCTTATGGCCAGCAATGCGTGGTAAATGCCGTGACTTGGCCCAGCGACCATTGCCATCCATAATAATGGCGACGTGTGCCGGAATTCGATTAGGATCCAATTGCACGTCCGTTTTATCTGCAGGATCATTCTTATTAAAAAAAGCGAACAAGGCGCACCTCCATAAAAATAGCTTAACTATGCACTATTTTACCAAAAAAAGCACTAATTAACTATTCGTCAACAAAAAAAGGCTTGAATTTCTCCAAGCCTTAATAAATTGGTCAGTCATTAACCTTCCAAAATTTCTTTTTCTTTGTCGGCAACAATCGCGTCAACGTCCTTACCCGCTTGATCCGTTAACTTTTGGGCTTGGTCTTCTAACTGATGTAACTGGTCGTCAGTGAACTGACCAGCTTTATGGCCCTTCTTCAAGGCTTCCATTGCATCACGACGCACGTTTCGAACGGCGACCTTGGCGCGTTCACCTTCCGCCTTAACGTCCTTGGCAAGTTCTTTCCGCCGTTCTTCCGTTAATTGTGGAATAACTAGCCGAATCGCCGACCCGTCGTTAGCTGGACTAATCCCGAGGTCTGACGCTAAAATAGCCTTTTCGATTTCTTTAAGGGCACTCTTATCAAAAGGGGTCACCATTAATACCCGTGGTTCCGGCACCGTAATAGCTGCCATCTGATTAAGAGGCGTCTGAGTGCCATAATAATCTGCAGAAATCCGATTCAATAATGACGCGTTCGCCCGGCCAGCCCGAATATTACCAAGCTCACGCTGTAAAGCGGCTTCCGCCTTCTTCATCCGTTCCTGTGCTTCTTTTAAAATTGGTTCTGTAATTGCCATATTATTTCCCCCTGACTGTTGTCCCGATGTGTTCACCGGCGACGACTTTCCGAATATTACCAGGTTCATTCAAGTTAAAGACCACGACAGGAATATCGTTGTCCATTGATAATGAACTAGCTGTTGTATCCATAACTTGCAAGCCTTTGTTGATAATGTCGAGATGCGTAAGTTTATCAAATTTAACCGCGTTAGCATCCTTATTAGGATCAGCTGAATAAACACCATCGACCCCATTTTTAGCCATGAGGATGGCGTCAGCATTGATTTCAGCAGCTCGTAATGCCGCAGTTGTATCCGTTGAGAAGTATGGACTCCCAGTACCACCGGCAAAAATAACAATCCGACGCTTCTCAAGATGGCGCATTGCCTTTCGCCGAATGTATGGTTCCGCGATTTGACGCATTTCAATGGATGTTTGAACCCGGGTCGGCACACCAATTGATTCAAGATTATCTTGGAGTGCTAAGGCGTTCATAATGGTAGCCAACATACCGATATAATCAGCTTGCGCCCGTTCCATACCCATCTGTGCGCCAGCTTCACCACGCCACATGTTGCCACCGCCAACAACGATTGCAATTTGAACGCCCATATCATAGACGTCCTTGAGTTCTTCTGCCACCGTTTTAATGACGGGTGGATTGATGCCAAAGCCCTTTTCACCAGCTAAGGCTTCACCACTAAGTTTTAGGATCACACGCTTATATTTAACTTCCGACATCGTTTTGTCCTCCTCGAAATTATCTGTCTATTATTTTACCATATATTTGAATAAGCGTTTGGTTGTCAGCCATAAACCACGGGAAAATTAACCGAATTCTCTTTTTAAAGCGACTTCAACCCGTTACTTTACAAAAAGGGACTACGCCGAAAATTGCTTTTCGTCGTAATCCCCAATTAGCTAATTCTTTAACTAGTAATTAGTCTTTAATTTGGTTCATAACTTCGTCGATAAAGTTATCAGCCTTCTTTTCGATTCCTTCGCCAACTTCAAAACGAATGAATGAATTGACCTTGCCACCCTTTGATTCAACAAAGTGAGCCACAGTTTGGTCAGAATCCTTAACAAATTCTTGGTCATCCAAGCTGATTTCTGAAAGCCACTTGTTCAAACGGCCTTCAACCATCTTTTCAACGATCTTTTCAGGCTTACCTTCATTTAAGGCTTCTTTAACAAGAACGTCCTTTTCATGAGCTAAGCGATCAGCAGGGACTTGTTCACGGTTAACGTATTCAGGATTGATGGCAGCCACGTGCATAGCCACGTCCTTAGCAGTCGCACCGTCAGCGCCATCTAAGACAACTAACGCCGCAATTTGACCACCATTATGAATGTATGAGCCAAAGTTTTGATCAGCACCCTTTTCAACAACTTGGAAACGACGTAAGCTGATCTTTTCACCAGTTACTTGAGTCGTTTCGATGACATCGTCTTTGACCGTGCCATTAGCCGTCTTTAAAGCTAAGGCATCGTCAACTGAAGCAGGTTCTTCTTCAGCAATTTTATCAGCAACTTCAGCCACTAAATCCTTAAACTTGTCAGTTGAAGCAACCGAGTCAGTTTCACAGTTAATTTCAACAATGGCAGCTTTGTTGTCTTTGATGGCAACGGCAGCAATGCCTTCAGCGGCAACTCGGCCACTCTTCTTTTCGGCCTTGGCAACCCCTTTTTCACGCAAAACGTCAACGGCTTTTTCCATGTCGCCTTCAGTTTCAACTAACGCCTTTTTAGCGTCCATCATACCAACACCGGTTTTATCACGAAGTTCTTTAACTTGTGCTGCAGAAATCTTTGCCATAGTTTACTCTCCTTTGAGTATCTTGATTTTAAATAAAAAGCTGCCCGTCAAATCAGGCCGTAATGGTCCGCGATTTTTAGGCAGCCTAATTATTTCAATTAATTATTTGTCTGACTTAGCGTTATTGTCGCCTTCAACGGCTTCAACGATGTCTTCCAATGAGTCAACGGACTTCTTAGCGTCCTTGCTATCTTTGAAAGAATCTTCAGTAACGTCTTCGTCTTCACCTTGACGGCCTTCAATGACAGCATCAGCCATCTTAGAAGTAATCAAGCGAACGGCACGAATTGCGTCATCGTTTGATGGGATGATAACATCAATGTCATCTGGATCAGTGTTGGTGTCAACCATGGCAACGATCGGAATGTTCAACTTTTGAGCTTCCTTAACCGCAATTTGTTCCTTACGAGGATCAACGATGAAGACAACATCTGGAATCCGAGGCATATCTTCAATACCACCCAAGAATTTTTCAAGCTTGGCACGTTGCTTCATTAACAATGAAACTTCCTTCTTAGGTAAACGTTCGAAGGTCCCATCAGCTTCCATCTTCTTCAAGTCTTTAAGCCGTTTGATCCGAGTTTGAATCGTATTCCAGTTAGTCAAAGTCCCACCTAACCAACGATGGTTAACGTAGTATTGACCAGCACGGGTTGCTTCTTCTTCGATTGAGTCTTGGGCTTGCTTCTTAGTCCCAACAAACAAGATAACGCCATCATCAGCTGCAGCGTCCTTCACGAAGTTGTAAGCTGAATCAATCATCTTGACCGTCTTTTGTAAGTCAATGATGTAGATGCCGTTCCGTTCCGTAAAGATGTATGGTTTCATCTTTGGGTTCCAACGACGAGTTTGGTGACCGAAATGGACACCGGCTTCAAGCAATTGTTTCATAGAAATAATAGCCATAATAAATGTGCCTCCAAAAATTTGTTTTATTCCTCCCCACTGCTCAACTAACTATGACACTCTCCCGAGCACCGCCATAATTATCCCAGTAGGTGTGAATTGGTTTTAACACCGAAAATTAGTATACCGAAAATCACTAGTGCTTGCAAGCAATTTCATCAATAATTTGTGAATTGGGTAAAGTGTGTTAAAATACAATCTCGCATAGGGGGCTCACTTAATAATGATAAAAGCCATCATTTTTGACCTTGACGATACGTTATATGATCAAAAATCACCATTCACGACTGCGCTAACCAAAACTTTTAACCAGCGTTTAAGCGATCCTGAATTGGCAGAAATTTTTAATCGGTTTCATGATTTTAACGACCGCACCTTCAATCAGGTGACGGACGCAGCCATGAGCCTAGAAGCCTGGCAAACAGCCCGTATTCGGCATGCTCTGGCACCCATTACTGGGCGTATCAGCATGGATTGGGCGATCCAATTTGAAATGGCCTATCAACAGGCCTTAAACCACATTTGTCTCTTCAATGGTCTCGCCGCAACGTTAACCAAGCTTAGCCACGCTTTCAAAATTGGTATCATCACAAACGGGCCGGCACCCATTCAGCATCAAAAATTACATCAATTACAAATTGAACATTTTGTGCACCCAGATAATATTTTCATTTCTGAAGAATTGGGCATTGCTAAACCAGACCCGTCGATTTTTACCACCTGGGCTCACCAGGTTGGCATTAAAGCCAACGAGGCCGTTTATGTCGGCGATAACGCCGCATTAGATATGACCAGCGCTAAACACGCCGGCTGGCAGACTTTTTGGTTCAATCACCGGCAAAATGAGCAGATGACGCCCAGTGTGATTCCGGATCAAATTATCCAGAGTCCAGCGGAATTAAACGAGCTACTACTAGCTTTAGTACAAGCTGCTAGTGCATCATAGTTGTATTACTCAAGACTTTGTATCATCAGTAATTAAAGCACTACTCAAAGAAGTCGCCCTAGCTGAACTCTAGGGCGACTTCTTTTGGTGATACCCTTCGCTACCATCCTAACCAGCGAATCCTAAGTCACAGTAATTTTGTTAGTTACGCAACTGTTGTTAGTGAAAATGAACCTGGTACGAATACAAAAAGGCGCTACTCATCTGAGTAGCGTCTTTTTTATCAATTATTGTCGAGATTAGTCAAACTTAACTTGCGTATCAGCTTTACCAGTTTCGATGAATTGCTTGTTGCTGTTCATTGAAACGTGCACCATGTTGTGAACGGCAGTTTCTGTGTAGAAGGCCGTATGTGGTGTAATCAAAACGTTGTCGCGGTTGAACAAGTTCATGAAGACCTTGTCATCAATCGTTTGACCTTCAAGATCCTTGTTAAAGATCTTAGTTTCGTATTCATACGTATCAAGAGCGGCACCGGCAACTTTGCCACTGTCTAAGGCTTTGATCAAGTCTTCTGAGTCGATGAGCGTCCCACGAGCAAAGTTCAAGATGTAGGCGCCATCTTTCATCTTACTGAAGGCATCCGCATTCAACATGTGGTAGTTATCCTTCAATGCAGGAACGTGTAACGTAATCACATCAGCTTGGGCGTATAATTCGTCCAAGGTGTCAACGTACATGCCTTCCTTTTCAAGTTCAGCATTCCGGTAAACATCGTAACCGATAACCTTAGCGCCGAAACCTTTGAAAATATCGATGGCAGCACGGCCAATCCGACCAGTACCAATAACACCAACAGTCATGGTGTTTAATTCCTTGGCAATATCTGGAGCCCAACGGAAGTCTTGCTTAGCTAACTTCTTGTTGAACAATGGCGTTTGGCGTAATAATTGCATCAATTGCGTTACTGATAATTCAGCAATCGCATTTGGTGAATATGCAGGCACGTTAGAAATGTTTAAGCCACGCGCTTTAACAGTAGGAACGTCCAAGTTATCAACACCAACGTTACGAAGAGAGATGTTCTTAACCCCTTCGTCGGCTAACTTGTTTAATACTTCAGCAGTATAGTCCTTTTGTTGGTATACATCGGCACCGTCGAAGCCCTTAGCTAAGTCAACGTTGTCTTCAGTAAGTAATTCTGGAACTAATTTAACTTCAACATCTGGGTTTTCTTTCATCCAAGTATCGAAGAATGGACGTTCGTCATCACGTACAGCATATGCAATAATTTTCATTACAAAAATTCCTCCTATATATTGATACAGTAAATATTATAACAGTAAATGCCAGAAATAGAATCATTAATTGTGAAAACTTCGCTAAATTTTTACATCGTGAGCTGACAAGTAATTTAGCTTGGCAGCTCTCGATTGGTGTTTAAAGGCGTATTCGGCCTTCAACGCACTTGATTTGTCATTGAAAGTTTCATGATAAATTAATTGCAAGGGGCGCCGTGATTTTACACGTGTGTACTTAGCACCTTTGCCAGCGTTATGTGTTGCTAACCGGCGTTGTAAGTTATCCGTAAAACCACCGTACAACGTCTGGTCAGCACATAACAATACATAAAAATAATATTTTTTCGTTGCGGCATCGACCGTAACAGTCTTATCAATCTTCGCCATAAAGTAGCGTGTGCACCTCTTCTCCATACTCACCATTATCTTGATATACCACAAGCGGCGGCATAATCCGAACGCCGTTGGCCTTGCCGTCTTTGATCATTTCAATCAACACCATATTGGCTTCTCGCCCAGCCTTAGGATGTACAAATCGAATGCGTTTGGGTGCCAACCGATTCCTAGCCATTGCGATGAATAGATCATCCAGCCGCTCGGGACGGTGAACGAAATAAGCCTTACCATTCATTTTTAGTAAATCACTACTCACAGCCAAAATTTGATCTAGATTGGCCGATAATTCATGACGCGCAATTGCCAGATGTGGATTGGGATTTTTAACACTTTGGGGCTGATCTTTAAAATATGGTGGATTACACAGGACCGTGTCCACCGAATCTTTCGGTAATTGTTGCGTGATTGCCAGTAAGTCTTCGTTTAGAACCGTCATCTGGTGTGTTAAATGGTTCAAGGTAACACTTCGTTGCGCCATGTCCGCCAACCGTGGTTGAATTTCCACGGCTGTAATGTGACCGCGAGTCTTGGCGCTGGCAAACAATCCCACGGCGCCGTTACCAGCACAGAGATCCACAATCTGACTGTTAATCCCCTTCGCAACTTGCGCAAAGTCCCCCAGTAAAACGGCATCCAGTGAAAATGCAAACACTTGAGAACTCTGAATAATTTGAATATCTTTACTATATAATTGATCAATACGCTCATCAGCGTGTAACGTGACGTCGGCCATACTCGGCCACCCCCTCCATTAAAATCATCGCAAAGCTATCATACAATTAACTTGCAGAATTTGCCAAATTTCGTCATACTGTGAGCAGTTAGTAAACGAAAGGAAGATCGTGATGTTTTATTCTTTTATGCGCGGACTAGTCCGACTGATCATCACCATAATTAACGGTCGGCCCCGCTATCAAGGACGTGCCAACCTTCCTGAGGGCGCCTACATCTTAGTTGGCCCACACCGAACATGGTTTGATCCTCTATACTATGCCTTAGCCGGTAGTCCAATGAAGTTTAGTTTTATGGCTAAGGAAGAATTATTTAAAAACCCTGTTTTGCGGTACATTCTCGTCCATGCCAATGCTTTTCCTGTCAACCGCCAACATCCTGGACCCTCCGCGATCAAGACCCCTGTCAAATTCTTGCGAAGCGGAAAACTCTCACTAATTATGTACCCTTCAGGAACGCGACACTCACAAGAACTCAAGGGTGGCGCGATAGTTATTGCCAAAATGGCTGGTGTGCCCCTCGTCCCAACTGTTTACCAAGGGCCATTGACCTTCAAACAGCTCTTCAGTCGACAACGCGTCACTGTCCGTTTCGGGGAACCCATCTACATTGATCGCAAACTTAAACTAGATGATGCCGGTCAGAAGCAAATTGAAACTAAAATGCTCAGTGCTTTTGACCAGCTGGATCACCAAATTGATCCAACGTTCAAATACATTGATCCCGCAACAACTAATTCTAAGCGCCAATAATACAATAAAAAAGTGTCGGTAATCGCGATTGCGAACCGGCACTTTTTTATTATCAATACTACTTACTATCGTTTTTAGAAGCAGCTTTCATTGAATTTAACATCTGGTGCAATTTCTTTTCGGATGGGCGTTGACCCATTTGCATCATCATGCTCCGAAGCATTTCTTCACTAATAGGTGGATTTTGCTTCAAATAGTTTTGCATATAATGCCGGGCACCAAAGAAGCCACCAGTTAACCCAACTAATACGCCGATAACGACGATTAAAATCCAAATTCCAGTAGACACAGTCATTCCCCTCCCTTATTACAGTCTTCATTAAACTAGTCTACACAAATTAATAATAAAAGAAAAGGAAAATTTGTCAGTTGACAAATTTTCCTGAAATCGGTTAATCATCCCGCAGGCCGCGATCACGTTGTACCTGGCGAACCTTTTCGGGCGTAACCTCTTTACCATCTTTATCATAAACTTGCAGCATCTCAACTTGTTGCCGGAACCCGGCCCGAAATTCCTGCAAGTATTTTTGCCGTAACTCTTGCCGTTCCGCTTCTTCCAACTCGGTGAGGCCCTCGGCTTTCGCCTTATGAGCTAACTCATTGATCCGAGCAAGCAATTCTTTTGAAATCAAAGTAGCAGCCCCTTTCATCAATGCAATATACACGAAAATAGACCGTAAATCAATTAATAGCGTTTGTCAACCGAACATTTGTTTGAAAGCTGTGAAACGCTATGCTACAATTGGTTTAACCAATAATGAAAATAATAAATGAGGTGCCAAGATGAGTAAAACATCGGAAAGCAAACAAATGGCCGTTCTTCGTTTTATTTATGAACGCGTCAATGAAAAAGGATATCCGCCAACTGTTCGTGAAATTGGGGAAGCCGTTGACTTATCTTCGACTTCGACCGTTCACGGCCATATTTCACGACTTGAAAAGAAGGGTTACATTCAAAAAGACCCTACCAAGCCCCGCGCCATTGAAGTAACGCCCGCTGGCTTCGAAGCCTTGGGAGTCGAAACCACCCCGCATCAAATTCCAGTCCTCGGAACCGTGACCGCTGGACAACCCATCTTAGCGGTTCAGGAAGCCACAGACTACTTCCCGATCCCTAAGGAATTAGAATCATTCGGTGGTGATTTATTCATGCTAACGATTCGAGGCGAAAGTATGATCAATATCGGCATCATGAATGGTGATCAAGTTATTGTCCGTCGTCAAAGCTCAGCTGACAACGGCGACATCATCATTGCGATGACCGATGAAAATGAAGCGACGTGCAAACGTTTCTTCAAAGAAGCCGATCATTACCGCCTCCAACCCGAGAATGATACGATGGCGCCAATTATTTTGAACAACGTCTCCGTCCTAGGTAAAGTTGTTGGTTTATACCGCGACATGCTTTTTCAATAAGTATTAATGATCAAAAAGATGACCTTAGCCGTCATCTTTTTTTATTACCACGGTTCTTACTCACTTATTTCCCGCGTAGCGCAATTTTATAAACATGCGTTATAAATACTTTTGCCCTTCACGTTGTGCAAGCCGTGACAAAGTTGTCGTTGCCAGAAATTCACGGCCCCATGCCGGATTAGTCTTACTGTAATCGCGCAACGCCCAACCAATCGCCTTTTGAATAAAGAAATCTTCATCGCATTGATTGCTTAAAATGGCCGTCCGTAAATACTGAACATTGGTTTGTTGCTGCCAACCTAACTGTAACGTAATCCCCACACGCCGGACCCATTTGTCAGTAGCGCGCAAGTACACTGGTCCTTCTTGCTCTAAGCAACCGTGCTTCAGAATGTACGTTGCGAGTACTTTACGCCACGCATCAACACTATCCCACCACGGCGTCACTGTAAGTTGCTGCTGACACCATTGATACTGAGCCGGTGTTAGTCGGCGCAGATTGGCCAGCGCAAGGTCAATTGCCACGTACTGATACTCGCGATAGGGTTGTTGATAATAAAAAGCTAGCCAGTGCTGTAACTGATGTGTCGTTAGTTGGTAGCTCGCCTGACGAATCGGTCGTAACAGTTCCCTGCGCTCCGGACTTTTAACCCCCAGAAACTGAAACTGGTCACGCATGTACTTAGCCATCGGTGCCTGATTTTCAAGATGACTGGGTAAAAAAAGTGGTGGTGTCGTCAACAAATTAGTCATTTTGTCCCCTCATTTTCAAAATATTTTAATTCGGTATCAAACAGCCAATAGTTCAATGGTATAATAATTATATTATTTCAAACATTGGGAGTTGGTTACATGTTGTTCCTAGCCATTATGGGCTTGATTGTTTTTCTATTAGCTTTATTTTCCGTGATTTATGCACGTCAAACCGGTGGTGGTTGGAAATTTCTAACGTTCATAACGGTCTTAAGCGCTGTGGTCACTATTTATGCTGTTATCAAACTACCGTATTGGCCTTACAACCAGTCACAGCACACTACCAGCAAAGCAGCATCAAGTGCTAAAACTAGTGCAAGTACTAGCAAATCAAAATCGACGAGCTTAAGTTCCTCACAGGTTATTTTCAACGAAGGTAGCGCTAAACAAGCTGCAGCAACTACTAAGTTAAACGAAGAAAACATTCTTAAACAGCTGCAAGCGAACTATCAGTCAATCGGGACGGTCGCATTTACGAAAGCAACCAAAACTTATACGATCACCCCAACCGGCAAAAAATACGTCAAATCTTTAAAAACAATCAAGTCATATCCGTCACAAAATCAAAAAGCCATCACGACAATTACTTCAAACTTCAAGTCCTTGTCTAAGTCACTTAAAAAGAATCTAGCGGCTGGTTACACCATTCAACTGCTACAGCCAGATACAACTGATAAAACCTTACTTAGTGTTAAAGATGGCCAAATCATCACTAATAATTTCAAATAACAAAAGCACTTGCCTAGCAATTTTGCTAATAGCAAGTGCTTTTTTATTAAGCCTCGCGATCCAGGTATTGACGTTGCTCAGCTTTTTGTCCGGTTAGCACAAAGCGGTGTGGATCATCCGCAACTGACACAACCTGATCTTCAGCTTGCCATTGCAGTTGTTGATTAAATAATGTCTCATATTCCGCGACACTGACTCGTCGACGACGGGCTAAACGTTGCGGTAAGCCAGCGTCCAAGCCCAATTGATAATCAGGCTGGAGTTCACCAGTATAAAACTCCCCCTCCGCACCAGAGCCATAACTGAATAGTCCTAATTGGTCGCCCGGCTGTAACTGCGGATCTGTTAATAATTGCGATAACAAGCTTAAATAGAGTGACCCAGTATACAAGTTGCCCACTTGCCGGTTCAACTGACGCGCATGCTCAAAATGAGCCAGCCAGCGTTTTTGCTGGTCATCATCGACTAGTGGCAAAGCGCTCCGAAGTGCCTTAAGACCCATTTTTGTATATGGCAAATGAAAAACTAACGCCGTCATCGCTTCTGGACGTGTGTGCGTTGTTTTCAAGTAATCTTTAAAAACATCTTGGAAATAGTCAATATAAATATTAGATGAATATTTACCGTCAACTAGGGCTTCTGTATGGTACAACGGGCGCCAGAAATCCATTACATCGGCACTAAGTAAACTAGTCGTGGTCCCCAGTGCCAACACCTGCGGATCAGCGCTAATTAGCATGGCGACCGCCCCGCCACCCTGAGTCGGTTCTCCCGGTGTGTTCAGCCCATAACGAGCCACATCACTACCAATAACTAGGGCCTTCTTATCTGGATGAATCCGAATATGATCCTGGGCCAGCTGAATACCAGCAGTCGCAGCATAACACGCTTCCTTCATTTCAATCGTACGAACGCGTCGATTCAATCCCAACAATTTAGCCACGTATATGGCACTCGCTTTCGAATTATCAATACCCGATTCAGTCCCTACAACTACTAAATCAATGGCGGCAATATCTTCAGCCGTTAGCATTGGTGCTGCGGCATTCGCCGCGAGCGTGACTGCATCCTGACTAGGTGGGATCACTGCCATCTTGGACTGACCGATACCAATCAAATATTTATCGGGCTCAGCCTGACGTGCTACCGCCAACTCAGCCATATCAACGTATAAATGCGACGTTGCAAAGTGCAACTTATCGATTCCAACTTTCAAGTGTTTTCCTCCAATTTGTTAATAACAATAACGGATTAATAGGCATTTCCCAGTGGTCCTAAGTAATGAAAATCTGGATCAGATCCAAGCCGATAGCAACTGAATGCACGGCTGAGTTCATTATGAAAAGTAACGACGATTGCAGGCGTTGCCCAAGTGGAGGCCGCCCAAAAGACAGTGTCATCAAACTCCCGCCTATCATTTGGATACCGGTGATAACCTTGAACGTTATCCCATATGGTGCCATGCGTATTTAACCAATCCTCTGCTAGCCCCGCTTCAACCTGCGTCATGACGTCTTGATTATCATCGATCAAACACGCTAGTTTTTTCCAATCCAATTGCCAATCATGTATGCGCGGGGTCGACCCGCGTGTTCCTAGCGGCGTATGTGTTAATACTATCGGTGTCAAATCGACAAAATCCACTTGAACCACCCCGTTCGTTAATCATCCTAAGATTTCTCAACTATTATATCATTTTGCCATAAAAATATTGTAAGCAATTGCTTGACCTGGGACGGGTTCCATAATCTATGCTGAATTCAAATAACGGTAGTTAAAGTAATTATTTAAGTAAGGAGTGCGTTAATATGTGGTTTTTACGTCATCATGATCAGACTAGAGTTCAAGCCCCAGTCGCAGGTATTTATCAGACCATCCCCACAGTCGCCAACCCACAACGAATGGGTTTACTTGCCATGCAGCCAACGGACGCTGTGATTAACGCCCCACTGGATGGTGACATCATTAGCTTGTCATCATCCAGGGTCTCCTTCAAAGCACTCAATGGCCAGCGCTTTGAACTTCGTATCGACACACCAGACTATCAAAACAGCTGTGATTGGCAAGTCCGGATTGGTGATTCTGTCTCGCCACTAACCATCTTAGGCACACTCAATGGCAACTTGGCAAGTATCATCATATCCATCTACCGGATTGACTCAATACCCGCGACCAACTTAGTGACGGCAGCCAACGACTAGTTTGATACTTTAGATTCAACATCCCCGTTCGGTGAGCTTAACTGTCATATTCGCAAAGTAATCTGTTAGCTGATCAGGTACGCCAATTACAAAACAGCGCTTGCGTCATTAACTTGCAACTTCGTATGGCCTTCTTTTTATAGAATTCCACACAAAGCTGCTTTTTTTGCCCTGCTGACAAATTGAAATCATTAAGTGTCATCGCATACGGTAACACTCAATATAAAATTGAACCACAGCAGTGTTTACTAGCGTCTTAATTGACTAGTTATCGCGAATCCATTACAATTTTTGTGACTCGATAATTGATTGCTTTATACCTTAATTCGGGCTATGATATTCATACTGGTTTAAAATGCTTTTCTTTATTGATTAGTGAGCGACTACTATTCAACCGGTGCCAATTGGTATCGATCACCAAGCCAAAACGCAATTGATTCGTCTAAAAATTATGAAAAGGTCGGATACTAATAATTATGAAAACCATGAGTCTAGTTGTTCCGTGTTATAACGAGGAACCTACGATTGAAATATTTTATCATACCGTTGAAAAAGTTCTAGCGGATAATCCGGAGGCGTTCAACGATATCACAACTGAATATGTCTTTGTCAATGACGGCTCTTCCGACGACACGCTGAACGTGCTACGTACATTAAACGCTGCTCATCCTGATACTGTGCATTACGTTTCATTTTCTCGGAATTTCGGGAAAGAAGCTGGCTTATTGGCAGGTCTGGAACATACAATTGGGGATTATGTGGCCGTCATGGACGTTGACCTACAAGATCCGCCGACTTTGTTGCCTAAAATGTTGGCTATGCTTCAAAGTGGCGAGTACGACTGTATTGGTACAATGCGGGAAAATCGTGCTGGTGAGCCCTTTATTCGTTCGTTTTTATCGCGTTCGTTTTACTCAATTGTTAATAAAATTTCAAAAGTACAAATTATTCCTAATGCCCGCGATTATCGCTTAATGACGCGCCAAATGGTTGATGCCATCTTAGAATTACCCGAATATAATCGTTTTTCTAAGGGGATCTTTAACTGGGTCGGTTTTCGGACAACTTATTTAAAATTTGAAAACCAACCCCGGTCTGCCGGCGAAACTCATTGGTCAATCTGGCAGCTCTTCAACTACTCAATGGACGCCATCGTTGACTTCTCTGATGTTCCCCTGAAAATTGCTACGTTTACGGGCGGCCTACTTTCCTTAGCTTCCATTATCAGTATTTTTGTCGTAATTATTCGCAAATTACTATTTAATAATAGTGTCAGTGGTTGGGCCTCAACCGTCACGATTTTGCTCTTAATTGGGGGCATTCAACTGTTCTGCCTGGGCATTATTGGTAATTACATTGGTAAGATTTACATTGAATCAAAGCACCGGCCTCACTACATTGTGCAAGAGAAAAAATAACCCATTCATAATTGTCCAATACCGCTTTAATTGTTAGATACTACTACAAAATCCAACCTGCTTCTACCTGCTGTCAATTTAATTATTGATGGCAGTTTTTTTGACTCTTGTTAGTTGATGATATTATATTCAAACCCTCATTTACTTACAGATTGATTTTTTGACATCCGCCTAGCCACTTGCCGACTTAACGGTATCCTGGCACAAACTGAGTTTAATTTACATTCAATTCACTTAACGTTGCTGTAAATATGCCTCCCTATCATTATCGTATATAAAACGACCCAGCAGTATCAAACAAAACTGTCTGGGTCGTTTTGGTTATTGAGTAGTGTCCCCTTGCTAACAATTACCAGAATCTAATGTATCGTATACATTGTTTCAGTTCTATCTGAAACTCGAAAACCATTTTTCAACGGCACCGCTGCTGGTAATTTACCAATAGCAGTGTTACCAGCATGCCCCACGTACACATGCGATTGGCCATAATGCGTATCAGCCTTAGCTTCATCCGTTTTACTTTCAACGCTCTCATCACTGGCATACCGATAATGCCCGTTAGTTGTGAAGGTCTGCGAAGGCAAGTCCGGCCGTAGCCCAGCGGCGGCTTGTAATTGCCGACTCACCTGTTTGCGACTGTCTGGGTAAACCTCTACCATACTACGACCAGCAATATCAAACGTTCGCCACTCAAATGTCAATCGTTTTACTCGATATTGCTTAAAAGTTTTACGACTTTTAAACAGTGTTAACATATCGTAATCCGTCAAATTAGTCCTCATTTGATCTTTCAAATCACCGACAACTTTGGCCCCTTTAGACGAAAGCCCTTCCTGATTCAAGCGCTTGACCATTGCGTAAAAGACGGCTTGCTGCCGAAAACCACGGTGTTGATCGTTGTCGATATGTCTTTCGCGTGCATAGGCCAATGCACGTGCACCAGACATCGGTTGCAAACCTGCTTTAAATTTTTCTGGTTTGCCCCAGTAATTTTGTCCGATAAAGTCACGATCAACATTAACTTCAACGGGGCCAACATCATCAATGGCCCTAATAAAACCATCCCAATTAACAGTTAGATAATAATCAATTGGCAAATTCAAATAATGTTCAACGGTCGCCACCGCCGCTGCATCACCACCATAGGTATACGCCGATTCAATACGCTGATAACCATGATATTGCTGCGAATGGATCTTAACAAAAGTATCCCGTAATAAACTACATAAGGTCATTGTTTTAGTCTTATGGTTTACAATGACTACCATCATTCCATCCGTGCGCGTTGTCGACAATTTGCGCTTGCCACTATTATCTAACCCCATCAATAAAAAAGTACTGACTGGTTGCTGGGTCAAATTATGATGCGGCTTGATAACTCGTGACTCATGGAACGAGTGCAACATGTCAAATAATCGAATACCTTGAATTGTAAAAACCACTAACATAAAGGTTATACAACTCGTTACTAGTACAATTAGTCGTTTTCTTTGCCATTTAGGCAGTTGCCGCCTTCTCATAAACTCAGTCCCCCCGCATTTCATTCATATCGCGCTTAAATTGATCAGTAATTGCCATTGTTTTTGCCCAAATTTGTTGCTCAGTACGTTGATTTCTAGGCGTCTTAATCTGATAAGTGTTCATAATTTGTGCAGGTTGCCCTCCTAGTACATAAATGACGTCTGAAAGGCGAACTGCTTCAGAAATATTATGCGTTATCAAAACAATCGCTTGCATTTTAAATTTCCTGCGTTCCCATAATGTGATCAAATCTTGCCCTAACCGCTGCCCTGTTAAAACATCCAGTGCTGAAAACGGTTCATCCAAAAGGAGCAGTTCTGGCTCAACAGCAAGTGCACGCGCAAAACCAACGCGTTGTTTCATTCCTCCAGATAGTTCATAGGGGTATGCATTTTCCAACCCTTTTAAACCAATCAAATTAATTAAATTGTCAATTTGAGCGTCAACATATTGACAGTCAGAATTAAGCTGACTTTCTAGGCCAAACATGATATTTTGACGTACTGTCAACCATGGAAATAGCGCAAAATTCTGAAATACCATACTCATCCGGCGATCAGGAGCCGTGACTAAATTACCATCAAAAGTAATGGCGCCATAGCTGGGCTGAATAATCCCCGCAATCATTCGTAATAGTGTTGATTTCCCGACACCCGACGAACCAATAATACTAATAAACTGGTGCGTTTGAACTTGCAAACTAACCGCTTCTAAAATCAGTTCAGACTGCCGCTGTTTTGAAAGTATAAATGACTTTGAAACGTGATCAACATCTAATAAAACTGCTTTTTTCAACTTAAACTCCTCCTCGTATTAATAATGAAAGCGACGTTCAGCAAATCGATATAATGGTTGCCAAATCAACACAACGCATAACCCAACAATGACACAAATAATCAGTACGCCAGTTGCTTCTGCAGGTTTATTATTGATATTTTTGGCAATGTAAGCACCAAGTCCAGTAACTGCATACTGATGGGTACCCCAGCTAATCAATTCAGCCGCAATATCAGCATTCCAAGCTGCCCCAGCAGCATTAATAATTGCGGTAATGAGGGCGGGAAACAGTGATGGAATTAAAAAATGTGTCCACCAACGCCACCCTGACAGGTGAAAAACATTAACAACATCTTTGATATCACTGGGAATTGCCAGATATCCCGCAATAATGTTGAAAAAAAAGTACCATTGAGTTCCAGTCATTATCAATGGAATGACCCACCAATGCTGTGTTGTCCCCGTCAGCGTAATCATTAATGCAACAATTGGAACATAAATATCCGCGGGAATTGATCCTAAAACCTGTCCAACCGGTTGAATCAGTTTTAATCGCCGTGCATCACTGGCAACCCATACGGCAAGTGGAATAAAAATAAGCGCCGAAAGTAAAACAGCTATCAAAACACGACTAGTTGTTAGGAAGGTCCATTTAAACAAAACACTTAAATTAATCCAATCAAGATATTTTATTAGTAATACACCCAAGCGATATAGACCAACAGCTATTACTAGCCACCATGCAATGCGCCAATATACTGTATATTTTTTTAATATTCGTATAATCCGTGAAAAGCCCAGTTTTTGCCATTGCTTTGGAGCACCATATAACCACCAATACCGGATATGACGATGGAATCGCTTAACTAACAGCGGCACTTTAGCCATAACCATCAAATCATAGACTTGCGATTGCTGTGGTAGTTGGCTATCGGTACTCGTACCATATTTATAATGTGCCGTTCCTTTAATCAGTGGTTGAAAAATAAACACATTGACCAATAACACACAGATAACTAGCGCAATCACTGCATTAATAACAGCACCAAAATTAGCTGTATCAAGCGCAATCTGGATGTATGATCCAATTCCTGGTAGCACCACTGTTTCATTTTTAGGAACCATGATCGTCGCTTGTTCACAAGCGACTAGGGCAAACCAAGCAGCCGATTGAGAAATGACAATATTCCATAGAATGCTCGGTGTCGCATAAAGGAATTCTAAGCGCCAAAATCGTTGCCAGCTATTACAGCCAAATTGCTTAGCCACTGTCATCAAGTCTTCGGGCGTAACCCGAAGTGACTGATAGAGAGCCAACATAATATTCCAGGCCTGTGCAGTAAAAACGCCGAAAATAGCAACGGCCTCAACACCTAGCACATTATTGGGAAACAATCCCATGAACCATGCAGTTGTAAACGTTAAAAACCCCAATAACGGCACCGACTCCAATAAATTAACAATCGGCAAAATAACATAGCGTGCACTTCGATAGCGCGCTGCTAATACGCCAAAAATCAAAGAAAACAATATTGAGTAGCCCATTCCAATGAATAGTCTCGTTGTTGTTCGTAACGCAGCCGCTACTAAATGTGACATTGTTAAGTAGCCTTTCCCTCCCGTAGTATCTAAATAACCTTGAGTGGGTAATCGACTGAGCGGCAGGTTCATCTTGGCAATGCACCAGCCAATCATAAGCAAAATTCCAATACTTAGTCCAAGCCACATCATCGTTCCCACCACAGAACGTACTTTAATCCCTCTTTTTAAACTTGTCATGGGGACTCCTTTCCATGTTCAAGTTGTTTTTAGGCAAATAAAACCCCATTAGCAAATTGCAGCTAATGGGGTAAAAAACTAAAATGGATAACGATTTTTGCATCGACGCATTCATTGAGTTTTAGCACTTTAAGACGTAAGAACTAGTCTAGTTATCTTGAAAGAGCCTTAATTCGGCAAATTCTGCTTTACTCATTCCTGTCTCTCGACATTTCTGGGCGATAACCTATATTCTTAAAGTAACCTCACCTAATTGCAACTGATTTTTATTGCTGATGTAATCAACAATGCTATCATAGTTTCAAGATCTTTAATCGTCAATAAAAATTAGCTAATAATAATCATTAACAAGTGATTATTTATACTTTTTAGGTTTCCTTTATAATCGTAACTTTTACTTAACTATTTATCTCTAAACAAATTACTCGTACTGTCTAACTTAAAATTTGGCCTTTAATTGCCACAAAAATCCTGTTACTTAGTGAAAAATTCTCGGTACCGAAAAAATGGAGCGCACGTTAGGATACTGTGTCGCAAGAACCAAGCCAACCCCCATAAAATCGCCAATTATGGCCGAACCTCCCTGACTAACAAAAGGTAACGGAATTCCCGTTAAAGGTAACAGCCCAATCGTCATGCCAATGTTTTCAAACATATGGAAAGCTAGCATTACGGCTACTCCAGTGGAAACGTAGACATAAAATCGGCGTCGACTAGCGAATGCTGAGCGAAAAATCAGATAAAACAAGTACATGTAAACGATAAGCAAGACACTACAGCCAATGAATCCAGTTGTCTCACCAACAACCGAAAAAATCCTATCTGATTCCCTAACTGGCACATAAACAGCGTTATGAGTTACACCATTCCCAGTTAATCCACCCACACCAACCGCTCGCATACTTTGCCACAATTGATAGCTTTGATCCGAGACGCCATTGCTTGGGTTAAGCCACGTATTGATGCGATCAAACTGGTACAATTTAAATCCGATATGAGATAACAGAGATTGGCCCGTACTCGATGTCGCTAACCAAATTAAAATAACCCCAATGGATCCAGCCACCAATAACACACGCCATAAAAAACTAAATCGGCATGGTGAAACAATCAGCATACCAATGAAAATTGTCAGAAAAACTAACGTCGTTCCAAAATCATTGATGATTTTCAACGCAACAATAATTGGAAAAGTGTAAATAACTAGGCGACGTGTCAACCGCCAATCCGCATTAAAATTATTGTGGGGTCCCCATTGTTGATCTTGAACGATTAACCGGCCCATCATTAAAATATAGAGCGGTTTCATAACTTCAACTGGTTGAAAAGTCAGTGTACCAATTGCAAACCAACTTTTAGCCCCTGTTTGAACATAATATTCTCGACTATAGAAGACCAATAAAAGTATCAATAACAGCATGCCAATTGAATAGCCAATCGGGGCCCACTGCATCAATTGGTTTTCACTTAGGTGAAGCATCGTTGTCGCTATCAATGCACCTACAAGGTACCAGAGACATTGCATCATTGTCGTCCGGACAGGATCAATCACTTTTAAATCATGCAGACAAGCATAGTAAATAGCCCACATACCAATACAACAGAGTATGATGATACATAATATAATCCCCCAACCATAGTCGCCAATATGTTTATGCTGTTGCCACCGACCAAGTTCTCTATTATTCATTTGTTACCCCCCATAAATAAAATTTATACCGGGCTTAGTATAGCGGTAAATCCAAATATTTTATATTTTAAGTGACATTTTTAGGCTTAATTAATCGATTTAACCAGATTCTAAATATTGCATTAAAATCTTAATCATCTCGGCTAAGCCTCTTGGTAGCCACGATAAATTAATTGATACAACATTTGATCATTATTACGGTTAATATTTTGCACGTTGTTGACTAATCGTCTTAAAAACTTAGCGTCAGTCTAACATTTGACGCTACTTTAAATCTTTTGAATAAATATTTATTCCAGCAGAAAATTATGCTATACTTATTAAGTACCATATGGAGAGTTGGCAGAGTGGTAATGCACCGGACTCGAAATCCGGCGAACCGGCTAATACCGGCGCGCAGGTTCAAATCCTGTACTCTCCTTAAATTGATTATCTGTACCAGCCTTGAGCGTCGTCAATCGTTGAGTTGACGGCGTTTTTATTTTAATTTAATTGTTTCAAAACGGCTTTAATTGATATAATGGTGCACTTTTTGGTGCACTTTTACGAAAAAACATCAAATTTCGACGATTTAGTGCACTCAAAAGTGCACCAAAAAAATCCACACCACTGTAACTCATTGTGCCCCAAGGGGTTACAGCAACGGTAAATGCACATGACGCCTAGGCGGTTAAAATATATGGAGTAAATAAATTAAAAAAGCCCCACACCAACCATTATGGTCAGTGTGAGGCTTTTTGTTATTTCACATATTCAAGAGTATTATTAGCTGGGCCAGTTGCCATATAAGCATAGCCGTTCGGACGTGGTTGGCGCACCCAACGATAACCACCTTGAATGATAGCTTGATCAGTCTTGATGGTTGATCCCGCTGGCAAGACAGCAATAACACTGGACGCTGTAGAAGCGCCTGTTCGAAGTTTCACAGCTGTTTTGAGCGTGTATGTCTTCTGCTCCTTGACCCACTTTGGCCCGGCTGGCTTAGGCTTACTTGGCGCAGGTACAACTGTCTTAGTCGCTTTTGCATACTTGTCCCAAGCGGCTTTGTCACCGTAGAAAACGTTGAAATCAAGATTGCCACCCCAACCTGACAAGCGCCCAACGCTTGCGTATTGGAAGATGACCATCGACTTCCAATGCTTAAGTAATCCGTATAGATCACGTGGCTTGAACCCATTAACGACCGTATCACGATTATACTGGGCCAACCATAGTCCATAATTAGCCTTGACAACGGACGACCAGTCCAATGAATTTTCGCAATTAATACCAGTATAGAGCAACGGACGAACTCCAGTCTGGCTATAAACAGAATCAAGCCATTGTTTGGCTAGTCCAACGCCAACTTGATCTTGAATTGTCGAACCACTCGTGTTTTCGAAGTCCAGAACCAGAACAGCTTGACCGATATACGGCTTAGCCTTGGACAAAAAGTAGTCGGCCTGTTTCTTTACATCAACGTCATTTCGAATAAAGTGATAGAGTCCTAACTTTTTGTCCGCAGATAGAACTTGTTTAGCATGCCCGCTCCATGACGGATTCGTATATCCTGTTCCTTCAGTTACTTTCACAATGACGAAATCACCAGCGATTTCATCAACATTCATGCCAGCCTGATAACTGGAAACATCAATACCATTTAAACTCATTATTCTACACCTCCATCTAATGCATGTGTAATTGATTTGAATACCTCATTACCGCCAACACTGACGGCGCCAGCAACTAAACCATCAACTAACCCTACGACTGGTTTAATATCGCCGTTCAGCCAACCAAATACAATACCAATCACTGCCCCAATTCCCAATGCAATCATTGGTAAATACACATTCTTCAATGGTGTTTGCTTAACTCCCCACACGATTACAAAAGTAGCAATCGCAATCATGGCAATAGTACCACCATTCAATAATTGGATAAATTCTTCCACTATTTTTCATCTCGCTTCCTATAATATTCGATTATTTCCTGTTTCTTTGTGTTCTCCTTCTGTAGCGCCTCATTATCCTTTTTTAGCTTGGCAAGCGTGTTGTCAGTGGCCTTAGTACGGTTCAATATCGCCGGTGCTTGAGTTATCAATGCAACGATTATCGAAGCACCAGCACTGATGAGGGCCACGAGTACGACGTCGCTCACTATATCAGCCCCCGATTACTATTTCATGGATCATCGATGATAAAACAAAAAATGCATACATCGATTCAAAACTTATTAGTTGCCCATTACCAGCATCGTGAAAGATAAAGGCGACCATAAAAAAGACCCACACAAATGTGAGGGCTCCTGTCATTACCGGTTTATAATATGGTACATCAATATTCCAGAACGAATAGACAACTGCTAACGTCGCTACAATCATGAGTATTGAAATCGAAGGTGGATCATCCATGATATCTAAAACCGTTGGCCGTGGTGGTACGAAGGCAAAGGTTACATTATGCCTAACGAGAAAATAGACGCCCAATCCATAAGTTTCTAATGATTTCCACAACCAAAAACGATTCTGCTTTAAATGTGTTAACACATACTTTCATCTCCTAACCAGTCACCCAAACAAACGTACCGCCTACATAGTCAGTCACATCAAATTGTCCATCCATTGGGCTCTCAAAATTCAAATTTCCATCATTACCCAGTGTTAATGAAAATGAACGTCCAATTGTTCCTCTTAACGAGAACGGGATAGACTGTTGTGGATAGAAATTCGTTGGTAATTTTGCAATGACAGCATCACGAACTAAGTTAGTAATTGACAGTCTCAAAACTACAATTTCGCCGATTTTTCTTATACTTGTTTTTCCAATATTAGCTCTGTTTTCGAAACCATTGATTAACGTTAAGTCAATCCATCCAGTATCCTCAACCGCTGAACCAAGGCCTTCTAACATTCGGTTCAACGGTTCATCCCAATTTGCTTGACCATGATTAATAGTAGTGATGTTAATCATAACTAACACCACCTTTATAAATAATAAAAGGGTTAGAAATACCGGTATATAGGCATTCTACCCCCCCCCCGTCATTTTCTAACTTGTTTTTAATTTTCATTCTTTTTATCCTCCGTTTCTGTGTCAGTCGTATCTTCATTAATACCAACTAGCTCATTGTATTGATCCTCTGTTAGTAAACCGCCTAGTTTCAAAGTGCTTAAATTATCCGCATTATACAGCCCCATCGCGTAATACTGTTTGATAAAAATAAACATTAGTTAGTTCCTCCATTCTGTGCAGCAATTGCAAGCATTGCTTGAGCGTTGAACTGGTCTTGCGCAGTCTTGTTCTGCGCAATTTGCAACATCAATGCCGCATTAGTTTTATCTTGTTCTGACGGCTCCGGTACTGGCACTGGATGTGCTGCAAGCCATTCATCCTTATCAGTGCCATTCCATGTAGTCCCATCCCACGTAATTGGCTCGTATAGTCCATTTGTCGGTGCTACTGGCGTCGCGTTGCCTGGTAACGGATTAGGTAACTCATCATCCGTCATAAAAAATTCACTGTGATCCAGCTCATTGTCTTCATTCCAAAAATATAATATTTGTGGCAATTTACTCATCCCTTCCTAAATAATTAATGCCTGCAAAATCTAACTTAGTACCGTTTGGCAAGGCTTTGGCTACATATAGTCCATCATCCTTAATGGTTACTGGAAATTCGGTTTGACTAGATACATTTCGGCATAATGCTGTGATGCCACCGTCAGCCCCCAAAAACTTATCTGGCATTGCTAAAATTCTCGTTGCTGCCGGAATATCTGCAGTTGCTACGATTCCAGAAGTCAAATGGACAAGATCATTCACACGTCGAGCAAGCGGTGCATCTTTTGCTTGATACAGGCCTTCCACCGCACCAACCATTGTCAAACGAACTAATCCAGTGTCTTCCGCATGAATATCGTTGGCCGCGGGTGCCCAGTACTCTGACTTTCCAACAAATACCTCACCAAAAAACAAATTGTGATCTACACCATCGGTAGACCCATTGTTGTCAATACGGAATGCTCCCTGAACATTATTACCTGAATTGAAGCTAAGCTTATACAGAACTGCTTTAGACGGATTTGGAACAACACTCGTGGTTAATTGAATATTATTCAAATTATCATTTGCATCATGACAAATCATGTAAGCATCAAAGCTTGTAATACCGACAGCACCATACGCAATGAAATAGACATCATAATTTGTGTTGGGTACCAAGGTATACTCATCCGTTATTGCAAAAACCTCCTCATCAACACCGGGCTTTTCTTTGTCATGTAAGATGCTGAATAAATTGACTTTGCCATTCTTGTATAAGTGATTACGAATAACAAGAACTTTTCCACCAACGGGTGCGGACCAATGTTTAGTATTTCGAGGAGTTGCAGAATTTAAGATCAAATTTTGCCGACTAACTGGTCCCCCAGACAAATGAAACGTATCAGAGTCAAGGCCAGAGAAGTTATCATTGATAGTCTTTTCCCAATGTTCTTGACCATAATCAACTTTTGCTAAACTTACTGTCATAATTGAACTTCCTTTCTCTAATTCAAAGCCGTTCAATTGTGAACGGCTACTTTACGAAATAAATACATGGTTAAAATTAATCCAAAATGTGTCGTCGCTTGTTTCTGAACAATATTGCAACTGAATTTTTCCATTGTAAAAATTCCAGCCATATTGAACTCCAAATGCTCGTGTATCAAAGTGAGTGTTAACCATTTGGTGCTCGCTAAACCAATCCGTAACTAGCTGTGGCAGCGTAGCAACGTTTAATGTTAGATTCCATCCCTTGGTAATAGCGATGCCATTCACAGAACCGCTCAGCATTAACATATCAACTGCCCCTAACTGAATAATTCTAAAGGCGGGAGTATCACCTAAAAAATTACTGTAAACTTTTGCACCATTCATTAGAGTAATCCCATCCCTAATCCAGCCAGTATCTGTGACTTGTGCAGTGTCCTCCACTGCTGGGCGCCAATCCGTTGCCTTATCACCAAGCTCAACTTGTACATGATATTGACCGGTGTTCAAACTGACATTTCGTACAGAAATTTGCAGAATACCAGTATTATTTGTCGTTACAGTCAAAGGACTTCCAGCTTTAACGCCATTAGTACCGGAAACTGCCTTAAATCCAGCGTTTCCTGCAAATAGATCCTGTGTTCCTTGGTCATCACGTGCTGGAATATTAGTAGATACCGTATACGTAGTATTGGCAGCTAATTGTAAATTGACTGATGGCATTTCCAAATAATCTTCCCGATACTGACTACGTTTGAATTTCTCCAAGCTAAAATAATTTCGGCCTCCGATAACCATATTGTTCAAATTTTTGAAATTCGTATTGATAACCCCATCCCAGCCTGCTTGACCGGAATCAATATTGGTGATATTAGTCATAAATCACACCACCATTCCAATATGATAAAGGGGTTAGAAACGTTGATAATACTAAGTTTATACCCCCCCCCGGCGTTTTCTAATGTAGATTTAATCTTCATGTTTTTGTCCTCCCATTACTTAAAAGTTGCATTCAAACACTGAATACCAATAGTTGCTGGCTCCGAAATAAGATACATCCATTTTCCATCACTCGCACGGGTAACTGCAAAGCTACCGATATTGAAGTCCGGTAATGCAGCTTTGATTTGTGCTGTCATGAACCGCGGAATCATCACTTGACCATTATTCTGCAAATCAACATTCATTGTTAATTCCGTCATTAGCGGAACACCGGCATACGAAGTTGTTTGTGCAATACCAGCGCCATTGTAATAGCCCCATGCTTTAAATCTGGGATAATCGTTCAGATTCAGTTTGGCGGTATCAATTGCGTAGGACTTTTCATTCAGTACAACTGCTACTTGTTGGTTCTGAACATAGGTCGTTGTCGCTAATCCATTCGGATCAACCGCAACCGTCACATTCTGGATTTGACCAACGACCACAGTAACGGCCAACTTGAATTCCAACAAAACTTTATCTGCAAAACTAGGCATCATTTCAGCTTCTACAGCCTTGATTACCGCGTATAGAATTTCACTGCCACCAGTTTCCTTAGCATAAATGCCAATCGCATTAACTGGATAGCTAATTTCTAGATCACGATTCGTAAAAAAAACTTCGACTTGCTTTAACGTATGATCATCTAGTCTGACAATAGAATTGTCCGTCAGTACACCACTCTGCATCTCATCCGGCATCGCTGTTAATTCACCAACGCTTACTGTCGATAGGTCTTTGCTACTTGCGGTCGTGCGTGTCAGCGAGAAGGTTGTTTTACCCGCTGCTGCTCGACTTGCTAATAATAAGCCTGCACTTGTCAATTGTGAATTTGCATATGTTGCCATTTAACTCACCTCCTTTAATTGTGTACTCTCAGCGGTCACAGACGTGTTGACCGTGACATGTTGCACGGTACCGACGCGCATAATTTCATCCGCTAACAGCATAAAACTGACTGGTTCCGCATCTACACTAGTTGCAACCGCAACTTGAACTGCTTGGCCAGCATTAAATTGCTCGACTGTCCGCTCTGTACGTCGCGTTGTTATTTGATAGGTTAAATTGGCTGGAACATAAACATTCAACAAATAGCGTAGCCGTTTGATTTGTGTAACACTCACATCCGCTTCCAAGCTGATGGTGCTCAAGATTGAATTGATCGCATCAACTTCAATATCAGCCGGTATCTGCATTGCCTTAACAAGCGAACGAAAATAGCCAATTGTGATTGGCTGTGGCGGTAAGATACGCATCAAAATGTCGTACCGTCGCTCTTCCAAAGTAGCCCCTGATTCAGGTGTGATTCCCAGTTGATATTCGAATAACGACAATCCTTGGGCATCCGCCGTAAAGACGTATTGATTCATCAATATTCGATTCAGTTGGTCCGTATTCGCATCAACTGCCACCTGTTCAGCATTGACTAGCGAATGCATTTCCACAATATCATCATAATAATCTGGTAAATAGTCACTTAATTTAGCCATTGAAGTCCACCACTCCCATCACTGGTAGCTGTGATACCGTATTGTTGAATACCAAATCAATATCAGCTGCTTGTCCATTTAATAGTGGTAACGAGGCATTAACAACTCCATCAACCTTCATCAGCTGAGTTAGGATTTGCGCACGATAGATTGTCAATTGGTATCCTCGGCCAGTCACCGCATCGACATTATTCCAGTCGGTACGCTTTTGTTTGAAATAGGCTTCAATTCCTGTCTCAATCGCCGAACGAACGGCCTCAACAGTAATCTGACTATCAACTTCAATGGTGGTAGTAACATTAATTACCAGCTCAGTCGGTGCAACGACCGTGACCTGATGTCCAATTGGCGCAAGTCCATATCCTTCCCCAGTAACCTCATCTGGATCAATCGTATTCTTTACTTGATTCAATAGGTCAGTACTTGCAGCTCGTAAATCATTGTCAATAATGACTAGCTTTACAGTGCCGCCACCGTGCCACGCCGGATAAACTTGACCGGCGCCAACGTCCTCAATTCCAGCTAGCATCTTTAAATAATCGGCCACATTCCCACCATAAGCATTGTATGAGTCAGGCGAGAGTAATCGCTCACGTAGATGATCATCAGTTTCAGCATCGCGGGCTGGTACCGGCACTGCAGTGATTTCAGCCCACGATAGCGAATCATTCGGCGTCACTGGTAATATTTGGCCACGATAGCCATTAGGGCCGCTTCCTACTGATTCAGCAACTAAATAGCCTACGCCGTCGCCGACAATTTCAGCCACTTTATAAAAGAACGGCTCATCGCCTAGACTTGCAAACCGGTCACCGACCTGCACATTAGTCACCGGCTGTCCGTCAGCATCGGTAAATTTGGCGCTGGCTTTGGCCGCAGTCGCTGGCTGTCGCGATGTTCCTTTCTCGACAGCCCGATAATCCAAGAACTCGCTTTGTGCAGTTAATGTATATGTCTGACGGACAATCTTTGCTGCATCCATAGAACTTTCCGCCATTGCGGATGCAGCTGGCGCTAGCGCATCATAGATAATTGAGCCTTCACGTTTATCAACCGTATCAGAAACTTTTGCCAACATTTTATCCAGCCAATAGTCAAAGTCTTGGGCTTCCAACTGATTGGCTAAGTCATCAGGATTCATTCGCATGCACCTCCTTTTCAACACTCATGGTGCCATATACCGTTTCAACCGTAGCTGTGATGTCTAAAGTAGTCGCATTTACTTGTACGATGCTTTCAACCACTACATCATCAACCCGATCATCCGCCTGTAAAGCTTCTTGCAACATTCGTTCGACTTCAACGGTGGCATAGTCAAAGCTTTTTCCCAGCAGTTCACTAAAATCATTACCATACTGGTCAGAATAAATGGGAAAGACAAACCTTTCAGTCCGCATCACCTTATCAACGGCTTGAACCATTGCGTCATAGTCATCAACCATACCAACGATGTGCCCGTCTACTACTTGATAAGTTCTCGAGGGCAACGTGACTTCTTCCACTTCGTCCGCCAGGTCATCAACTGTAACGCCATCGTCGACTGTTTCAATTTCATCCGCCATTGCTCTCACCTCAGACTTTATCAAAAATATAAAATGACTGGCCACCATCACTGCGAATCATCGCAACGTGGTCTCCAGTCTTTAACCCATTCTTAATTTGTACCTTTTTATCACTACCGTCGACTTTTACGATCGTCTCATAGTCACTGACAGCTCTTCCCGTAGTCAGAAACACATTGGTCAGCATTAAATTATTGCCAAGCTGAACCTGTAGCGGAGTCGTACCCACAACTGTGCCGTAAACAACATCAGCATAGTCCGACTGGCTGCCACCTCTACTCTTCAGCATACTAAGTAGCCACTCACCGGCCATCTTTTACACCTTCATTTCTATTTCGCAAGTATATTTAGTTCCAAAATGATGTGTCGCCTTGGTAATGAGCACTGAACGGGTCCCAAGACCAATGTCCTTCAAGCTCTGAATTTTGACGTACACTGCATTACCAGCAATCAGATCAATATCGCCTAACGTCGTGAGCGTCAAGGTGTATGCTTGCTTGTTTTTCGACTTTAATAATGCTTTAGCTTGCTCCATCATCTGTGCTTTGTTCGACTTATCCTTCGCATTTTCTACGTGTTGAAGCCGGCCCCAGTTATCAATATTATGACGACTACTTGCAGTAACAGTAGTGTAATGCGTATCCTTAGCACTCTTGCCACTAGCAGTCGCTGTACTCTTCTGACCTTTAGTCTCATCCTCTCGAACGATTCGTACCACGGTTGCAGCATCATCAATACTGCGTTCGTATTGAAATTTAGTCATCAATGACTTGTCCCCCACAACTGTCGTTAACGCCTTGTACGGAGCCTTCCGAAGTTCAACCACATCATAATTTGCAGCCACAAAATACAGATTACCAGTTGCTTTCTCGGTGTTTTCAATCGACGTTTTCAGCATATCAAAATAGCTTTTACTATCACAGACTTCCGCCGCTAGCTTATGACTACTAGCGCTGACAATGCTGTGACTGATTTGAGCCATATTGCAAACTTTACTAAAACGCTGACTCAACGTCGATACCGGCCAAACAAGGGAATCTTCATTTTTCAAGTAACGAAGTTTATCATAGGCAGTCACTGTGAACTTTTCTGGTTCATATTTGAAATCGAAAATATAGCCGTAAAAAATTCTGATACCATCCCAATAGAATTTAACAATGTCCCCGTTATGCGGTGTGAATCCTTCATCAACCTCGACAATATCAAACTCCAATGAACCGGCCGAATAATTCAAGTCAGTCGTCCAAGTAATCGAATCATTGACTAACAGGTTACGGATGTCCCACACAATCGCCCCTTCACCGCGATGTTGGACCGTCATCGTCGTTACTGCCATTCCTTACACCGCCTTTACTGCAGATTTTTTCACCCATCCGCGCCAACCGCCGCTAAGCGTCGTCACGTGATATGGATAAGCTCTTCCGAGAGCGATAAAGTTCACTTTGCGAATGGTGTTATGCTCAGTCTGGCCAGGTCCCCGTCCATAACTATCAACGTGCAAGCGGCCATTTACGATTACCTTCGAGCCTCGCCCAATTTTTTTGGGTGGCTTTGGCCGCGGCTTTCCTTTTTTCGCAACTTTTTTCTTAGCAATTTTCATTTTTTCAGCTTTATAAGTTTTATACTCCGTTAGATCTAACGTGAAGGTGTATTCATCCGCATTTGCATTTTCCATCCCGTAATTAAAGCTAGCAACTGTCATCTTCAGTGAAATTTTAGTTCCAGAAACAACCAAGCGAATTGGCTTTTTTGACTTTTGAGCCGCAATAATCCAATCAATATACTTTTGAGCCGAACTAAGTGGCTTGGAGGCAGTCACATAACGCACATTCTTAGTCGTGACTGGCAAAATACTTTCTATTGACAGTGTTCGCAATTTAACTTCACCAATTCTGTTGATTTCGCCAAGCTTGACAACTTCTTCGGTTGCATCGTTGGTTTCATAGTTAACTTTTAATTCTTGTGGGTTAACCGGTAGCTCAATCGTTTTGTTCTTGTTATCGGTCAGATACACACCAATATGTTTTGCCATTATTCACTCACCTCTTTAGCTCATCGCCGTGCCATTTTTACGAATCAAATAATTCTCAAGCTCGCGAGCGATAGTTTCGCCATCAAGTGCACCATTACCGCTGCTAACCACTTGAATTGCACCTGGTTGTACTTGAACAACCATACTTGAAGCATCGCCATAATGGTTAGCTGTCACCGTTTCACGAGCATTATCGCCAAATGGCGTCGTAGCCGGAACATCGCTTATATGGCTTCCTGTAGCTCCGAATTGAATCTGACCATTAGCAGTGATAGAACTACCGCTCATTCCATTAATCGCATTAGACACATTACCAATGACTTCTAATGCTCTATTGAAGCCAGCTGCTAGTTGATCACCAGGGTTTAGCCCAGTTAAACCAAAATTTCCTAACGATGAGTCAATATTGGCAGCACTCACTGCTGACGTTGCCATCTTAGCTCCCGCCTTACTAATCAACGAGCTAGTTCCATTCATCCCGATTGCCATACCTTGGCCCATATAGTCACCAATTTCAGCAAATAACCGCGATGGTGAATGAATTTTAGCAGCTGCACGAGCAGCACGATTAGCTTGTGCAATCAGGGCATTTGCAGCCGCAGTAACCGTTCCTAATCTCGACCGCATTCCGGCGGCCAATCCGGCACTAATCATGGCACCAGCCGAACGGGCAGCACTAACACCACTCTTCATTGCACTGGTAGCAGCATTAACTAAGGCGTGTGCGGCAGACCGTGCATTACCTGTTCCGCCTTTAAAGGCGCTAACAAATTTATTAACCGCATCTCGTGCAATAGATCCTAATGTATTTAGTCCGGTCTTAACAACACTAACCGCGCTGACCATTGTTTTTAGGCTAGCGGCAGCTGATGCAGCTTTGTTTGCTATTGAAGCAACCTGAGTCGCTACAAGTTTCGTTGCTACTCCCAATGCAGCCATACCGATAGCAGACGCGGCGGCAGCGATTCCTAGCCCTGCGAGAACAAGGGCAGTGGCAGCAGCCACCAGCACAATAGCAGCAAGTCCGATCATTGCCATCATTGCTCCCATCATAACCATCGTTAAACCGACCATCGCCATCATCCCTCCAGCCATAACCAGCATCAGACCAGCCATCGCCATCATTGCTCCAGCCATAACCATCACAAGGCCTGTAAAAGCCATCATCGCTCCGGCCATAACCAGCATCAAGCCAACCATCGCCATCATTGCTCCAGCCATAACTAATATTAGCCCCATTGCGGCAACCATTGCACCGGCCATAACTAGCATTAGTGCAACACCTAGCATCATTATTCCAACTGCAGCCACCAATGACATTGGTGCTACTAACATCAAACTTACCGCTAATAGCATCATTCCAACCCCAGCAATCAAGCCCGTTGCGGCAATCCCCATTAGGGCCACGCTCATTAATAGCAAACCAATTGCGGCAACCATACTAAACACGGCCACTAACGGCATTGCTACGGCTAGAATCATCATTCCAACTGCTGCAATCATCACTGTTACTGCTACCATGGTCATTGCTACGCCTAATAGCAACAAACCAATCGCAGCTAGCATGGACAACGGTGCTAGTAGCACCATACTAACCGCCAATATCATCATGCCAACTCCAGCAATCAAACCTGTAACGGCAATGACAGTTAAAGCCACACTCATAAGTAACAGTCCGACAGCCGCAATCATACTGAATACGGCAATCAACGGCAATGTGATTGCCAGCATCAACATCCCAACAGCAGCGATAATAACAGTCACCACGATGGCAGCCATTGCAACGGCAAATAGCAGCGCTCCCACGGCTGCGATAACAAATCCAACACCTAAGATTAATAAGGAAGCTCCTAATAGAATAAGACCCACTGCAGCAACAATAGCAGCCAAACCGAAGACGGCAACCGCACCAGCAAGCGCTAATAGTCCAATAGCGGCACTAACACCATACTGAGAAATCAACGGCAATTGAGTTGCTAATAGCGCCAAGCCAGCCGATGCAAGTAACACCGCAATACCAATCAATAGTAAAGCAGCACCAAGAATTAAGAATCCCACCGCACCTCCGATTAAGGACGGTCCGAGTAGTTTAACGATGACAGCTAATACAGCGACAGCCGCAATCATTCCAAAGAACATTGCAATAGCTGGCCAACCAGCTGACACCAGCTTGATTGTTGCGTTCGCAATCATCAATAGTCCCGCGCCTGCTAAAGCAGCGCCAGCACCAATCAGAACCATAGCAATCCCTAGCTTCAACATTGATGTCGCAGCCGCTCCCGTCTTACCGGGTTCTGGTACTGGAATTTCTGGAACTTTAGGTGTCTTTTGAAACATTGATAATGCTGATCTAATCCCTTTAAGCGCTTGGAACCCTTTCATCGCAGTGACAACCAAACCAACTGCCACCGCCACTGCTTTGATTTGTCCTGGGCTCATTTTTGATAAAGCATTCAGGCCGGCAATCAGAACCGTGAACTTTAATCCCTGCATTCCAGACTTCATAACGACAAACGCGGCCCCAATCGTTTTAAGCGTTCCTGGGCTTAGCTTACTTACAGCATCCGCTACCGCGCTAATCGATTTAGCCGCGCCTTTGATTGTGTTACCCGCCAATTCACCAAAACTCTTGAACGGATTTTTACCACCACCTGCCAGCTTCCCAAACACTCGTTTGGCAGACGCACCCAGAGTCGTAAACATAGACTGTACCGACTTGATAGCGCCAGTGTCCGTAAATCCGGCCCACATTTGTTTTGCATTTGCGACGACGGTTTTAAATGCATTCATCGCACCATCAGCAATTGGCTTAAAATCAATTTTATTAATGGAGTCAGACAAGCTGGATACCATTTTAATACCAACTTGACTTGCGCTATCAAAGGCATCTTGCAACTTAATGGCGACACCTTCTTTGAGTCCATCAACTGCTTGTCCGACAGTCTTAAATTGTGTTGCCATCTTAGTAAAGCCTTTATTAGTCCCAGCTTTTGAGACAGCATTGAAGAAATCCTGTGTTTTAACTTTGCCGTTTTGAATATCCTGAACTAATTGTGCAGTGGATCTGTGCATTGTTTTAGCGACTGCAGCCATACCAGCTGGTGATTGTTGCATCATCAATTTAAAATCAGCCCATTGTACTTTAGGCATGGCAGCCATCTGAGTAGCTTGCTGACTCAAAGTCTTCATCGCTTGTGCCGGATCTTCAGAGGCGGATGCTAGCCCACCAAATCCTTTAACCAACGATGTCGTGTTCTTTGTACCAACTGCTGCTAGCTGGCTATAAGTTGAAGCCATATCTGATGCAGAATAAATTGTTTGTTGCGCAAACTTTGATAAACTTCCACGAGCGGCAGAGATTTGCTTGGGGCTTTGTCCAATCATGGACATGTTCCCGTTAAACGTTTGCCATGCCTTGCTGGAATCGTTCAATTCGCCAATCATTGAGCCAATCCCCGATGAGGCAATTCCAATGCCTTTACTAATACCGCCACCAATAACATTGGCACCTAATACAGACTTAAATACCCCACCAGTTTCAGCGGCAGACTTGTTAAGACTGCTGAATGGATTGGCGCCTGCCATTCCAGACTTGAAACGTGAAAACATCGACTGTCCCTGACTTAATTTACTGTTTAGTTTGTCTAGTGGTGATGTGAATCCGTCTAGAATTTTAATTGTTGCGCTTACAGTTGACATACTCATGGCCTCCTTTCTTTTATGTACAAACAAACTAGAAGACTCAGTGCCTTCTAGCTTTTCGTTTAGCGTCTTTTTCTTGACGTCGTTCTTCCTTAACTCTTATGTCAATCCCAGCGATCACGAGTGCCTTTTCTCGGATAGTTAGGGCTGTGTACTGTGACGGGGTCCAGTTGAAGTTATTCATCGTATAGAAATAGTATGAAAAATCTGCACCTTCACCGTCTTGAATTATTTTTTTACTTCATCCGTTAAATCCTTCAAGTTTTCCTGGTTGATACCTGACAGTTTCATGACTTCACCACTAAGATCAGTCATTTCACCAACTTTCAGCATTTCCTTCAACGTCCCGATTGGATCAGCTAATGTACCATAGCTTTCTTGAAGTTCATGATCATCTAACGGAGGGAACACGACCGAAGCTGTGACAAGTAGTTCGCCAAACAGCTCCTGGTCTTGAGTCTCCTCAATTTGACCCGTTGCCGGATTTTTACGCCGACGAGTGGCTTTCTTTCGTAATCCATCGATTTCTTTATTAGTAATCTCTCGAATAACAAACGGCTCAGTAAAGCGCTTGAACGCGACTTCTTTGGTTGCTGGTTCATACGCCATATTTTGTTTCAGAAAGCTAGATACACTACGTTGTTGCTTTTCTTCGGTCATGTTGTAATTCCTCCTATAAATCGAATCCAGTGAATGCCTGAATTAGGCTAACGCCTTCAAAAGTAAAATCAGATTCCCATTGCATTACATCGTCATCCGCTTCAAAATCAGCAAACGGAACATCATCTAAGTTGACGTCAGTGAAATGTAATGTTTGAGTGCCAGCTGCGCTGGTAGGATCATTAATTGTTAAAGTCGCTTCAAAGTACAAGTCTTTGCCACCGTTGATGTATGGTAAAGCATACTTAGACCAGTTCGAACTAATTAGGTAACCACCTAACGTCCCAGTTCCTTCCACACTCGTAGTCTTTTTGTGCTTCCAACGTGATCCAAGTGTCTGCACATCTTCCTTATTTTTTTCTAGCTTGGCGCTAAATTTATTTGCTTCAATCAATGGAATAACCTTGCCATTGATAGTGATATAAATTTTCGCGTCCTTAGTTGAAATCGTATCGCGCCCATTAAGGAACGAGCCGATTGTCGTGTTTTCAGCCATGTTTTAGACCCTCCTATTGAACAGTAATCGTCATGTATAATTTTTCCATTGCTTCGTTTGGTTGAACCGCTAAATCTACCACAATGGAGTCTTTAGTTTGGCCTTCTGCCACAGTTACATCATCAGCCACAAAATTAGTGATAGAACCACCATTTTGCAATGTATCCAGTTGAGCCACAAGGTTTGCTTTGAATAGGTCGCGACCAGTGTCATCGTTGTTGACCTTACCAATGAACTGGTTTTCGAAAATTGTTTGCGTCAAATTCGCAATGCCATCGATTGTGCGGATGACCTGGTTTTTAGCAAAATAGCTTGGCTTGTCATCAGTAAATTGAACCAGGCTGTTGATGTCCTCTTCAATAACCACATCGCCATCTCGCTTCACACTAAATACGAGGTGTCCTGCTTTCAAATTATCAATGATTGCTGTATTTGAAAGGCGAGGTGTCGCATCTTGTGCATCCGGATAAACGGCATACGTCAACGAGGCACTACCATCAAGCGCAGATGATGCTCCTGCAATATATGCGGCTGCGGTAGTTGCGTCCAAGACCGTGCCATCCATTAATGTCACGCCATTGACAACAGCTGTAATGGCTTCCGAATTGTACTTGGTGTCGGTCGTCAAAGCTGGTACAACGCCCGTCACCTTGTACCCTTCATCATCACGCATCCGCTGTACAAGGTTCGCAAGTAAGGCATGAATCTCAGTATCAACTGGATAGCCGGCCGTCGTGACGACACTGTATGAGCGAGTCTCCATGGCGTCAGACAATAATGTCGTGATGTCGCCCTTTTCACTAGTACCACCCGTCAGCTTATACGTGGTCTTACCAGTCAATGCTGCCAATTTGGTTGGTCCTGCCGTTTCATCTGCGGTAACAACATCAATATAATCATTAGACAGCAGTGGCACTGAACCATCACTCTTAATTGCCTGTTGATCAACTACAGACGTTCCTAGAAGCGTTGTAACTGTAATTTTCGTCTCGTCCGTCGGGTCTTTTAACACACTGACAGTCAGATCATTACCACGTACACCTGCGTATTTAGCTGTAAGCGTCCATGGCAAGCCTTCATCAGCCACTGTTGCTTTAGTACCAGCATTGTCGTTGACTAGTAACACAGTTACGGCTCCCTTTAAAGCTTCATGAATTGTAATCGCCTTAGAATCCGTCTGAGCAACACCAATCAGTGCGCGAAAGTCACTATCTCCAGATAGCTCAATGACCCCATTAGCGCCCCAACCATAATCAACACCGTTTGCCATTAATACACGGCCAGTAGTCGTATCAGTTTGTTGTTCCGGCACCCCTTTGACATTGATATATGCGCCAGGTCGTACCTTATTTTGTGTCTTCCAAATTCCGCCTGCCATTTAAATTGCCTCCTTAAATTTATTGATTTCACTTTTAGCTTGTTCTAACGAATATTGTTTATCTTCTTCCAAAACAACTTTGAGAATATCGACTTCCAACTTCGTGAACGCACTCGCCATTAACAAGTCGGCCTTATCAAACTTTGGCACAACCGTTTTGGCTCGCTTTACTGTTCTCTTGGTTTCACTCACGTTTTGTCCCTCCTCGATAATCAATCGTCTCTTGTTTCGTGCCATCATCAACAGGTACCGCGCGGAAACTGACAGTGAATGTCATCAGTAACGCCCCATCGTTGTGGTCGAAGTTTCGGTTTGTGATCCCTGCGAAATCATTTAACTGAACAAAATTATCAGCTAATAATTCTTCCATCATTTCCATATCTTCATTCGGGTTTTCCGGGTCTGGAAAATACACCAATTGAAAGTGATTATCTCGCACTTGGATACCGAATAGGTTTGGCATAATAGCAGTTGGCAACTTTTCCACAAAAAAAGATGGCTCTTGAAAACCACCTCGTTGTTGTTCACGATAAATGGGCAACCCTGGAACAAGTTGAGCCAACTGTGTAGCAATTCGCTTCGTTACATTAAATGACATTGAACCACCTCATGAGAGCTTAGATAAGAACTTTTGTAGTGCAGGGGTCAACAATGACGTCATTTGGTCATCAACCTCAAACATTGTTTTCATCAGCATGTGCTGCCCAGGAACCCAACCACCGCCACGAGTTCTATGTCCCATTTCGATATATTGCGCATATTCGATGTTGTTTAGCGCCGTCAACGTAATCACGGATGCACTAACTGTTGGCCCTTTCAATTCCCAACCACGTCGAAGCGTCCCTGTGTCAACCGGTGTTTTGGCTTTGACTCCTTTGAGTATTTGTGCACCAACTCGTTTTACACTCTCTTCCAACTGCGATTTAAGAATTTCGGCATTGGCCTCCGTTTGAACCTTCTTCGCAAATTCTTTGAATTCAGCATCATCAATCGTTCCCCAACTCATTAGCTGCCACCTCTTTAGCCTTCTCATCACGAACCATCGCTACTTCTTGATGGGTCTCATAGCCCGTATACCCCCTGCTAGCGCGCTTATACTGGGTCACATTGCCATTCACATCAGTGACGGCAATCAAATCACCAGCAGCTACCTTAACCCCGTTATCAATAATGAGCTTGGCGTCGTACAAATCAGTCCCATAGAACGATTGTTCGCTGGTTTTCAATCCTGACAGTACCACTTTTGCCGGGCGATTTTCACAAATAACCACGTCTTCGGTGGTTGTGAATGGCCCATCTTCAACTTCCCGCACACCGGTAATGGTTACGCGATCATGCCATAGTTTGGGCAACACTTTTGCCATGCGCTTATAACCATTCATTGTTTCACCACCCGGTAACTATTCAGAGTCGCCAAAAAGTTATCGCTAATTACATTGGCTTCCTGCAGCTCCAGATAGGCTTGTGATGGCGATTTAAACTTAACGGAGGTATCACCCTCGGAAATACTATCAACATCTCCCGACTGCTCGTCAAGTGGCGTTAACAACTGATGGGTGCCGACATACTGCATGCACATCGCTACAATCGTGCTATCCAGATGTTCTGATAAGGCAATCGGATCAACATGGCAATAATTTGCCACATCCATAATCGTCTTATCGAGCACATAACTTAAAACATCATCATAGCCATCATTCCCGTCAGGCTTCGGCAATAGCTTCTTTAGTTGGGCCAATAACACTGGCCGCCGCGGTAATTGTTCCATGCTTACCCCACCTTTACTTAACGAGTGCTAATAAATCAGCTTTAACGGCACTAGCATCGTATTGAATTCCTTCTTGGTCTAAATAAGCCTTGATTTGTTCGACCGTGCTTGAATCGGTTGGTTTAGCCAATGTTTGCACTGTGCCTTCTGCCGGAGCCTTATCACTCACAACAAATTCAATCCCCTTGGTCTTGGTCTTCAAGATGAAAACATCATCGTATGATTGTTCGTAATACAAGAAGTTCCCAGAATTCATAGCTGATGGACTGTCAAAGCCAGCAAAACTGTACTTTTGCGGTGCGATTTGAATTCCGTTTGAAATCAAGAACATTTCAATTTGCTTAGCATCAGCTTTAAGTTTGGAACCAACCGTGAAGTCGAAAGCCGTTTGCATTAAGTCAGATGGCACAACCACAATTGTTACATCATCTAGGCTATAAACAGTGCGTTGAACGTTATTAGGGTCTTTCAAGACCATTTCACGGTTCATTGCTTCAGCACGTTTAAGAATGGCGTTGTTCTTTGGCGTCAGGTATAAGATTCGGCCTTGTTGTGGCACACGGGCTTCGTCCATTCCGACCATCATGTCATCGAACGCGGTTAAGATGTTCTTTTCATCTAATGTATCAGTTTGAATGCCGCCATCGTTCGCGTCTGCTTTACGTTGATATAGCTTAGAAAACATTTCGCGATCCATTTCTGGCATCTTTTCATCAAGATTGAATTGCTTCGTGATATTCGCCATCGAGATCACATAGTTAGATTCGTCCACATCTGATGGGTCAACCAAGGTACTCCAATACCGCTCATTTTTAAGTTCATATGGATCCCAATCATTTGAATAGTTTGCAGAAGGTGTTGTAATGGTTCGCCGCGCACGGTCCCGCCGACCTTCATCAATCGTTAACCGTGGGACTTTGATATGTTTAGCACCATCAAAGCTAATTAATGAATTTGACGGTGAGTTCCATAAGTCTGCTGAGAATAAATGTCCGTCGTAAAAAGATTGTTGAATCGCCTGTTGGTAGGCATCTGCATAATTAATTGTTGCCATGTTGTTTTCCTCCTAAGATTTAAATGCGTCGATCATTGCTTGGGCGGGATCTGGATCTTGCGGGCCACTCCCACCGTTTGGTTCGTAATGTCCCTGCTTACCTTCGTCGAACAAATAGCCATCGGACTTTTTAAGCGCTGCTAACTGATCATCGACACCTTCAAGCTTGCCATCATCGGTTAGCTTCACCTTATCCATATCAAGCAAGCCCTTGATGGCTTTAGGGTTACGTACTTTAGCACCAGTCAGCGCCGTATTCAATGCGCCGTTCAACTTGGTTTGGTTAAGCTGAGCGGTCAATGCTTTAGTGTCCTCATCATATTTGGCTTGTAAATCAGTGACTTGCTTAGTCAACTCTTCGTTATCCCCTAATTGCTTTTTAAGGCCCTTCAAATCCTTATCCCGGCTAGCCACGTTACCTTTTAAAGTTTCGTTTTCTTGTTGCAAGGCTTCAATGCCAGTACTGGCTTTAACCTTGGCGTTTTCGATATCCTCGCCGTTGATATCCATAACAGCCTTGATTTGTTCCTCGGTAAGTTTCAGTTCTGTTAGTTTTTCACGTTTCATTTTTGTTTTCCTCCGTTACGCTTTTTGTACGTGGTTGCACCACCACTTGTGTAAAACAAAAGAACCTTTTTACGTCTTGTTCGGGACAATTTAGGTATAAAAATAGCACTCAACCGGTGATGGAGTGCTGGTGGAACTATCTATTGGTTATTGCCATTCAATTTTCACATTCCAATGATCTTCGGTGATTTTACGGGCCTTGTCCAAACATTCCTGAACATTAGGCGCATACTTGTAATAACTATATTTAATCTCAGCTGTAAAATTATTTACTTCTAAATTGTTACGAAAGGATTCCATTTCAGGTGAATTATAGTCAATACCCGCAGCTTCTTGCTGTTCATTAAACCGATAGTATAGGAATTCTCGAACATCTGGGTTGATCTCATTTATTTTCATCAATAATTCCCACCTTTCCTCGATTCAATACGACAAACTTATCACCATTTGAATTATACCACCCATCAACGCCTAAGCCCATTGCAACGTAATCGAATAACATCTCGCCAACCAGTGGCTGTACTTTCTCTTTAATTCCATATATTTGCATTTGTTTTTGCAATGCAGCCTGAAACTCAAATTGATTTACGATAACGCTATCCGCTGCCATTGTACCAGTGACAAGTTCATTAGGCGAATAGCCATATTTTTTGGTAGTATACTGATAATCTGCACCAAAATATATTCCCCGTCCATTAAGAGAATTGTTGGTTGTCGAATACTCCAGCGGACCCCGCAACAATTGCTGCTTTCGATCAGTATAACGATAAATTTTCGCACTATCAGGAATTAGTAGCGAATCCTTCCAATTAATAATAGTTGGTTTAACATCATAGCCCAGTTGGTGGGCATAGTCCAACATATTTTGGCGGTAGGCACCATGATAAATATCGTCCGGTACGTCTGGCCTTTGCCGTTCAACCTGAATTATCATGCCTTCAAGCTGAGCAGCAGTTAACTCACTGATACGGGCAATCGGCTTCTTACTCAACATTTGAGTAATGTCACCATTATTCCAAACCCTGTTGGCAGTTCCATATTCCTTCCACCAATCAGCATAGGTAGCATTCTCAATTAACTTACCTTTACCAGTCTCAGGATCACGCATCCAACGTTCACCCACATCGGGTAAATCCGCAATCCACGGTACTGTCGTACAGCGGCACCGAGCGTGGATCAAGGGGTAGTTAATGCCAACTCGCCGGTCTTTCATCGCAAAATGTTGACCGTCTAACTTAGCGCATATGTTACAAGTATGACTTTCAAGCGTTGCCATATATTCGTAAGCATCAATACCGCTTTCTTCGTAGCTCTTAGCGGTTGCTTCTTCTTGGATATGGCCTAATTCAGATTGCACCAGGTTATGAATCTGATTTCGCTTCACATCTTGGAACTGGGCGTGCATTCGTTGGGCAACTTTATCAACGCCCCAACCCATCACAGTTGCACGAAACAGCGAATCCATTAAATAACTAGGCAGTTCTTGCTGATAGTTCCTCCAAATCCGTTGTGAGAAGTCCTTGCCATCTTTAGCCCATGGCCGAGATACCACTGTTTGAAGCTGGGCCTCATTGAAATGAGCGAAATCCGAAGTAAACGCGCCACGCTGTTGCTGAACATTAAACGTAGTCCGCATATAAGTGTCTTCATATTGCTTCGTCAACGCTGTTTCCATACTGCTAGCATGTTTCTTGGCTAGCCCACGGGTAAGTTTACGCATTTGGTCTTCAAGCGCTGACAGACGCGCTAAGCGGCTCTTATAATATTCACTGTTTAACTCCTGTTCATACCCTCCAGTCTTGGCCTTAGCTTCGAACTGCGCTAGCGTATTCTGCCAATGTTTGGTCTTGATGCCGTCCAATGCCTTAATGGCTTGATCAGAACTTAACCCCTCATTGGCGGCATACTTATCAACCCATGAGCTGGCTTCCTTGGCAATCTCACGGTAGGCGCCGTTCAATCCGGGTTGCAGTGCCTTCTCATAAGCTTGCGTATTCTTGATTGCTCGCTGCTTAACGCGCAAATGACGCTTCTCCCAATAACTAAGTTTGGTCATCGTCCTCACCGCCTAGCTGGTCGTCAGCATCTGGATTACCGTAGCCATCTTGCGCCACAATATCATCTTGCCGATTCTTCAACTCTTCTTGCCAGTCATCGACAATTGGATTGGCCTTAGCAACAGCCTCATCACTAGAATACTGGGCGACCTGCGCCACGACCTGAGCTTGCTCCAAGCTATTCTGGATAGCTGTGCGAGTCCACGTCTGACTAATTGGGCGACTGTCAGCATCACTAACACCCAGCCAGCCCATAATAGCCCGCACAAGCTCGCTAAGTGCATCTCGGAAATAAGCTTCAGTGTTAGACGCTTTAAGTTCAAGATGCCCATATAATGCACGAATAGCCGTTCCAGAAGCATTTCCGATTGCTTTAAAATCTGTCGGGTTAATGCCCTGCCCATCTACGAATATCTTGCTGTCAGTACGGTTCAAAACGTTGTCCCGAGCTTCAACTGGAATGTCGATAGTCAACTTGTCAACGCCAGACTTATCACTTGGGCCGAGGTTATCCATCTTAATCGCTTTGTCCTGCTTTAAGGTTTTCATAAACTCTGACAAGTCGGTGCCACCATAATTGGTAAGCACTAAAATAACTTGTTGTACGTCGTTAATGTCGTTCACGAAGCCGTTATAAACGTTATCGAACACATCGATGAACCCCTTGACCTTCAACAACTCTGGGCGTTGGTCCTTGTTTTTAGGGAAGGCAATAAAGGGTACCCGGCCAAACCCATGGTCAAATACGGCACCAGCACCCACTTCATCACCAGTTGATACATCATAAGTTGGGAATCGGTCGTCAATCGTTTCCAGATCACTATAGTCTGACAGCTTGGACTTAAACACTGTTACATCTTTAGCCGTCCAATATTCGTGAACATTGAATTGCTTACCGGTATCTGGGTCCAGCTCTTTGTAGCTACGCCGCACTGCCAGTAATTTACGATCGAGGTCACTGCTATAAATGGGAGTAACCTGATCAGGCGGCACAATACCATAACGGAACTGCTTGTCATCATCAATCCAATAATGAAGCCAACCAACACCAGCATTACTAGCATCAACTACTAACTGATTCAGACGCAGGTTAAAGTTGTCGCCTAACGTATTTTTGATTTTATCGTTAAGATTGTCGTCCTCAACGTCAATTGCCGGTGGCACCGTTGCAAGATAGCCCGCTTCCTGATCAATTAATAGCTGAGCATAATTACTACTAACCCGGTTATCAGCATGACGTAATGGGCCGTCCTCGGCTTCCTTGCCTTCTTCTTTAGTCTTAGACTCACCATCATTTCGCAATGTAATATCATTTTCATTGTGGTAATAGCGCAAGGCTGTACTGTAGTGACGGTTAAACCGAGTTCGTCGCCCGTCGGTATTCTTTAACAATTGGATCATCGCTTTTGTTTCCAAGGCTTGAAACCTCCTTTCCGCATGATTGACTCAATGGCATACCGAACAGCATCAATACTGTGGTCGTTACCATCGGGGTATTCTGCTTTTAATTCACCATACTTATCGCGTTCTAACTCATAGGCTGTGAACTCACGGGCAGCATTAGGACAACGCTCCGGATCAATAATGATTTCACGTAAGTCTTGTAGCCATTTGAATCCCTGGTCACGACTTCCCGGCCCCTTAATGGCACCAATCACCGGCAGCCCCATGTCCCGAAGTTCAGCAATCGTTCCGGGTGAAGCAGAATCACCAGTGATTGGCTTGTTTTCGGGATCATACGGTTTGATTAAATCCACGGCGTTCTGGTTCTTCAACCCAACCTGGTAAACTTCTGCGTAGATGTATAGCCGGTGCCGTGCGACATCAAAAAAGACTTGCTCGTATGCCAATGGATCACTGGCAAAACCGAAATCAAGTCCTCGTCTTGGGTTATCAAATGTTTGTAATTCCTGTTCCGTAATGCGCCGCTTAATGATGTTGTTAAATACCTCAGCGCCCGTCCCAGTAATCTCACCGAGATACTCATGGGCGTACGCTTTGGGGTTATCCTCCTTTAACTGCTCGGCATCCGCAATGAACTCTTTACCAAGCCATTCTCTTGGAACACTAAGATAATCGGATTTATGCACCAATGTATCGCCGCGCAGGCCTTCACTGTCAGTCACTTTATTCACCCAGCTATTCTGACTCGCTGGCGGATTGTAGCTATAAAAGGTGATGATGTCACTACCACCACGATTAAGCGACTGATTCATAGAACGAATTTCCGGCCAGCCACCGAACTCATCAACTTCTTCATAGTGTTTAAACTTAGTATAGCCGTGTCTAAACTTCTGTGATTTAATTTTACGTGGCTTATCAGCACCCTTAAATCGAATCTGCTGGCCAGTCGGCATATAAGTTAATACCATCGGACTAACAGACTCTTTCCAATAGTCTTCAACGCCCAATACATCGATGGCCCATAGATACTGGTCAAACACTGAATCACGCAGCGTGTTTGCAACTTTCCGTAGTACTACGGCGTTCGCTTCTGGGTCTTTCATGATTCCCAATACGACCTCAATTGAAACGAAACTTGACTTCGTTGATCCACGGCCACCGGACAGCCAATAATTTGAATGCCGACGATGCTTAATATCAACGTGAAGATTGTAGAAAGATGTTGCTACTTTAGTCTTTAAGCTCACTCGTTTCATCTTCATCATCTCCTTCGATATTATCGTCAATCTTAACGCCCTGTGATTCCTGCTGAGTTGTGTAAACATCAGCATACTTAGCAAGCGTCTCAAGCGCCTTCTGCTTATCATACATTTCAACCACGGCCTCACCTTTGTCAATCCGGATTGACTTTACATTGCTCGTATCAATTTGATTACTATCTTCCAAGGTTACTATATTCTCGTAATACCACGCTTGCTCTCCTGTTTCTGGGTCAATATCAGGATCCATGCGATAGTGCCCGTTGTCATCCTCATAGGGACCCGTTTTATCTCTAATCTTAGTCCAACGCAAACGCTTCACTGTTTTAAAGCTAACCACATCGCGAACATCCGACTTAGACTGCTGGCGCAATTCAAGGATGATATCTTGAAGGTCAAAGTACAAGTCAGATTGTTGTTGCTTCTTCAACTCAGTCAACTGCCGTTTTACACTAGCATTCACTAGCATCCGACTACCATTCACATTGGCTGTATTCCAATCAACTCTGTAAGCCTGCTGGTACGCCCAAGTTGCATTAAATCGCTGTAAATAAAAGAGGCAGAACAACTTCTGCTTTTCAGTCAGCTCGTTGTTTGCCTCTAATTCATCTACTATTTTAGGTGCAACCTTGGGTGCATCTTTTTTTCGTTTTGGTTGCACCTTTTTGATTGCAGATGCATCCTTCTTCCAGCCGTCGCGGGTACGCCACGATTTGAGCGTATTGACTGGCACACCATACTTAGCTGAGATGTCTTTGTAAGCCATCCCTGAAGAGTAATCCCTACCTGCCTGTTTTCGTTTATCCATTACATACCACCACACCCTGCTTTCTATTGATTTTATGTATTAAATTCTAACTTTCGTTGGTATTTTGGGGTTCAGCATCTAAATACCATTGTAAATTAAAATTTTTTATTTTCTTTTTCACAGACTTTCCTGATCGCTCAGTAACGACAATCAAAAATCCTAACATCCCATAATCTGTCTCGTGCTGTTCACAATATGCATCTAAGTTCATTAAAAATAAATCACGTGACATACAAAATTGATTTGTTTCTCCCGGAACTAGACTGGCACCATATTTTTCATTTTGGTACATCTTTCCATGTGAAGAAATAATTAATCCCGTTGTATCTTTCCATGGTTGACTTGGCATGGTAGCAAAAAGCATCACCTTATCGATTTCGGCAATCTTTTCAGGCGACTTGTTAGTTACTAAAACAGGAATTTCAAATTCTTTTTTACCTTCAACAGCCGTTAAAGAATTATGGAAAGTTATCTTTAACCTAACCTTTTTACTCCGTTTAGACTGATATATTGTGTAAACTAGCACCAATGCTCCTACAATTCCTGAAAACCATTCCGCCAATGAACCTATTTCCATCACAATCTCCTCCAAACTAATATAACTATACAAAAACTCCCACCATTAAGCGAGAGCTAGTTTGAAGGCATGCTATTAGTTTAAATTCATTCTCTTTCTTTTCTCAGTTAAATCCATATCACTAAAAAGCTTGATATATCAATGATAGTTTGTTTTCCAAATTAAAAGCCCTCCGAAGGACGCTAGCTTTTATTTGGTATTAGCCCTCAAAAAAGAAATTATTTCAGTGTTGCTGATAAACTCATGGTGTTCAATCATCGACCAAATTCCTTTGTCATTTTTTTGCCATAAATCAATTTCATAAACATTACGCTTACCAGTTGAGAGACGATTCATATAAGAATTCCAATCAATCTTTGAATCACTAAACTTCATCTCAACTTGACGCATTAAGTCAACAAATATCTCCTTACTCGTTACTCCAAAGGACTCTCGGTCAGTTTTGTTCTCTAAATACTCAGTTATATCAATTTGGTACATACCACATCACTCCCTATCTAATCCAACTATATATAAAGCTTCTACTATGTTATATGAGTAAGAGGCAGTTTCAAATGCTACATATCTGAAAACCACCTTAAAAAGTTAAACATTAGTAATATAAATTACATTATCCTCAACTTGTACCTCATACAAGAAATCCTTCTTAGCAGAATAGTACATATAACCGCTAATTCCCTTTTTACCCTTTTCTATTGCATCATCCTCCATGTAATCTCGCATATGTTCAGACATAAACTCTTGATCTGAGCTAGCATCGACCCATTTTGGCAAGGTAACAATCACCTGATTAATAACATTACAATTCTTGAACACTGTAAATTCAGTCCCTGTACCCAAAGAAGTGTTACCATCTAACTTATAGGTAACAAAGCTATCATCTTCACGAATCTTTGTCATTCCTTTAGGGTCAATAACGGAATGTACCGCATTCTTCTTTAAAGAATGTGTCTTATTGAATAAGAGATCTAACAACGTCAAAGTTATATCTTCTGCTGCAAAGATAACAAACCTGGCCTCGACGGGTGTTATAGTTTGTGATCTTACCGCTGATCCATGTGAAACTGAAGTTAAATTTCGTAAATTTCCTATCTCAGTAACAATATCAATCACATTATCGAATACCGTTGGAAATTGTTCGCTTGCCGCTAACTCTGAACTCAAGGAGCTTAGTGTACCCTTGATTAATTTATTCAGACTAAGATACCTATCTTTATCAATATCCTCATCATTAAGTGCTTTATATACCCATTTACAAGTTGATTCAATCATGCTTCGCGCATAATTAACAGATTCCCCGTAACGTTCCTCGTTATAGCTATCATTCATTTCAGAGTAACGTTCATCAATTGATGCTATTCCAAAACTATCAACCTCGGGCCTCAAAATTTCACCAGGATGTCTCATATTTTCACCACATCTTTAATTTAATTGACTCAACTATATCAAACCGCACTGTATTATGCGATTACGTTGTTTCAAATTTTTAAACACACAAGTATGTACCTGGCTCTCCTAAAAGCTCCAAAAAATGTCACCGTTAAGTGAGAACCAGTTTGAAGAACAGTAATCGGACTTTACCGGCTTATTGTACCGTCATACTCTTTTCAGATATAATGTAACTAATTAGTCATTCTAGGAGAAAATATCATGAAAAAGATAATTCAAAAAATTTTAGAGAATTCATTATCATCTCTACTATGTACTGCAATAATTTGGCTTTGCTCAAATGCTGCAGTATTTTATATGTTTATTCCAAATAAATCCATTATTCAATCATTTTCCATTATTTATGATAATAAAATATGGATGACAATAATAATAATTGGTCTTCTTTTACTGATAGCACGGTCATATAACATTCATCGAATAAATAAAATACAGTATTTCCCAGATTATAGTCTTATACCTCAAACTAGAAGTACAATTACTGTCAAAAAACCGGGCGAAGTTGCATTCACTGTCTATCTTTCATACTCCTTTGATAACCGTATCTTTGTTCAAGGTATATCTAATCTCAGATGTCCTAAATGTGCACAGGACTTGGTAACTAAACGAACTATCATTTTGGGTAGATATGAACATTTTTGTCCACAATGTAAATTTTCAATTACTAATAATTTCACTGATAATACATGGTCACAAATACTTACCCGTAACTCCGAAACATTGTTTAACAATAAGACAACAGAACAAGTTAATGATATTATTAAGCAATAATAAAAAGCTGTCGAGAAGCCTAATCAATTTAGACTTTTTAACAGCTTTTTATTTACACAATTAAAGAACCCACTCATTTACGCTATTAATATAACATCTAAAAAGGGACATTGTCTGGACATATAAGGGACAATTATCCAACCATTTCTTCGAGGCTCACAATTCCAAACAAGAAAATTGAAAACTCTTGAATTGCCTCTTTCTGATCACGCTTAATGGTTTTTTCCGACACATTAAAATAGTCAGCAATTTTCATAAACGTCCATTTTTGTGGATTGATATACATGTTTTGAATTACAAAATAGCGCCGCTTCACTGCCATATCACGCTTACTAGCGTAGCTGTGATAGGCCTGCAGCATTAAGTCTGTGTACTCCATCATTTTCTTGGTTCGTGCCTTATAACCCACAATACTACGGATTTTTAAATCATCCTGTGAGAACACATCTTTAAGATACTGATCAATATCCGTATCAATATCTTTGGAGTGCTCCGTGAGAATATCATAGTTTTTCAATAGCAACTTAGTGTTTTTAACTCGCCAAGTCTGCTCGTTAGCAAATTGTCGCTTGCGTTCGTTGCGAACTAGCTCTGTCACCAACTTCGTTATTTGTTGAATTGATTTTTGATCCAACTCTATCACCCTTTCAAATAATTACCATGGCAATTCCTCCCAGTGCCTATCTAAAAACTCAGCCATTACACGAGCTTTAAAACGCCAAGGGCTGCCTTTAACCCCTCTATGAATCAATTGATGGTGCTGTTCCATATAACCAATCTCACGACTATATTTTGGGTTATAAATAATATTATCTAATATCCAACCCCAAGATTTATTGCCGCACCATTTACGCAAATCTTTTGACGTCCATGTACGTCCAATAAGACTTTCTCCCTCAAACCCATGCATATCATCTGGTATCAACTTCATGCTATCTGGAATTTGAACCGGTACTGTTACTTGTAAAACTTGCTTCATAATAATCACTCTTTTCTTTTAATTAATGACTATTATGATTCAATTTTCAATTCATGGTTAACCAGTTATTAAACTGTGTCAAGAACAAGTGATACTCTTCGCCACTCAGGTCAACCCAGTAACCATCCGTGCCAATAAAGTTAACTTGATAATGTTCTTTAATCTAAGAAATCATCGCCACTTTACTAAAGACAATTACTACTTCTTCACCACTAGCATTCTCTGTTGTAAACATTTATACACTCGCTCTCTGATTTTTAGATTGTTACTGTACATCATTTTTTGTCAGTTCCTTGTTTACGTTTTTCGATAAAAAGTGTAAAACTGAATACTCATCCTAAAAACACTTTAAAATCAGTGTTCTAACAAATCAGCATTGCGATGGATGTCGCCAACTATTTCAGGATAGGTTTGTGGAAATTTAATATCATTGTCCCATTCACCCAAACAAGCAAATAACGGCTTCTCCCCACAATAGAATCCTGCGTAATCCTCTCGACATTCGACTTTTAAATAGTCAGTAATGTTTTTCCCATATATCATAGATGACGTAGCTAAAATGTCGCCCTCGTAGATATCCTTGCCGTCCACGTCTTTCAGGCCGGTAAACTGCTCAAGCTTAAACAGTGCGTCAATTCCATCAACTGCGCCATCGTTTGAGTACCCGTCCTGTCCATCAGTACTAGCCTCTGCCCAATAGGCTTGACCATGAATAAATTCAATATTGTCAGGTAACAGCATTTTATTCTGAATTTTGTCCCATGCTCTAAACTTAATCATCGTTGCCACCTCCAACATTTAAAAAATCGATATTTTTTGAAAGTTCACGATTAGTTTTAGCCAACAAACTTAAATATTCATCAATTTTTAAAACTTCGTTATCGTCAATAAGTCGCTGTGTATAGACTGCCTTTAACGCTGATGATAAATCTGGGTAATAGCCAATCGCTTTCGGTATGGGCTTACCAACACTATCCGTTAATCGACCACCTTTACTGTCCGTAATACGTTGCAGCACCCAATTATTGTATTTCTGTGCATCAACTTGATAATCATTGTTAATTTTAATAATCATGCTCAATCCTCCCCGAACGCTTTATCCAATGCCACTTGAGCCTCGATGTAATCAATTGCCAGCTGATAGGCCTTATAGATACGTTCGTCTTGGTCTTTGTATTCATCAGCCACTCGTTGCTTAAGTTCCGTCCATGTTCCTTGGTAACAGCCAGTCGTTGCCACATCTAGCGACGGGATATAAGTTAATTGAGCATTATCGCGCGAGCTTTGCAAGCCAGCTACGTACACTTTAAGGCCGGTTGATTCGTGCCAGTTGACCCAATTTAGGTTGGCACCCTCTAAGTCAGCACCCCTTAAATCGGCACACCTTAAGTCGGTACACCATAAGTCGGCACCCCTTAAGTTGGCACGCCGTAAGTCAGCACACCATAAGTCGGCACGCTCACCGCCGGTCTCGTTGTTCAGCCATTTATTGTGTAAATTAATAATTACGTCTAATTCAGTTTGCTTCATGCTCAATCCTCCTCGAACGCTTCAAACGCCCGCTTACGTTCCTCGTTAGTTGGTTCCTTGACGATTATCATGCTATGCTGCTCTCTTTCATGAATACCAGCCAATGGGTCTTGCCACGTTTATTGCCAAACAATGGTTGGTAGCCGATAGCGTCCAATATTAATTTCACATTGCACCTCAAAATAGAACGTTCCAAATTGTGATTGCGAACCAGGTTTCGAAAATCAACGCAGCAATCCATGCCGCGATAATGAGTCCCAAAATACAAATATTGCCCAACTGCTCAATTAGTTCTCGCATCCGTTATCACCTCTCGTTACCTGGTAAGGTGCATAATCATGTACCATCCGCAAGCGCTCTGAATTTTCACGACTATGTTTGTCAGCATTCATGCGCATCCGCCGCCGTTTCTTCTTAACCGTTGATTTCTTGGTGTGTTTCCGTTGTTTCGTCATAATTTTCCTCCGATAAAAAATAATTGCCGTCAATCACTGCCAGCAAGCGTGGTTTTAGCCAGGTATTGCTGTGACCAATCATCTGACTACACTTTGTCAGTGATATTTCATTTGCAATCACTCTTTTCATTACCAGTAGCTCATAGTGCGTGAGCGTCGGCAAAGCATCTGGCATACAAGCAGATATTGCATGTACCTGCTTCAACGCATCTGGCGGTGCATCAGTGACACTACCATATTGCTGTTCCACTACCTGTACAGCCGCTAACAGTATTTGATGATTAAATCTCTTCATTTTGGGCCTCCGTTAAGGTGATTGGGTCTCCTGGCTCAGTCCGCCAATCGCCAAGCCTTAACATCGCCGCAACGTCAGGCGTAACCCGAACCCCTTTAATATGATATTTCGCCATGAAACTATAAATTCCGATATTATGCTGTTGATTATGATGAACCCGACACAGTGGCATCACCTGATTACCAATGTGTTTGATATGATTACGATCACGACCAATGCCGACAGCGTGAACATGCGCGACATCCGCATGGTTGCCACAAATGCAGCATTTCTTATACTTGAGACAAGTCCGCTCCCAGCCATACTGACCTTGCACTTCATCCAACGTTCGTGTTAGAAATGGTACGTTCCACGCTAGACAAAAATCAATTAGGTATTCAATAAAGTTGGTTGCCACCGTCTCCGAACAGTTTGCCAACGAAAAGCCGTCATAGATTCCGCTATATAGCGCGTACTGCTCCTTCATTTGTGTCTTAGTCAACTCAGGTAAGTAGTTGCCCGCCCAACGGTCAATCTCACCCAGCAAGGCATATATCTTGTGCTGCTGAGCGGCCGTAATATGGCGCCCATCATCGTAAAGCAAGCCAACTTCACCATTCGACACTAGATATTGCAACTGGTCGGACTGGGTTAGTTCGATTGTCACAATGTTGTCCTTGATTTCTAGCACGCGCCCCATTGCTTGTGGCAATCTCTACCAGCTCCTCCGTATACTGTTCATGCACGATCTCCGTACAGTTGGGACACGGCCCAATGTTGAATACACCGAGCATCGTCTGCGGATGCACGACCTTAGTCCCATGACATAATTCACATTCCATTTTTTGCACCTCACTTTATACTTCACCGCGATAATCCTTGATTGCACTGAATGCAACACCATTACCAACACCGTAATTCTTCATTCGACTTAATGTTCGCGCGCCGTAACGATTTTCGAGACCCTTACCATCTAAGTTAGTCGTCACAATCACCGTCTTGTTCTCCCGATCACGCCAAAACCGATCTACTAAGTCTTGCGAGTATTCGGTATCACGTTCACTGCCAAAGTCATCTAGTACGACTACATCGGCCTGTTTAATTTCAAATAAAATTTTGTTAACCTGTCGCTTCAACGTATCGTCTTTAAACGACTGTTTTTGCAACTCAATAAGCTCATGCCAGTCAATAAATAGTGCCTTCCAACTGACATAGACGGTTTTAGTCTCGCCATTTTTTGTAACCTGCTTAGTTGTCTTATACCCTGTTTGAGCCAACACGGCATATAGCATTCCCATTGCTAAGTGCGTCTTACCACGACCCGTTTTGCCAATTAATAGACTATGCACAGTTTTGCCATCAGCAATCTGCTTCGCTATTTGCTGACACCTCACTAGCACTCGTCTCTCAGGCTCATCCGTCGCCATATAGTTCTTAAAACGGTGCCGCATGACATCAGAACTACTAGTCACGCTATAGGTTCTCAGATAGCCCAAGGCATCATTGCGATGTGCGACCGTCGTTAATTCTGTGGCCGTTGGAATCGTTCGCTGTGCAACAGGTTCGGTATACCCACACTTCTTGCGGCGCAGTTGTCCATTCTCAGTGTAGGTAATCACTCCTGGGCAAGCCCCAGCTAGTTTTCTACCAGTCACTGAGTCAACCGTCTTGGGCCGTAACAGTGGTGTGCCACAGTTTGGGCAATTCACGCCATAGGTTTCAAACCGACTGTTCATCAACCGCTCAATTGATTCCTGTATTTTTGTGGGTTTTACCATGGCAAATCATCATCCGCAACATCACGGTCTTCTAATGCAAACCCATTCGCATGTCGGTTAGCACTCGGTGCCTGATAATCATCATCGAAGCGACCATTAAACCAGGTCGACCCGTTCATTGGTTGTTTCCACTTATTGGCAGCCAAATCCTGTTGATACAGGCGTAATCGTTCCAACAAGTAGTCATTAGTATGCTTGATACTCTGTTTACGCCATATTTTATAATGGGCGAACGCTTGCTTCTTTCCCTTTTTATTTGGATATTGATTCCAAATCAGGTCAAATTCATTTTCTAGTGACACGGATGGTGCGGGTAGGTCCGCACGTTGCGCTGTTTGGTCTGCTCCTGATTCTTTTTCTTGTTCTGACTCTTGCTCTAAATCTAGTTCTAATTCTTTCTCTTTCTCTTTCTCTACGTTACGTCCTGTTACATCACTGTTACTTTGTAACGCTTTTTGACGTTTACGGTAGGCCCGCACGCGCTTAGCTGATGAACTTTCCTTGCCAACTAAGCCTTCTGTAACATCATCCGCAAATCGAAAGGCACTTGCATCTTCATCAGAATATTCAATCAAATGTTTCGCATTCAAAAACGTTAATAAAAACTCAACATCGACTTGTTGCTCCTCAAGAATCAGCCCTAGCTCCTCAGAAAAATCTTTACCAATCCCCGTAAAGTAGATATAGCCACCATTCTCAAGCGATAGCAGAATCATCTCCAAATAAATAACAGCGTAGGTGTCGCCACCCGACATCCGGCGCAATAAGCGCACTGCTGGGGATTTAAAAAAGTCCATTTGTAACTTGATCCAGTAATACGTTTTTTCAGCCATAATGGACCACCTTCCTAAAACGGCATATCAGCATCACTGATGTCAATCTGCTTGCCATTGTTTTCAAATGGATTGTGTTGTGGATTTTGTGCGTTAATACCTGCTTGCGCTTGTTGGGCCGCATCCGCTGTGTCAGCCCGCTGTCGTTGTTGGGCTGACTCTTGCTTGCTATCCACAAAGTCAACCGTATTAACGACGACATCTTGCGTGTAATGAGTTTGACCATTACTCTCATATTTGCCACTGATCAACTGTCCTGTGATCCCGATTCGACTGCCTTTGTGAAAATACTTCGTCAGCATTTCAGCGCGTTTTTCCCATGCTTGGCAACGAATAAAGTTACTGTTATCACCATAGCCACGCACCGCAATGCTAAAACTTAAAACAGCTTTACCACTCTGCGTATACTTCAGCTCTAAATCATTCGTAATTCGACCATATAGACTTACCACATTCATACGTTTCCACCTTCCAAATCGTGCCGCATTTGCTTAGCAGCATTGAAGAACTTCACAGCATTACTGGTCGTATTCAGCTCAGCATCGACGTAGCCCGTTTGTCCCATTAGTTCTTGATAAATATCAGGTTGGTCACGCCCCGTAGCTTGACTGATTAATTCGATTTGATGCATTGCTTGCTTCAAGGGACCACTACTAGTATTAGTTTGATTGTTATTCTGGCGTCGCTGGTTAACACCGCCACGCTGTTGGCGTTGTCCACCACTGTGTTGAGCAATACTCGGTGATGCCGCCGGGGCGCTCGTTGCAGCTCCGTCATCATCAACCTCGGAACTCACACCGAATGAGGCTCCTAACGAATACCGTTTAGCATAAGTGATCGCGCTCCCAGCTTCCTGGGGCTGGCCGTTCGTTGTAAACTTCATCCACGGTGAATGGTAAACAAAACCAGTTGTATGCACGATGATTGTCCGCACACGGATGACTTTCATATCGATTTCAGCTTCCTGATACCAAGCTAATCCAGTCGCTTTCAAGCCATCGTCAATCGATTTGATTAAGTCATCCAGTAGAACATAATCGTATTTTTTGTTATTGCCATTTTTCGTTCCGTAATTAACGTGTCCATTTTTGGCTGGGGCCTTAACTTGAGACCGGAACTTAGCCAATCCAGTATTAAATGCCGCTTGTAACTCAACTCGTTTTTCTGGCGTAACTTTCTCTACTTTTGGTACATCCGTTTCTTTATCGGTCATCTAAATACCTCCCTGAATCAATTGCAATTTAAGATTGCGGGCCTACTTCAAGTTACAAAACACCTCATAATCAGCTGGTGTCATTTCATCGCACGGAGTACGACCATAGATTGCAATACCCGTTTCGATTACCGATAAAATGGCAGTATTTAAGTTACTTGTTACCATCTTTGCACCCCCATACTCGTTGCCATAAATGTGGTTTGGGCGTATGATAGACACGTAGTTTGATAAGATATGCGTCTAACGCGGTACCTACGACTGGTTGCATCCGGTCGTGGGTATTTTGTTGTTTTAGCCAAATTTCGAATGGCTTATGCGGTACTTTTCTCATAATCAGTTTTCCTTTCTAATTCACTTGGCTCAGTGCAGAAATAAAAATCTCAAACTTACGTCCGGACGCTTCAACTACAGCAATCCGCCGTGATGACTTACCAAACAAGTCAGGTTTAATTTCAACGACTTTGCCAACGCCTCCAGCAATAATGAGCTGTCCAGCTGACATAACGCTTGGATAAGTTACACGATCACCAACACTAATAATTGTCATAATTGCCCTCCTCATCCGGTAAGCGAAAAATCCATTTATCGGCTTTCTGCTCAGGTGTTACTACTATCACGCCGTTGTCACCTAATGCTTCTAGGAACTCCTCTGAATACTTCTTCGTGCTATTTCGTTCGATAACGTTGCAACCAACAGCAAACTGAATATCAGTTAGCAAAGTCTCTTCATTGGCCCGAATCGTATTATGCCGTCGCATACTAAGCGCGTAATTAATCGATTCATCATACATAGTTAAAACCTCCTTTTTAAATTCCAAACCAGTCTCTAATTTCATGTCGCTTAAACCACAATGTTGTTACCACCCATGTTAGTAGCACTACTGCTACCCAATTTGGTAATACGATCATTATTTTCCCTCCAATTAAGCTTATATTGAACCATCATCTACCCGCCTAGGTTTTAGTTACTTAAATTCTGATGATTCAATAACCATTTATCGACTGCTGGTGCGTACCATTTTCCATCTCCCTCTGGTTTTGGAAATCCTTCTTTATCACGATAGTGTTTGTCGAATGAATCTACTTTGATACCAAACTCAGAGTAGAAATCTTTACGTCCAATCATTTTATGCTTAACGGTCTGCTGACTGCGACCGTCTGCAACTCCCTGTTCATATGCTTGTTTAAAGAGCTTCGATAAGGAAGCTACTAAACTGTCCATTTGGCTACCCCCTCTGAACCTTATTCATATAAGCCTAATGATGTTTGTCGAATAATGGTCTTTGTGGCGGTCGATGGCTCCCAGTCATTAACGAAGTCCATTACCATCCGATAATCCTTTTTCCGCAACATCGACCGAGCGCTTACACCGGCAATCTTCTTGACACCGCCATTAATGTCTTTGAATAATTCGCCACGCTGCTTTTGAGTAATGCTGCCATAGCTATTTGATACCTCAGATACTCGCTGATTAATCCGACGTGCCAGAATATTGTAATCTGGCTGAGGAATAACTTGGTTCTCTTTTAGGTCTTTTAAATCATCCTCAACATCATCCAATCGCTGGTTAGTTTCCTCATTTGCGTCCAGTGCCAATTTTGCAAGTTCACGTGGTGACGTTGGTAATGCTGGACGTGATGGATTAAAATAATTTTCTTCCAACTCGTCAAACATATCCCAGGCTCGATCAGTACCTAGCATTTTTGAATGCCGACTGGCGCCACGCTTAGTCCACAGATACAAATGACTAGAAAATTTATTAATAGGCAAGTCGAAATTTTCTACCTGGCTTTTAAATTGTTTCAAACTGTTTGCTTTAAGCAAATAATAATGGATACCTTCAATAAACTTAGTCTTGTTATTGGCGAAATTTTGTTTAATCGCTGTGTTCGTTGCCCCATAAAACTCAGCTAATTGCTCTGTAGTCAAAATCAGTTCTCCATTAAATTTGATTTGTTCTACGTCTTGCATTTTCATCGTTCCTTCCTAGTTTTCAATATTTAATACGCGGTAAATTTTTTGTCGAATATCGATAGACTTAGGTGACATATCCGCATGAATTGCTCGATTTACCTGTGTAGGGCCCTCACCAATCAATTTGGCTAATTCAACTTGACTCATATCACGTTCAAATAATCCAATCTTAATTTTGGTCGTAATTGCTTTGGCACCATTAATTAATTTTTCCTCAGTCATTTTCAACCCTCCTCAGTAATTTATTTATCAAGTTATTGCATTTTCTACCATATGTGATAAAATCAATGTATAAGAAATAAGCATACAAAAAGCCATCTTCTAGCCTTTCCTACCAAAGTTACGCTGTGAAGTTGCCCGTTTCTTGTTGCTCAATTACTTGATGAATTCATTATCAATCATTTGTGATAAAAAGTCAAACTTATATTCCACCATTTGTGATAATAATTTCATCAATACCCTTAGGAGTGTTGATATGACTACATTAGAAAGAATAAAAAAACTTTCTAAGCAACGCGGATGGTCACTACAAACTTTAGCTGAAAAAGCAGGTTTAGGAAAAAATAGCATTTATCGCTGGGATGCAAAAACACCCAGTACCGCTAGCCTACAAAAAGTTGCCAAAGTTCTAGACGTCTCTGTCGCCGATTTGCTTGGAAGCGAAAGCACTGTTCAATCGGATGAACCAAAACACATTGACGTTGATGACATCGTTAATAGTGTTGCGCCACTTACACAACGTGATCATGCTTTATCCGATGAGGACCAGGCTGCTATTCGTGCGCTTGTCAAAACTTACCTTGAAAGTAAGGAAGGACAAGACCGACTACGTAAATATGGTGGTTACGATAATAATGGCAAAAAAACTGATGGGAAATGAAGTGATTAGATGATTTATGACACCTTGCAAGAAGCGTTGACTGATATGGAAACGTTAGGAACTTGGGACCCTGATCGTCTAATCCGTCATTTTGGGATTGCTTACCACTATACTAGTGACTTACCAGATAATATCAACGGTTACTCACTACCGTTGACTAGAACCTTTTTTATTAATGAAAATACTAAGTCACCCATATTTGTAAAATGCCATGAGTTGCAACACTGCTTACTCGACCCAACTGTTGAGCCACTCATCGATACTAGTATGGTCTCAAATTCAAAAATAGAATCGCGTGCGAACCGTGGCGCATTCTATATTATGATTAAGAACTACTTAAATACGACTGATATTGAACCAGGCGATTTTAATATTCTCAGATTCGCTGAGAGCTACCAGCTCGAAACCAAACATTTATTATTTATTCGAAACGTAGCCGAACAGGAACTGGGTATTAAGATTAGTCAAGGCGTATTTAGTCTGTAACTGTAATTTAACCAGTGAATCTATCATAGAAAGAGGAAATGTCCGTGAACCTGTTTAACAAGATTCTAAACATTTTTAGTAAGGCGAACATGGCTTCTGTCCTTGAAGAAGATAGTGAGAGGATAATAAAAGACATAGAAATAGAGGACCGAAATATAGAACGATACCAAATTCAATCGGGAAAGCTATACAATCTCTGGCACAGTAAAAACTATGTTGCTACAGAATCCTATGGATTAAAAATAATCGGCCATGGTAATTGGTTACCTGGCGTGTTTGAAACTATGGCCAAACTATATCGTCGACAGAAACGATATAACAGTGAAATTGACATTCTAGAGGCTGGAATACAGGCACAAAAAGAACATAGTAACTCCGGAGTGGCAATCAGAGATTTTCAATTACGTATTGAAAGAATTCACGAGTTACAACCGAATAGTAATAGCATAGACTGATATACTAAGTTTACAAAAAAGCGTTTCACCGCCATCAACAGTAAAACGCCTCAAATAACGTTATGTTGCTTTACAAAAACAATTATATCATTGGAGGATATGTAAATGAATATGAAAAAGGTCGCGACCATGGGGACAATTCTATTAACCGGGTTAAGCTTAACTGCTTGTGTTAGCTCTTCAAATGAATCAAGTTCTAGCTCCAAGAAAGAATCAACTTCAAAAGTAGCAAAGTCGAATTCAAAAAAAGAAGCATCTAGCAAAAAAGAAAGCAGTAGTTCATCGAAGAAAAGTAATGATGCTAATGATATCCTTCAAGCTATGGATTCTAAAAAACTCGCTAAATTTAATGAAGACTTGTCATCCAGCTTAAGCGAAGATCAAGGATTTGCGAACGATGGTCAAAAAGGATACGACTACGCAACTTACATTGACACCTTAGCGTATGACCACAATAGAGGCCTAATTGTAACAGTCAATGATGACTTTATGGGATTAAATGACGCCCAAAAAACTACTGTCGGACAAGGAGCACAAAAATTAGCTGCAACACAGCTCGTAATCGACGGTATGGACATTGGTGCAGACAGTTCTGCCATCATGACCAATGTCCACTATGGTTCTGAAAGGGTCGGTCACTCAAAATCGTTCTCACCATCTAATTTTAAATGGAAATAAAAAAAGCACATCCCCTCCCGCCAAGAAGTCAGATGTGCTAATTGAACAAATACATAACAAAGGATAACTCTACCCTTTTTATAAAATTAATTATACCTGAAAGGAAGTGATGCCACAATCCTTCAAATTCTACCCGCCTAGGTGAAATTTAAGGAGGAAATCAAAATGGCAAGTATTACTAAAAGAAATGGTAAGTGGGCCGTCCGCGTCAGTTACTATGACGAATTCGGCAAACGATGCTTTAAAAACAAAAGTGGTTTCACTCGCAAAAAAGAAGCTGAACAATGGGCTACCGAATTAGAACAAGCTAAGTTTGATAAATCCATTGGTAAGACTGACACAACGACACTCTTTTCTGATTACTATGAACGATGGCTAGAAACTTACAAATTTGGCAAAGTTGCACGAATTACCGAACAGGAATACCGATACACTCTCCGTCAAATCGCTGAACTTTTACCAAAGATCCAACTATCAGCAATGACTCGGCTGCGGTATCAACAATTCATTAATGACTTTGTTCATGGTAACTCACAACAGCGTACCAAACGTAATCTTAAAGACGACCAGCCCTATCATAGTAAATCATCCGTTGAAAAGCTGCACGGTCATATTCACGCTGCTGTTGTTGATGCCGTGGCTGATAACTTAATTAAGTCTGATTTCTGTCTGCACGCTGAGTTAGGCGGTCATGCGGGTAAATCAGCACAGTTAAAGTACCTTGATGCCGAGGACATGCAAAAACTAGCCGCTGAGGTTAATACGGATATCAAGTTAACCTCTACCAGCAAATCAATGATCTACACTGGTTTACTAACTGGAATGCGAGTGGCCGAGGTTTCTGCACTCACTTGGCCCGATATTGATTGGCAAAACAAAACCGTACGCGTTAATAAGTCATGGGATTATGTTTATGGTCAAAAATTCAAGAAAACTAAAACCGAATCGAGTATTCGGACAATAACCGTAACTGACGATCTTTTAAATCATCTTAAAACGTTACACGCTTTACAAATGGCAGTTAAATTGGACAACCCAGATCATTTGGTTTTCATGAATAAGCGTGGTCGTATTCCCTCTCCAGGTGCATGCGATAATCTGCTTAAAAAATACCACGACTCATTGGGTATTAAACGGATTAGCTTTCACGGCCTACGTCACACTCATGCTAGTTACCTACTCTACTGTGGTGTGAAGATGGAATACATCTCAAAACGATTAGGTCACAAGAACAGTTCCATCACTCGTAACGTCTACGCTCATATGATTAAAGAAGACCAACGACAGGAAAACGAACGGACCTTAAAAGCCCTCTCTCAGGTCAACTAACATGGTGCACTTTTGGTGCACTCAACAAAAATGATAGCGCTAAAAGGCTTGATATCAATGATATGAGAGTGCACTCGAAAGGCTGTACTCTCCTTAAATTGATTATCTGTACCAGCCTTGAGCGTCGTCAATCGTTGAGTTGACGGCGTTTTTATTTTAATTTAATTGTTTCAAAACGGCTTTAATTGATATAATGGTGCACTTTTTGGTGCACTTTTACGAAAAAACATCAAATTTCGACGATTTAGTGCACTCAAAAGTGCACCAAAAAAATCCACACCACTGTAACTCATTGTGCCCCAAGGGGTTACAGCAACGGTAAATGCACATGACGCCTAGGCGGTTAAAATATATGGAGTAAATAAATTAAAAAAGCCCCACACCAACCATTATGGTCAGTGTGAGGCTTTTTGTTATTTCACATATTCAAGAGTATTATTAGCTGGGCCAGTTGCCATATAAGCATAGCCGTTCGGACGTGGTTGGCGCACCCAACGATAACCACCTTGAATGATAGCTTGATCAGTCTTGATGGTTGATCCCGCTGGCAAGACAGCAATAACACTGGACGCTGTAGAAGCGCCTGTTCGAAGTTTCACAGCTGTTTTGAGCGTGTATGTCTTCTGCTCCTTGACCCACTTTGGCCCGGCTGGCTTAGGCTTACTTGGCGCAGGTACAACTGTCTTAGTCGCTTTTGCATACTTGTCCCAAGCGGCTTTGTCACCGTAGAAAACGTTGAAATCAAGATTGCCACCCCAACCTGACAAGCGCCCAACGCTTGCGTATTGGAAGATGACCATCGACTTCCAATGCTTAAGTAATCCGTATAGATCACGTGGCTTGAACCCATTAACGACCGTATCACGATTATACTGGGCCAACCATAGTCCATAATTAGCCTTGACAACGGACGACCAGTCCAATGAATTTTCGCAATTAATACCAGTATAGAGCAACGGACGAACTCCAGTCTGGCTATAAACAGAATCAAGCCATTGTTTGGCTAGTCCAACGCCAACTTGATCTTGAATTGTCGAACCACTCGTGTTTTCGAAGTCCAGAACCAGAACAGCTTGACCGATATACGGCTTAGCCTTGGACAAAAAGTAGTCGGCCTGTTTCTTTACATCAACGTCATTTCGAATAAAGTGATAGAGTCCTAACTTTTTGTCCGCAGATAGAACTTGTTTAGCATGCCCGCTCCATGACGGATTCGTATATCCTGTTCCTTCAGTTACTTTCACAATGACGAAATCACCAGCGATTTCATCAACATTCATGCCAGCCTGATAACTGGAAACATCAATACCATTTAAACTCATTATTCTACACCTCCATCTAATGCATGTGTAATTGATTTGAATACCTCATTACCGCCAACACTGACGGCGCCAGCAACTAAACCATCAACTAACCCTACGACTGGTTTAATATCGCCGTTCAGCCAACCAAATACAATACCAATCACTGCCCCAATTCCCAATGCAATCATTGGTAAATACACATTCTTCAATGGTGTTTGCTTAACTCCCCACACGATTACAAAAGTAGCAATCGCAATCATGGCAATAGTACCACCATTCAATAATTGGATAAATTCTTCCACTATTTTTCATCTCGCTTCCTATAATATTCGATTATTTCCTGTTTCTTTGTGTTCTCCTTCTGTAGCGCCTCATTATCCTTTTTTAGCTTGGCAAGCGTGTTGTCAGTGGCCTTAGTACGGTTCAATATCGCCGGTGCTTGAGTTATCAATGCAACGATTATCGAAGCACCAGCACTGATGAGGGCCACGAGTACGACGTCGCTCACTATATCAGCCCCCGATTACTATTTCATGGATCATCGATGATAAAACAAAAAATGCATACATCGATTCAAAACTTATTAGTTGCCCATTACCAGCATCGTGAAAGATAAAGGCGACCATAAAAAAGACCCACACAAATGTGAGGGCTCCTGTCATTACCGGTTTATAATATGGTACATCAATATTCCAGAACGAATAGACAACTGCTAACGTCGCTACAATCATGAGTATTGAAATCGAAGGTGGATCATCCATGATATCTAAAACCGTTGGCCGTGGTGGTACGAAGGCAAAGGTTACATTATGCCTAACGAGAAAATAGACGCCCAATCCATAAGTTTCTAATGATTTCCACAACCAAAAACGATTCTGCTTTAAATGTGTTAACACATACTTTCATCTCCTAACCAGTCACCCAAACAAACGTACCGCCTACATAGTCAGTCACATCAAATTGTCCATCCATTGGGCTCTCAAAATTCAAATTTCCATCATTACCCAGTGTTAATGAAAATGAACGTCCAATTGTTCCTCTTAACGAGAACGGGATAGACTGTTGTGGATAGAAATTCGTTGGTAATTTTGCAATGACAGCATCACGAACTAAGTTAGTAATTGACAGTCTCAAAACTACAATTTCGCCGATTTTTCTTATACTTGTTTTTCCAATATTAGCTCTGTTTTCGAAACCATTGATTAACGTTAAGTCAATCCATCCAGTATCCTCAACCGCTGAACCAAGGCCTTCTAACATTCGGTTCAACGGTTCATCCCAATTTGCTTGACCATGATTAATAGTAGTGATGTTAATCATAACTAACACCACCTTTATAAATAATAAAAGGGTTAGAAATACCGGTATATAGGCATTCTACCCCCCCCCCGTCATTTTCTAACTTGTTTTTAATTTTCATTCTTTTTATCCTCCGTTTCTGTGTCAGTCGTATCTTCATTAATACCAACTAGCTCATTGTATTGATCCTCTGTTAGTAAACCGCCTAGTTTCAAAGTGCTTAAATTATCCGCATTATACAGCCCCATCGCGTAATACTGTTTGATAAAAATAAACATTAGTTAGTTCCTCCATTCTGTGCAGCAATTGCAAGCATTGCTTGAGCGTTGAACTGGTCTTGCGCAGTCTTGTTCTGCGCAATTTGCAACATCAATGCCGCATTAGTTTTATCTTGTTCTGACGGCTCCGGTACTGGCACTGGATGTGCTGCAAGCCATTCATCCTTATCAGTGCCATTCCATGTAGTCCCATCCCACGTAATTGGCTCGTATAGTCCATTTGTCGGTGCTACTGGCGTCGCGTTGCCTGGTAACGGATTAGGTAACTCATCATCCGTCATAAAAAATTCACTGTGATCCAGCTCATTGTCTTCATTCCAAAAATATAATATTTGTGGCAATTTACTCATCCCTTCCTAAATAATTAATGCCTGCAAAATCTAACTTAGTACCGTTTGGCAAGGCTTTGGCTACATATAGTCCATCATCCTTAATGGTTACTGGAAATTCGGTTTGACTAGATACATTTCGGCATAATGCTGTGATGCCACCGTCAGCCCCCAAAAACTTATCTGGCATTGCTAAAATTCTCGTTGCTGCCGGAATATCTGCAGTTGCTACGATTCCAGAAGTCAAATGGACAAGATCATTCACACGTCGAGCAAGCGGTGCATCTTTTGCTTGATACAGGCCTTCCACCGCACCAACCATTGTCAAACGAACTAATCCAGTGTCTTCCGCATGAATATCGTTGGCCGCGGGTGCCCAGTACTCTGACTTTCCAACAAATACCTCACCAAAAAACAAATTGTGATCTACACCATCGGTAGACCCATTGTTGTCAATACGGAATGCTCCCTGAACATTATTACCTGAATTGAAGCTAAGCTTATACAGAACTGCTTTAGACGGATTTGGAACAACACTCGTGGTTAATTGAATATTATTCAAATTATCATTTGCATCATGACAAATCATGTAAGCATCAAAGCTTGTAATACCGACAGCACCATACGCAATGAAATAGACATCATAATTTGTGTTGGGTACCAAGGTATACTCATCCGTTATTGCAAAAACCTCCTCATCAACACCGGGCTTTTCTTTGTCATGTAAGATGCTGAATAAATTGACTTTGCCATTCTTGTATAAGTGATTACGAATAACAAGAACTTTTCCACCAACGGGTGCGGACCAATGTTTAGTATTTCGAGGAGTTGCAGAATTTAAGATCAAATTTTGCCGACTAACTGGTCCCCCAGACAAATGAAACGTATCAGAGTCAAGGCCAGAGAAGTTATCATTGATAGTCTTTTCCCAATGTTCTTGACCATAATCAACTTTTGCTAAACTTACTGTCATAATTGAACTTCCTTTCTCTAATTCAAAGCCGTTCAATTGTGAACGGCTACTTTACGAAATAAATACATGGTTAAAATTAATCCAAAATGTGTCGTCGCTTGTTTCTGAACAATATTGCAACTGAATTTTTCCATTGTAAAAATTCCAGCCATATTGAACTCCAAATGCTCGTGTATCAAAGTGAGTGTTAACCATTTGGTGCTCGCTAAACCAATCCGTAACTAGCTGTGGCAGCGTAGCAACGTTTAATGTTAGATTCCATCCCTTGGTAATAGCGATGCCATTCACAGAACCGCTCAGCATTAACATATCAACTGCCCCTAACTGAATAATTCTAAAGGCGGGAGTATCACCTAAAAAATTACTGTAAACTTTTGCACCATTCATTAGAGTAATCCCATCCCTAATCCAGCCAGTATCTGTGACTTGTGCAGTGTCCTCCACTGCTGGGCGCCAATCCGTTGCCTTATCACCAAGCTCAACTTGTACATGATATTGACCGGTGTTCAAACTGACATTTCGTACAGAAATTTGCAGAATACCAGTATTATTTGTCGTTACAGTCAAAGGACTTCCAGCTTTAACGCCATTAGTACCGGAAACTGCCTTAAATCCAGCGTTTCCTGCAAATAGATCCTGTGTTCCTTGGTCATCACGTGCTGGAATATTAGTAGATACCGTATACGTAGTATTGGCAGCTAATTGTAAATTGACTGATGGCATTTCCAAATAATCTTCCCGATACTGACTACGTTTGAATTTCTCCAAGCTAAAATAATTTCGGCCTCCGATAACCATATTGTTCAAATTTTTGAAATTCGTATTGATAACCCCATCCCAGCCTGCTTGACCGGAATCAATATTGGTGATATTAGTCATAAATCACACCACCATTCCAATATGATAAAGGGGTTAGAAACGTTGATAATACTAAGTTTATACCCCCCCCCCGGCGTTTTCTAATGTAGATTTAATCTTCATGTTTTTGTCCTCCCATTACTTAAAAGTTGCATTCAAACACTGAATACCAATAGTTGCTGGCTCCGAAATAAGATACATCCATTTTCCATCACTCGCACGGGTAACTGCAAAGCTACCGATATTGAAGTCCGGTAATGCAGCTTTGATTTGTGCTGTCATGAACCGCGGAATCATCACTTGACCATTATTCTGCAAATCAACATTCATTGTTAATTCCGTCATTAGCGGAACACCGGCATACGAAGTTGTTTGTGCAATACCAGCGCCATTGTAATAGCCCCATGCTTTAAATCTGGGATAATCGTTCAGATTCAGTTTGGCGGTATCAATTGCGTAGGACTTTTCATTCAGTACAACTGCTACTTGTTGGTTCTGAACATAGGTCGTTGTCGCTAATCCATTCGGATCAACCGCAACCGTCACATTCTGGATTTGACCAACGACCACAGTAACGGCCAACTTGAATTCCAACAAAACTTTATCTGCAAAACTAGGCATCATTTCAGCTTCTACAGCCTTGATTACCGCGTATAGAATTTCACTGCCACCAGTTTCCTTAGCATAAATGCCAATCGCATTAACTGGATAGCTAATTTCTAGATCACGATTCGTAAAAAAAACTTCGACTTGCTTTAACGTATGATCATCTAGTCTGACAATAGAATTGTCCGTCAGTACACCACTCTGCATCTCATCCGGCATCGCTGTTAATTCACCAACGCTTACTGTCGATAGGTCTTTGCTACTTGCGGTCGTGCGTGTCAGCGAGAAGGTTGTTTTACCCGCTGCTGCTCGACTTGCTAATAATAAGCCTGCACTTGTCAATTGTGAATTTGCATATGTTGCCATTTAACTCACCTCCTTTAATTGTGTACTCTCAGCGGTCACAGACGTGTTGACCGTGACATGTTGCACGGTACCGACGCGCATAATTTCATCCGCTAACAGCATAAAACTGACTGGTTCCGCATCTACACTAGTTGCAACCGCAACTTGAACTGCTTGGCCAGCATTAAATTGCTCGACTGTCCGCTCTGTACGTCGCGTTGTTATTTGATAGGTTAAATTGGCTGGAACATAAACATTCAACAAATAGCGTAGCCGTTTGATTTGTGTAACACTCACATCCGCTTCCAAGCTGATGGTGCTCAAGATTGAATTGATCGCATCAACTTCAATATCAGCCGGTATCTGCATTGCCTTAACAAGCGAACGAAAATAGCCAATTGTGATTGGCTGTGGCGGTAAGATACGCATCAAAATGTCGTACCGTCGCTCTTCCAAAGTAGCCCCTGATTCAGGTGTGATTCCCAGTTGATATTCGAATAACGACAATCCTTGGGCATCCGCCGTAAAGACGTATTGATTCATCAATATTCGATTCAGTTGGTCCGTATTCGCATCAACTGCCACCTGTTCAGCATTGACTAGCGAATGCATTTCCACAATATCATCATAATAATCTGGTAAATAGTCACTTAATTTAGCCATTGAAGTCCACCACTCCCATCACTGGTAGCTGTGATACCGTATTGTTGAATACCAAATCAATATCAGCTGCTTGTCCATTTAATAGTGGTAACGAGGCATTAACAACTCCATCAACCTTCATCAGCTGAGTTAGGATTTGCGCACGATAGATTGTCAATTGGTATCCTCGGCCAGTCACCGCATCGACATTATTCCAGTCGGTACGCTTTTGTTTGAAATAGGCTTCAATTCCTGTCTCAATCGCCGAACGAACGGCCTCAACAGTAATCTGACTATCAACTTCAATGGTGGTAGTAACATTAATTACCAGCTCAGTCGGTGCAACGACCGTGACCTGATGTCCAATTGGCGCAAGTCCATATCCTTCCCCAGTAACCTCATCTGGATCAATCGTATTCTTTACTTGATTCAATAGGTCAGTACTTGCAGCTCGTAAATCATTGTCAATAATGACTAGCTTTACAGTGCCGCCACCGTGCCACGCCGGATAAACTTGACCGGCGCCAACGTCCTCAATTCCAGCTAGCATCTTTAAATAATCGGCCACATTCCCACCATAAGCATTGTATGAGTCAGGCGAGAGTAATCGCTCACGTAGATGATCATCAGTTTCAGCATCGCGGGCTGGTACCGGCACTGCAGTGATTTCAGCCCACGATAGCGAATCATTCGGCGTCACTGGTAATATTTGGCCACGATAGCCATTAGGGCCGCTTCCTACTGATTCAGCAACTAAATAGCCTACGCCGTCGCCGACAATTTCAGCCACTTTATAAAAGAACGGCTCATCGCCTAGACTTGCAAACCGGTCACCGACCTGCACATTAGTCACCGGCTGTCCGTCAGCATCGGTAAATTTGGCGCTGGCTTTGGCCGCAGTCGCTGGCTGTCGCGATGTTCCTTTCTCGACAGCCCGATAATCCAAGAACTCGCTTTGTGCAGTTAATGTATATGTCTGACGGACAATCTTTGCTGCATCCATAGAACTTTCCGCCATTGCGGATGCAGCTGGCGCTAGCGCATCATAGATAATTGAGCCTTCACGTTTATCAACCGTATCAGAAACTTTTGCCAACATTTTATCCAGCCAATAGTCAAAGTCTTGGGCTTCCAACTGATTGGCTAAGTCATCAGGATTCATTCGCATGCACCTCCTTTTCAACACTCATGGTGCCATATACCGTTTCAACCGTAGCTGTGATGTCTAAAGTAGTCGCATTTACTTGTACGATGCTTTCAACCACTACATCATCAACCCGATCATCCGCCTGTAAAGCTTCTTGCAACATTCGTTCGACTTCAACGGTGGCATAGTCAAAGCTTTTTCCCAGCAGTTCACTAAAATCATTACCATACTGGTCAGAATAAATGGGAAAGACAAACCTTTCAGTCCGCATCACCTTATCAACGGCTTGAACCATTGCGTCATAGTCATCAACCATACCAACGATGTGCCCGTCTACTACTTGATAAGTTCTCGAGGGCAACGTGACTTCTTCCACTTCGTCCGCCAGGTCATCAACTGTAACGCCATCGTCGACTGTTTCAATTTCATCCGCCATTGCTCTCACCTCAGACTTTATCAAAAATATAAAATGACTGGCCACCATCACTGCGAATCATCGCAACGTGGTCTCCAGTCTTTAACCCATTCTTAATTTGTACCTTTTTATCACTACCGTCGACTTTTACGATCGTCTCATAGTCACTGACAGCTCTTCCCGTAGTCAGAAACACATTGGTCAGCATTAAATTATTGCCAAGCTGAACCTGTAGCGGAGTCGTACCCACAACTGTGCCGTAAACAACATCAGCATAGTCCGACTGGCTGCCACCTCTACTCTTCAGCATACTAAGTAGCCACTCACCGGCCATCTTTTACACCTTCATTTCTATTTCGCAAGTATATTTAGTTCCAAAATGATGTGTCGCCTTGGTAATGAGCACTGAACGGGTCCCAAGACCAATGTCCTTCAAGCTCTGAATTTTGACGTACACTGCATTACCAGCAATCAGATCAATATCGCCTAACGTCGTGAGCGTCAAGGTGTATGCTTGCTTGTTTTTCGACTTTAATAATGCTTTAGCTTGCTCCATCATCTGTGCTTTGTTCGACTTATCCTTCGCATTTTCTACGTGTTGAAGCCGGCCCCAGTTATCAATATTATGACGACTACTTGCAGTAACAGTAGTGTAATGCGTATCCTTAGCACTCTTGCCACTAGCAGTCGCTGTACTCTTCTGACCTTTAGTCTCATCCTCTCGAACGATTCGTACCACGGTTGCAGCATCATCAATACTGCGTTCGTATTGAAATTTAGTCATCAATGACTTGTCCCCCACAACTGTCGTTAACGCCTTGTACGGAGCCTTCCGAAGTTCAACCACATCATAATTTGCAGCCACAAAATACAGATTACCAGTTGCTTTCTCGGTGTTTTCAATCGACGTTTTCAGCATATCAAAATAGCTTTTACTATCACAGACTTCCGCCGCTAGCTTATGACTACTAGCGCTGACAATGCTGTGACTGATTTGAGCCATATTGCAAACTTTACTAAAACGCTGACTCAACGTCGATACCGGCCAAACAAGGGAATCTTCATTTTTCAAGTAACGAAGTTTATCATAGGCAGTCACTGTGAACTTTTCTGGTTCATATTTGAAATCGAAAATATAGCCGTAAAAAATTCTGATACCATCCCAATAGAATTTAACAATGTCCCCGTTATGCGGTGTGAATCCTTCATCAACCTCGACAATATCAAACTCCAATGAACCGGCCGAATAATTCAAGTCAGTCGTCCAAGTAATCGAATCATTGACTAACAGGTTACGGATGTCCCACACAATCGCCCCTTCACCGCGATGTTGGACCGTCATCGTCGTTACTGCCATTCCTTACACCGCCTTTACTGCAGATTTTTTCACCCATCCGCGCCAACCGCCGCTAAGCGTCGTCACGTGATATGGATAAGCTCTTCCGAGAGCGATAAAGTTCACTTTGCGAATGGTGTTATGCTCAGTCTGGCCAGGTCCCCGTCCATAACTATCAACGTGCAAGCGGCCATTTACGATTACCTTCGAGCCTCGCCCAATTTTTTTGGGTGGCTTTGGCCGCGGCTTTCCTTTTTTCGCAACTTTTTTCTTAGCAATTTTCATTTTTTCAGCTTTATAAGTTTTATACTCCGTTAGATCTAACGTGAAGGTGTATTCATCCGCATTTGCATTTTCCATCCCGTAATTAAAGCTAGCAACTGTCATCTTCAGTGAAATTTTAGTTCCAGAAACAACCAAGCGAATTGGCTTTTTTGACTTTTGAGCCGCAATAATCCAATCAATATACTTTTGAGCCGAACTAAGTGGCTTGGAGGCAGTCACATAACGCACATTCTTAGTCGTGACTGGCAAAATACTTTCTATTGACAGTGTTCGCAATTTAACTTCACCAATTCTGTTGATTTCGCCAAGCTTGACAACTTCTTCGGTTGCATCGTTGGTTTCATAGTTAACTTTTAATTCTTGTGGGTTAACCGGTAGCTCAATCGTTTTGTTCTTGTTATCGGTCAGATACACACCAATATGTTTTGCCATTATTCACTCACCTCTTTAGCTCATCGCCGTGCCATTTTTACGAATCAAATAATTCTCAAGCTCGCGAGCGATAGTTTCGCCATCAAGTGCACCATTACCGCTGCTAACCACTTGAATTGCACCTGGTTGTACTTGAACAACCATACTTGAAGCATCGCCATAATGGTTAGCTGTCACCGTTTCACGAGCATTATCGCCAAATGGCGTCGTAGCCGGAACATCGCTTATATGGCTTCCTGTAGCTCCGAATTGAATCTGACCATTAGCAGTGATAGAACTACCGCTCATTCCATTAATCGCATTAGACACATTACCAATGACTTCTAATGCTCTATTGAAGCCAGCTGCTAGTTGATCACCAGGGTTTAGCCCAGTTAAACCAAAATTTCCTAACGATGAGTCAATATTGGCAGCACTCACTGCTGACGTTGCCATCTTAGCTCCCGCCTTACTAATCAACGAGCTAGTTCCATTCATCCCGATTGCCATACCTTGGCCCATATAGTCACCAATTTCAGCAAATAACCGCGATGGTGAATGAATTTTAGCAGCTGCACGAGCAGCACGATTAGCTTGTGCAATCAGGGCATTTGCAGCCGCAGTAACCGTTCCTAATCTCGACCGCATTCCGGCGGCCAATCCGGCACTAATCATGGCACCAGCCGAACGGGCAGCACTAACACCACTCTTCATTGCACTGGTAGCAGCATTAACTAAGGCGTGTGCGGCAGACCGTGCATTACCTGTTCCGCCTTTAAAGGCGCTAACAAATTTATTAACCGCATCTCGTGCAATAGATCCTAATGTATTTAGTCCGGTCTTAACAACACTAACCGCGCTGACCATTGTTTTTAGGCTAGCGGCAGCTGATGCAGCTTTGTTTGCTATTGAAGCAACCTGAGTCGCTACAAGTTTCGTTGCTACTCCCAATGCAGCCATACCGATAGCAGACGCGGCGGCAGCGATTCCTAGCCCTGCGAGAACAAGGGCAGTGGCAGCAGCCACCAGCACAATAGCAGCAAGTCCGATCATTGCCATCATTGCTCCCATCATAACCATCGTTAAACCGACCATCGCCATCATCCCTCCAGCCATAACCAGCATCAGACCAGCCATCGCCATCATTGCTCCAGCCATAACCATCACAAGGCCTGTAAAAGCCATCATCGCTCCGGCCATAACCAGCATCAAGCCAACCATCGCCATCATTGCTCCAGCCATAACTAATATTAGCCCCATTGCGGCAACCATTGCACCGGCCATAACTAGCATTAGTGCAACACCTAGCATCATTATTCCAACTGCAGCCACCAATGACATTGGTGCTACTAACATCAAACTTACCGCTAATAGCATCATTCCAACCCCAGCAATCAAGCCCGTTGCGGCAATCCCCATTAGGGCCACGCTCATTAATAGCAAACCAATTGCGGCAACCATACTAAACACGGCCACTAACGGCATTGCTACGGCTAGAATCATCATTCCAACTGCTGCAATCATCACTGTTACTGCTACCATGGTCATTGCTACGCCTAATAGCAACAAACCAATCGCAGCTAGCATGGACAACGGTGCTAGTAGCACCATACTAACCGCCAATATCATCATGCCAACTCCAGCAATCAAACCTGTAACGGCAATGACAGTTAAAGCCACACTCATAAGTAACAGTCCGACAGCCGCAATCATACTGAATACGGCAATCAACGGCAATGTGATTGCCAGCATCAACATCCCAACAGCAGCGATAATAACAGTCACCACGATGGCAGCCATTGCAACGGCAAATAGCAGCGCTCCCACGGCTGCGATAACAAATCCAACACCTAAGATTAATAAGGAAGCTCCTAATAGAATAAGACCCACTGCAGCAACAATAGCAGCCAAACCGAAGACGGCAACCGCACCAGCAAGCGCTAATAGTCCAATAGCGGCACTAACACCATACTGAGAAATCAACGGCAATTGAGTTGCTAATAGCGCCAAGCCAGCCGATGCAAGTAACACCGCAATACCAATCAATAGTAAAGCAGCACCAAGAATTAAGAATCCCACCGCACCTCCGATTAAGGACGGTCCGAGTAGTTTAACGATGACAGCTAATACAGCGACAGCCGCAATCATTCCAAAGAACATTGCAATAGCTGGCCAACCAGCTGACACCAGCTTGATTGTTGCGTTCGCAATCATCAATAGTCCCGCGCCTGCTAAAGCAGCGCCAGCACCAATCAGAACCATAGCAATCCCTAGCTTCAACATTGATGTCGCAGCCGCTCCCGTCTTACCGGGTTCTGGTACTGGAATTTCTGGAACTTTAGGTGTCTTTTGAAACATTGATAATGCTGATCTAATCCCTTTAAGCGCTTGGAACCCTTTCATCGCAGTGACAACCAAACCAACTGCCACCGCCACTGCTTTGATTTGTCCTGGGCTCATTTTTGATAAAGCATTCAGGCCGGCAATCAGAACCGTGAACTTTAATCCCTGCATTCCAGACTTCATAACGACAAACGCGGCCCCAATCGTTTTAAGCGTTCCTGGGCTTAGCTTACTTACAGCATCCGCTACCGCGCTAATCGATTTAGCCGCGCCTTTGATTGTGTTACCCGCCAATTCACCAAAACTCTTGAACGGATTTTTACCACCACCTGCCAGCTTCCCAAACACTCGTTTGGCAGACGCACCCAGAGTCGTAAACATAGACTGTACCGACTTGATAGCGCCAGTGTCCGTAAATCCGGCCCACATTTGTTTTGCATTTGCGACGACGGTTTTAAATGCATTCATCGCACCATCAGCAATTGGCTTAAAATCAATTTTATTAATGGAGTCAGACAAGCTGGATACCATTTTAATACCAACTTGACTTGCGCTATCAAAGGCATCTTGCAACTTAATGGCGACACCTTCTTTGAGTCCATCAACTGCTTGTCCGACAGTCTTAAATTGTGTTGCCATCTTAGTAAAGCCTTTATTAGTCCCAGCTTTTGAGACAGCATTGAAGAAATCCTGTGTTTTAACTTTGCCGTTTTGAATATCCTGAACTAATTGTGCAGTGGATCTGTGCATTGTTTTAGCGACTGCAGCCATACCAGCTGGTGATTGTTGCATCATCAATTTAAAATCAGCCCATTGTACTTTAGGCATGGCAGCCATCTGAGTAGCTTGCTGACTCAAAGTCTTCATCGCTTGTGCCGGATCTTCAGAGGCGGATGCTAGCCCACCAAATCCTTTAACCAACGATGTCGTGTTCTTTGTACCAACTGCTGCTAGCTGGCTATAAGTTGAAGCCATATCTGATGCAGAATAAATTGTTTGTTGCGCAAACTTTGATAAACTTCCACGAGCGGCAGAGATTTGCTTGGGGCTTTGTCCAATCATGGACATGTTCCCGTTAAACGTTTGCCATGCCTTGCTGGAATCGTTCAATTCGCCAATCATTGAGCCAATCCCCGATGAGGCAATTCCAATGCCTTTACTAATACCGCCACCAATAACATTGGCACCTAATACAGACTTAAATACCCCACCAGTTTCAGCGGCAGACTTGTTAAGACTGCTGAATGGATTGGCGCCTGCCATTCCAGACTTGAAACGTGAAAACATCGACTGTCCCTGACTTAATTTACTGTTTAGTTTGTCTAGTGGTGATGTGAATCCGTCTAGAATTTTAATTGTTGCGCTTACAGTTGACATACTCATGGCCTCCTTTCTTTTATGTACAAACAAACTAGAAGACTCAGTGCCTTCTAGCTTTTCGTTTAGCGTCTTTTTCTTGACGTCGTTCTTCCTTAACTCTTATGTCAATCCCAGCGATCACGAGTGCCTTTTCTCGGATAGTTAGGGCTGTGTACTGTGACGGGGTCCAGTTGAAGTTATTCATCGTATAGAAATAGTATGAAAAATCTGCACCTTCACCGTCTTGAATTATTTTTTTACTTCATCCGTTAAATCCTTCAAGTTTTCCTGGTTGATACCTGACAGTTTCATGACTTCACCACTAAGATCAGTCATTTCACCAACTTTCAGCATTTCCTTCAACGTCCCGATTGGATCAGCTAATGTACCATAGCTTTCTTGAAGTTCATGATCATCTAACGGAGGGAACACGACCGAAGCTGTGACAAGTAGTTCGCCAAACAGCTCCTGGTCTTGAGTCTCCTCAATTTGACCCGTTGCCGGATTTTTACGCCGACGAGTGGCTTTCTTTCGTAATCCATCGATTTCTTTATTAGTAATCTCTCGAATAACAAACGGCTCAGTAAAGCGCTTGAACGCGACTTCTTTGGTTGCTGGTTCATACGCCATATTTTGTTTCAGAAAGCTAGATACACTACGTTGTTGCTTTTCTTCGGTCATGTTGTAATTCCTCCTATAAATCGAATCCAGTGAATGCCTGAATTAGGCTAACGCCTTCAAAAGTAAAATCAGATTCCCATTGCATTACATCGTCATCCGCTTCAAAATCAGCAAACGGAACATCATCTAAGTTGACGTCAGTGAAATGTAATGTTTGAGTGCCAGCTGCGCTGGTAGGATCATTAATTGTTAAAGTCGCTTCAAAGTACAAGTCTTTGCCACCGTTGATGTATGGTAAAGCATACTTAGACCAGTTCGAACTAATTAGGTAACCACCTAACGTCCCAGTTCCTTCCACACTCGTAGTCTTTTTGTGCTTCCAACGTGATCCAAGTGTCTGCACATCTTCCTTATTTTTTTCTAGCTTGGCGCTAAATTTATTTGCTTCAATCAATGGAATAACCTTGCCATTGATAGTGATATAAATTTTCGCGTCCTTAGTTGAAATCGTATCGCGCCCATTAAGGAACGAGCCGATTGTCGTGTTTTCAGCCATGTTTTAGACCCTCCTATTGAACAGTAATCGTCATGTATAATTTTTCCATTGCTTCGTTTGGTTGAACCGCTAAATCTACCACAATGGAGTCTTTAGTTTGGCCTTCTGCCACAGTTACATCATCAGCCACAAAATTAGTGATAGAACCACCATTTTGCAATGTATCCAGTTGAGCCACAAGGTTTGCTTTGAATAGGTCGCGACCAGTGTCATCGTTGTTGACCTTACCAATGAACTGGTTTTCGAAAATTGTTTGCGTCAAATTCGCAATGCCATCGATTGTGCGGATGACCTGGTTTTTAGCAAAATAGCTTGGCTTGTCATCAGTAAATTGAACCAGGCTGTTGATGTCCTCTTCAATAACCACATCGCCATCTCGCTTCACACTAAATACGAGGTGTCCTGCTTTCAAATTATCAATGATTGCTGTATTTGAAAGGCGAGGTGTCGCATCTTGTGCATCCGGATAAACGGCATACGTCAACGAGGCACTACCATCAAGCGCAGATGATGCTCCTGCAATATATGCGGCTGCGGTAGTTGCGTCCAAGACCGTGCCATCCATTAATGTCACGCCATTGACAACAGCTGTAATGGCTTCCGAATTGTACTTGGTGTCGGTCGTCAAAGCTGGTACAACGCCCGTCACCTTGTACCCTTCATCATCACGCATCCGCTGTACAAGGTTCGCAAGTAAGGCATGAATCTCAGTATCAACTGGATAGCCGGCCGTCGTGACGACACTGTATGAGCGAGTCTCCATGGCGTCAGACAATAATGTCGTGATGTCGCCCTTTTCACTAGTACCACCCGTCAGCTTATACGTGGTCTTACCAGTCAATGCTGCCAATTTGGTTGGTCCTGCCGTTTCATCTGCGGTAACAACATCAATATAATCATTAGACAGCAGTGGCACTGAACCATCACTCTTAATTGCCTGTTGATCAACTACAGACGTTCCTAGAAGCGTTGTAACTGTAATTTTCGTCTCGTCCGTCGGGTCTTTTAACACACTGACAGTCAGATCATTACCACGTACACCTGCGTATTTAGCTGTAAGCGTCCATGGCAAGCCTTCATCAGCCACTGTTGCTTTAGTACCAGCATTGTCGTTGACTAGTAACACAGTTACGGCTCCCTTTAAAGCTTCATGAATTGTAATCGCCTTAGAATCCGTCTGAGCAACACCAATCAGTGCGCGAAAGTCACTATCTCCAGATAGCTCAATGACCCCATTAGCGCCCCAACCATAATCAACACCGTTTGCCATTAATACACGGCCAGTAGTCGTATCAGTTTGTTGTTCCGGCACCCCTTTGACATTGATATATGCGCCAGGTCGTACCTTATTTTGTGTCTTCCAAATTCCGCCTGCCATTTAAATTGCCTCCTTAAATTTATTGATTTCACTTTTAGCTTGTTCTAACGAATATTGTTTATCTTCTTCCAAAACAACTTTGAGAATATCGACTTCCAACTTCGTGAACGCACTCGCCATTAACAAGTCGGCCTTATCAAACTTTGGCACAACCGTTTTGGCTCGCTTTACTGTTCTCTTGGTTTCACTCACGTTTTGTCCCTCCTCGATAATCAATCGTCTCTTGTTTCGTGCCATCATCAACAGGTACCGCGCGGAAACTGACAGTGAATGTCATCAGTAACGCCCCATCGTTGTGGTCGAAGTTTCGGTTTGTGATCCCTGCGAAATCATTTAACTGAACAAAATTATCAGCTAATAATTCTTCCATCATTTCCATATCTTCATTCGGGTTTTCCGGGTCTGGAAAATACACCAATTGAAAGTGATTATCTCGCACTTGGATACCGAATAGGTTTGGCATAATAGCAGTTGGCAACTTTTCCACAAAAAAAGATGGCTCTTGAAAACCACCTCGTTGTTGTTCACGATAAATGGGCAACCCTGGAACAAGTTGAGCCAACTGTGTAGCAATTCGCTTCGTTACATTAAATGACATTGAACCACCTCATGAGAGCTTAGATAAGAACTTTTGTAGTGCAGGGGTCAACAATGACGTCATTTGGTCATCAACCTCAAACATTGTTTTCATCAGCATGTGCTGCCCAGGAACCCAACCACCGCCACGAGTTCTATGTCCCATTTCGATATATTGCGCATATTCGATGTTGTTTAGCGCCGTCAACGTAATCACGGATGCACTAACTGTTGGCCCTTTCAATTCCCAACCACGTCGAAGCGTCCCTGTGTCAACCGGTGTTTTGGCTTTGACTCCTTTGAGTATTTGTGCACCAACTCGTTTTACACTCTCTTCCAACTGCGATTTAAGAATTTCGGCATTGGCCTCCGTTTGAACCTTCTTCGCAAATTCTTTGAATTCAGCATCATCAATCGTTCCCCAACTCATTAGCTGCCACCTCTTTAGCCTTCTCATCACGAACCATCGCTACTTCTTGATGGGTCTCATAGCCCGTATACCCCCTGCTAGCGCGCTTATACTGGGTCACATTGCCATTCACATCAGTGACGGCAATCAAATCACCAGCAGCTACCTTAACCCCGTTATCAATAATGAGCTTGGCGTCGTACAAATCAGTCCCATAGAACGATTGTTCGCTGGTTTTCAATCCTGACAGTACCACTTTTGCCGGGCGATTTTCACAAATAACCACGTCTTCGGTGGTTGTGAATGGCCCATCTTCAACTTCCCGCACACCGGTAATGGTTACGCGATCATGCCATAGTTTGGGCAACACTTTTGCCATGCGCTTATAACCATTCATTGTTTCACCACCCGGTAACTATTCAGAGTCGCCAAAAAGTTATCGCTAATTACATTGGCTTCCTGCAGCTCCAGATAGGCTTGTGATGGCGATTTAAACTTAACGGAGGTATCACCCTCGGAAATACTATCAACATCTCCCGACTGCTCGTCAAGTGGCGTTAACAACTGATGGGTGCCGACATACTGCATGCACATCGCTACAATCGTGCTATCCAGATGTTCTGATAAGGCAATCGGATCAACATGGCAATAATTTGCCACATCCATAATCGTCTTATCGAGCACATAACTTAAAACATCATCATAGCCATCATTCCCGTCAGGCTTCGGCAATAGCTTCTTTAGTTGGGCCAATAACACTGGCCGCCGCGGTAATTGTTCCATGCTTACCCCACCTTTACTTAACGAGTGCTAATAAATCAGCTTTAACGGCACTAGCATCGTATTGAATTCCTTCTTGGTCTAAATAAGCCTTGATTTGTTCGACCGTGCTTGAATCGGTTGGTTTAGCCAATGTTTGCACTGTGCCTTCTGCCGGAGCCTTATCACTCACAACAAATTCAATCCCCTTGGTCTTGGTCTTCAAGATGAAAACATCATCGTATGATTGTTCGTAATACAAGAAGTTCCCAGAATTCATAGCTGATGGACTGTCAAAGCCAGCAAAACTGTACTTTTGCGGTGCGATTTGAATTCCGTTTGAAATCAAGAACATTTCAATTTGCTTAGCATCAGCTTTAAGTTTGGAACCAACCGTGAAGTCGAAAGCCGTTTGCATTAAGTCAGATGGCACAACCACAATTGTTACATCATCTAGGCTATAAACAGTGCGTTGAACGTTATTAGGGTCTTTCAAGACCATTTCACGGTTCATTGCTTCAGCACGTTTAAGAATGGCGTTGTTCTTTGGCGTCAGGTATAAGATTCGGCCTTGTTGTGGCACACGGGCTTCGTCCATTCCGACCATCATGTCATCGAACGCGGTTAAGATGTTCTTTTCATCTAATGTATCAGTTTGAATGCCGCCATCGTTCGCGTCTGCTTTACGTTGATATAGCTTAGAAAACATTTCGCGATCCATTTCTGGCATCTTTTCATCAAGATTGAATTGCTTCGTGATATTCGCCATCGAGATCACATAGTTAGATTCGTCCACATCTGATGGGTCAACCAAGGTACTCCAATACCGCTCATTTTTAAGTTCATATGGATCCCAATCATTTGAATAGTTTGCAGAAGGTGTTGTAATGGTTCGCCGCGCACGGTCCCGCCGACCTTCATCAATCGTTAACCGTGGGACTTTGATATGTTTAGCACCATCAAAGCTAATTAATGAATTTGACGGTGAGTTCCATAAGTCTGCTGAGAATAAATGTCCGTCGTAAAAAGATTGTTGAATCGCCTGTTGGTAGGCATCTGCATAATTAATTGTTGCCATGTTGTTTTCCTCCTAAGATTTAAATGCGTCGATCATTGCTTGGGCGGGATCTGGATCTTGCGGGCCACTCCCACCGTTTGGTTCGTAATGTCCCTGCTTACCTTCGTCGAACAAATAGCCATCGGACTTTTTAAGCGCTGCTAACTGATCATCGACACCTTCAAGCTTGCCATCATCGGTTAGCTTCACCTTATCCATATCAAGCAAGCCCTTGATGGCTTTAGGGTTACGTACTTTAGCACCAGTCAGCGCCGTATTCAATGCGCCGTTCAACTTGGTTTGGTTAAGCTGAGCGGTCAATGCTTTAGTGTCCTCATCATATTTGGCTTGTAAATCAGTGACTTGCTTAGTCAACTCTTCGTTATCCCCTAATTGCTTTTTAAGGCCCTTCAAATCCTTATCCCGGCTAGCCACGTTACCTTTTAAAGTTTCGTTTTCTTGTTGCAAGGCTTCAATGCCAGTACTGGCTTTAACCTTGGCGTTTTCGATATCCTCGCCGTTGATATCCATAACAGCCTTGATTTGTTCCTCGGTAAGTTTCAGTTCTGTTAGTTTTTCACGTTTCATTTTTGTTTTCCTCCGTTACGCTTTTTGTACGTGGTTGCACCACCACTTGTGTAAAACAAAAGAACCTTTTTACGTCTTGTTCGGGACAATTTAGGTATAAAAATAGCACTCAACCGGTGATGGAGTGCTGGTGGAACTATCTATTGGTTATTGCCATTCAATTTTCACATTCCAATGATCTTCGGTGATTTTACGGGCCTTGTCCAAACATTCCTGAACATTAGGCGCATACTTGTAATAACTATATTTAATCTCAGCTGTAAAATTATTTACTTCTAAATTGTTACGAAAGGATTCCATTTCAGGTGAATTATAGTCAATACCCGCAGCTTCTTGCTGTTCATTAAACCGATAGTATAGGAATTCTCGAACATCTGGGTTGATCTCATTTATTTTCATCAATAATTCCCACCTTTCCTCGATTCAATACGACAAACTTATCACCATTTGAATTATACCACCCATCAACGCCTAAGCCCATTGCAACGTAATCGAATAACATCTCGCCAACCAGTGGCTGTACTTTCTCTTTAATTCCATATATTTGCATTTGTTTTTGCAATGCAGCCTGAAACTCAAATTGATTTACGATAACGCTATCCGCTGCCATTGTACCAGTGACAAGTTCATTAGGCGAATAGCCATATTTTTTGGTAGTATACTGATAATCTGCACCAAAATATATTCCCCGTCCATTAAGAGAATTGTTGGTTGTCGAATACTCCAGCGGACCCCGCAACAATTGCTGCTTTCGATCAGTATAACGATAAATTTTCGCACTATCAGGAATTAGTAGCGAATCCTTCCAATTAATAATAGTTGGTTTAACATCATAGCCCAGTTGGTGGGCATAGTCCAACATATTTTGGCGGTAGGCACCATGATAAATATCGTCCGGTACGTCTGGCCTTTGCCGTTCAACCTGAATTATCATGCCTTCAAGCTGAGCAGCAGTTAACTCACTGATACGGGCAATCGGCTTCTTACTCAACATTTGAGTAATGTCACCATTATTCCAAACCCTGTTGGCAGTTCCATATTCCTTCCACCAATCAGCATAGGTAGCATTCTCAATTAACTTACCTTTACCAGTCTCAGGATCACGCATCCAACGTTCACCCACATCGGGTAAATCCGCAATCCACGGTACTGTCGTACAGCGGCACCGAGCGTGGATCAAGGGGTAGTTAATGCCAACTCGCCGGTCTTTCATCGCAAAATGTTGACCGTCTAACTTAGCGCATATGTTACAAGTATGACTTTCAAGCGTTGCCATATATTCGTAAGCATCAATACCGCTTTCTTCGTAGCTCTTAGCGGTTGCTTCTTCTTGGATATGGCCTAATTCAGATTGCACCAGGTTATGAATCTGATTTCGCTTCACATCTTGGAACTGGGCGTGCATTCGTTGGGCAACTTTATCAACGCCCCAACCCATCACAGTTGCACGAAACAGCGAATCCATTAAATAACTAGGCAGTTCTTGCTGATAGTTCCTCCAAATCCGTTGTGAGAAGTCCTTGCCATCTTTAGCCCATGGCCGAGATACCACTGTTTGAAGCTGGGCCTCATTGAAATGAGCGAAATCCGAAGTAAACGCGCCACGCTGTTGCTGAACATTAAACGTAGTCCGCATATAAGTGTCTTCATATTGCTTCGTCAACGCTGTTTCCATACTGCTAGCATGTTTCTTGGCTAGCCCACGGGTAAGTTTACGCATTTGGTCTTCAAGCGCTGACAGACGCGCTAAGCGGCTCTTATAATATTCACTGTTTAACTCCTGTTCATACCCTCCAGTCTTGGCCTTAGCTTCGAACTGCGCTAGCGTATTCTGCCAATGTTTGGTCTTGATGCCGTCCAATGCCTTAATGGCTTGATCAGAACTTAACCCCTCATTGGCGGCATACTTATCAACCCATGAGCTGGCTTCCTTGGCAATCTCACGGTAGGCGCCGTTCAATCCGGGTTGCAGTGCCTTCTCATAAGCTTGCGTATTCTTGATTGCTCGCTGCTTAACGCGCAAATGACGCTTCTCCCAATAACTAAGTTTGGTCATCGTCCTCACCGCCTAGCTGGTCGTCAGCATCTGGATTACCGTAGCCATCTTGCGCCACAATATCATCTTGCCGATTCTTCAACTCTTCTTGCCAGTCATCGACAATTGGATTGGCCTTAGCAACAGCCTCATCACTAGAATACTGGGCGACCTGCGCCACGACCTGAGCTTGCTCCAAGCTATTCTGGATAGCTGTGCGAGTCCACGTCTGACTAATTGGGCGACTGTCAGCATCACTAACACCCAGCCAGCCCATAATAGCCCGCACAAGCTCGCTAAGTGCATCTCGGAAATAAGCTTCAGTGTTAGACGCTTTAAGTTCAAGATGCCCATATAATGCACGAATAGCCGTTCCAGAAGCATTTCCGATTGCTTTAAAATCTGTCGGGTTAATGCCCTGCCCATCTACGAATATCTTGCTGTCAGTACGGTTCAAAACGTTGTCCCGAGCTTCAACTGGAATGTCGATAGTCAACTTGTCAACGCCAGACTTATCACTTGGGCCGAGGTTATCCATCTTAATCGCTTTGTCCTGCTTTAAGGTTTTCATAAACTCTGACAAGTCGGTGCCACCATAATTGGTAAGCACTAAAATAACTTGTTGTACGTCGTTAATGTCGTTCACGAAGCCGTTATAAACGTTATCGAACACATCGATGAACCCCTTGACCTTCAACAACTCTGGGCGTTGGTCCTTGTTTTTAGGGAAGGCAATAAAGGGTACCCGGCCAAACCCATGGTCAAATACGGCACCAGCACCCACTTCATCACCAGTTGATACATCATAAGTTGGGAATCGGTCGTCAATCGTTTCCAGATCACTATAGTCTGACAGCTTGGACTTAAACACTGTTACATCTTTAGCCGTCCAATATTCGTGAACATTGAATTGCTTACCGGTATCTGGGTCCAGCTCTTTGTAGCTACGCCGCACTGCCAGTAATTTACGATCGAGGTCACTGCTATAAATGGGAGTAACCTGATCAGGCGGCACAATACCATAACGGAACTGCTTGTCATCATCAATCCAATAATGAAGCCAACCAACACCAGCATTACTAGCATCAACTACTAACTGATTCAGACGCAGGTTAAAGTTGTCGCCTAACGTATTTTTGATTTTATCGTTAAGATTGTCGTCCTCAACGTCAATTGCCGGTGGCACCGTTGCAAGATAGCCCGCTTCCTGATCAATTAATAGCTGAGCATAATTACTACTAACCCGGTTATCAGCATGACGTAATGGGCCGTCCTCGGCTTCCTTGCCTTCTTCTTTAGTCTTAGACTCACCATCATTTCGCAATGTAATATCATTTTCATTGTGGTAATAGCGCAAGGCTGTACTGTAGTGACGGTTAAACCGAGTTCGTCGCCCGTCGGTATTCTTTAACAATTGGATCATCGCTTTTGTTTCCAAGGCTTGAAACCTCCTTTCCGCATGATTGACTCAATGGCATACCGAACAGCATCAATACTGTGGTCGTTACCATCGGGGTATTCTGCTTTTAATTCACCATACTTATCGCGTTCTAACTCATAGGCTGTGAACTCACGGGCAGCATTAGGACAACGCTCCGGATCAATAATGATTTCACGTAAGTCTTGTAGCCATTTGAATCCCTGGTCACGACTTCCCGGCCCCTTAATGGCACCAATCACCGGCAGCCCCATGTCCCGAAGTTCAGCAATCGTTCCGGGTGAAGCAGAATCACCAGTGATTGGCTTGTTTTCGGGATCATACGGTTTGATTAAATCCACGGCGTTCTGGTTCTTCAACCCAACCTGGTAAACTTCTGCGTAGATGTATAGCCGGTGCCGTGCGACATCAAAAAAGACTTGCTCGTATGCCAATGGATCACTGGCAAAACCGAAATCAAGTCCTCGTCTTGGGTTATCAAATGTTTGTAATTCCTGTTCCGTAATGCGCCGCTTAATGATGTTGTTAAATACCTCAGCGCCCGTCCCAGTAATCTCACCGAGATACTCATGGGCGTACGCTTTGGGGTTATCCTCCTTTAACTGCTCGGCATCCGCAATGAACTCTTTACCAAGCCATTCTCTTGGAACACTAAGATAATCGGATTTATGCACCAATGTATCGCCGCGCAGGCCTTCACTGTCAGTCACTTTATTCACCCAGCTATTCTGACTCGCTGGCGGATTGTAGCTATAAAAGGTGATGATGTCACTACCACCACGATTAAGCGACTGATTCATAGAACGAATTTCCGGCCAGCCACCGAACTCATCAACTTCTTCATAGTGTTTAAACTTAGTATAGCCGTGTCTAAACTTCTGTGATTTAATTTTACGTGGCTTATCAGCACCCTTAAATCGAATCTGCTGGCCAGTCGGCATATAAGTTAATACCATCGGACTAACAGACTCTTTCCAATAGTCTTCAACGCCCAATACATCGATGGCCCATAGATACTGGTCAAACACTGAATCACGCAGCGTGTTTGCAACTTTCCGTAGTACTACGGCGTTCGCTTCTGGGTCTTTCATGATTCCCAATACGACCTCAATTGAAACGAAACTTGACTTCGTTGATCCACGGCCACCGGACAGCCAATAATTTGAATGCCGACGATGCTTAATATCAACGTGAAGATTGTAGAAAGATGTTGCTACTTTAGTCTTTAAGCTCACTCGTTTCATCTTCATCATCTCCTTCGATATTATCGTCAATCTTAACGCCCTGTGATTCCTGCTGAGTTGTGTAAACATCAGCATACTTAGCAAGCGTCTCAAGCGCCTTCTGCTTATCATACATTTCAACCACGGCCTCACCTTTGTCAATCCGGATTGACTTTACATTGCTCGTATCAATTTGATTACTATCTTCCAAGGTTACTATATTCTCGTAATACCACGCTTGCTCTCCTGTTTCTGGGTCAATATCAGGATCCATGCGATAGTGCCCGTTGTCATCCTCATAGGGACCCGTTTTATCTCTAATCTTAGTCCAACGCAAACGCTTCACTGTTTTAAAGCTAACCACATCGCGAACATCCGACTTAGACTGCTGGCGCAATTCAAGGATGATATCTTGAAGGTCAAAGTACAAGTCAGATTGTTGTTGCTTCTTCAACTCAGTCAACTGCCGTTTTACACTAGCATTCACTAGCATCCGACTACCATTCACATTGGCTGTATTCCAATCAACTCTGTAAGCCTGCTGGTACGCCCAAGTTGCATTAAATCGCTGTAAATAAAAGAGGCAGAACAACTTCTGCTTTTCAGTCAGCTCGTTGTTTGCCTCTAATTCATCTACTATTTTAGGTGCAACCTTGGGTGCATCTTTTTTTCGTTTTGGTTGCACCTTTTTGATTGCAGATGCATCCTTCTTCCAGCCGTCGCGGGTACGCCACGATTTGAGCGTATTGACTGGCACACCATACTTAGCTGAGATGTCTTTGTAAGCCATCCCTGAAGAGTAATCCCTACCTGCCTGTTTTCGTTTATCCATTACATACCACCACACCCTGCTTTCTATTGATTTTATGTATTAAATTCTAACTTTCGTTGGTATTTTGGGGTTCAGCATCTAAATACCATTGTAAATTAAAATTTTTTATTTTCTTTTTCACAGACTTTCCTGATCGCTCAGTAACGACAATCAAAAATCCTAACATCCCATAATCTGTCTCGTGCTGTTCACAATATGCATCTAAGTTCATTAAAAATAAATCACGTGACATACAAAATTGATTTGTTTCTCCCGGAACTAGACTGGCACCATATTTTTCATTTTGGTACATCTTTCCATGTGAAGAAATAATTAATCCCGTTGTATCTTTCCATGGTTGACTTGGCATGGTAGCAAAAAGCATCACCTTATCGATTTCGGCAATCTTTTCAGGCGACTTGTTAGTTACTAAAACAGGAATTTCAAATTCTTTTTTACCTTCAACAGCCGTTAAAGAATTATGGAAAGTTATCTTTAACCTAACCTTTTTACTCCGTTTAGACTGATATATTGTGTAAACTAGCACCAATGCTCCTACAATTCCTGAAAACCATTCCGCCAATGAACCTATTTCCATCACAATCTCCTCCAAACTAATATAACTATACAAAAACTCCCACCATTAAGCGAGAGCTAGTTTGAAGGCATGCTATTAGTTTAAATTCATTCTCTTTCTTTTCTCAGTTAAATCCATATCACTAAAAAGCTTGATATATCAATGATAGTTTGTTTTCCAAATTAAAAGCCCTCCGAAGGACGCTAGCTTTTATTTGGTATTAGCCCTCAAAAAAGAAATTATTTCAGTGTTGCTGATAAACTCATGGTGTTCAATCATCGACCAAATTCCTTTGTCATTTTTTTGCCATAAATCAATTTCATAAACATTACGCTTACCAGTTGAGAGACGATTCATATAAGAATTCCAATCAATCTTTGAATCACTAAACTTCATCTCAACTTGACGCATTAAGTCAACAAATATCTCCTTACTCGTTACTCCAAAGGACTCTCGGTCAGTTTTGTTCTCTAAATACTCAGTTATATCAATTTGGTACATACCACATCACTCCCTATCTAATCCAACTATATATAAAGCTTCTACTATGTTATATGAGTAAGAGGCAGTTTCAAATGCTACATATCTGAAAACCACCTTAAAAAGTTAAACATTAGTAATATAAATTACATTATCCTCAACTTGTACCTCATACAAGAAATCCTTCTTAGCAGAATAGTACATATAACCGCTAATTCCCTTTTTACCCTTTTCTATTGCATCATCCTCCATGTAATCTCGCATATGTTCAGACATAAACTCTTGATCTGAGCTAGCATCGACCCATTTTGGCAAGGTAACAATCACCTGATTAATAACATTACAATTCTTGAACACTGTAAATTCAGTCCCTGTACCCAAAGAAGTGTTACCATCTAACTTATAGGTAACAAAGCTATCATCTTCACGAATCTTTGTCATTCCTTTAGGGTCAATAACGGAATGTACCGCATTCTTCTTTAAAGAATGTGTCTTATTGAATAAGAGATCTAACAACGTCAAAGTTATATCTTCTGCTGCAAAGATAACAAACCTGGCCTCGACGGGTGTTATAGTTTGTGATCTTACCGCTGATCCATGTGAAACTGAAGTTAAATTTCGTAAATTTCCTATCTCAGTAACAATATCAATCACATTATCGAATACCGTTGGAAATTGTTCGCTTGCCGCTAACTCTGAACTCAAGGAGCTTAGTGTACCCTTGATTAATTTATTCAGACTAAGATACCTATCTTTATCAATATCCTCATCATTAAGTGCTTTATATACCCATTTACAAGTTGATTCAATCATGCTTCGCGCATAATTAACAGATTCCCCGTAACGTTCCTCGTTATAGCTATCATTCATTTCAGAGTAACGTTCATCAATTGATGCTATTCCAAAACTATCAACCTCGGGCCTCAAAATTTCACCAGGATGTCTCATATTTTCACCACATCTTTAATTTAATTGACTCAACTATATCAAACCGCACTGTATTATGCGATTACGTTGTTTCAAATTTTTAAACACACAAGTATGTACCTGGCTCTCCTAAAAGCTCCAAAAAATGTCACCGTTAAGTGAGAACCAGTTTGAAGAACAGTAATCGGACTTTACCGGCTTATTGTACCGTCATACTCTTTTCAGATATAATGTAACTAATTAGTCATTCTAGGAGAAAATATCATGAAAAAGATAATTCAAAAAATTTTAGAGAATTCATTATCATCTCTACTATGTACTGCAATAATTTGGCTTTGCTCAAATGCTGCAGTATTTTATATGTTTATTCCAAATAAATCCATTATTCAATCATTTTCCATTATTTATGATAATAAAATATGGATGACAATAATAATAATTGGTCTTCTTTTACTGATAGCACGGTCATATAACATTCATCGAATAAATAAAATACAGTATTTCCCAGATTATAGTCTTATACCTCAAACTAGAAGTACAATTACTGTCAAAAAACCGGGCGAAGTTGCATTCACTGTCTATCTTTCATACTCCTTTGATAACCGTATCTTTGTTCAAGGTATATCTAATCTCAGATGTCCTAAATGTGCACAGGACTTGGTAACTAAACGAACTATCATTTTGGGTAGATATGAACATTTTTGTCCACAATGTAAATTTTCAATTACTAATAATTTCACTGATAATACATGGTCACAAATACTTACCCGTAACTCCGAAACATTGTTTAACAATAAGACAACAGAACAAGTTAATGATATTATTAAGCAATAATAAAAAGCTGTCGAGAAGCCTAATCAATTTAGACTTTTTAACAGCTTTTTATTTACACAATTAAAGAACCCACTCATTTACGCTATTAATATAACATCTAAAAAGGGACATTGTCTGGACATATAAGGGACAATTATCCAACCATTTCTTCGAGGCTCACAATTCCAAACAAGAAAATTGAAAACTCTTGAATTGCCTCTTTCTGATCACGCTTAATGGTTTTTTCCGACACATTAAAATAGTCAGCAATTTTCATAAACGTCCATTTTTGTGGATTGATATACATGTTTTGAATTACAAAATAGCGCCGCTTCACTGCCATATCACGCTTACTAGCGTAGCTGTGATAGGCCTGCAGCATTAAGTCTGTGTACTCCATCATTTTCTTGGTTCGTGCCTTATAACCCACAATACTACGGATTTTTAAATCATCCTGTGAGAACACATCTTTAAGATACTGATCAATATCCGTATCAATATCTTTGGAGTGCTCCGTGAGAATATCATAGTTTTTCAATAGCAACTTAGTGTTTTTAACTCGCCAAGTCTGCTCGTTAGCAAATTGTCGCTTGCGTTCGTTGCGAACTAGCTCTGTCACCAACTTCGTTATTTGTTGAATTGATTTTTGATCCAACTCTATCACCCTTTCAAATAATTACCATGGCAATTCCTCCCAGTGCCTATCTAAAAACTCAGCCATTACACGAGCTTTAAAACGCCAAGGGCTGCCTTTAACCCCTCTATGAATCAATTGATGGTGCTGTTCCATATAACCAATCTCACGACTATATTTTGGGTTATAAATAATATTATCTAATATCCAACCCCAAGATTTATTGCCGCACCATTTACGCAAATCTTTTGACGTCCATGTACGTCCAATAAGACTTTCTCCCTCAAACCCATGCATATCATCTGGTATCAACTTCATGCTATCTGGAATTTGAACCGGTACTGTTACTTGTAAAACTTGCTTCATAATAATCACTCTTTTCTTTTAATTAATGACTATTATGATTCAATTTTCAATTCATGGTTAACCAGTTATTAAACTGTGTCAAGAACAAGTGATACTCTTCGCCACTCAGGTCAACCCAGTAACCATCCGTGCCAATAAAGTTAACTTGATAATGTTCTTTAATCTAAGAAATCATCGCCACTTTACTAAAGACAATTACTACTTCTTCACCACTAGCATTCTCTGTTGTAAACATTTATACACTCGCTCTCTGATTTTTAGATTGTTACTGTACATCATTTTTTGTCAGTTCCTTGTTTACGTTTTTCGATAAAAAGTGTAAAACTGAATACTCATCCTAAAAACACTTTAAAATCAGTGTTCTAACAAATCAGCATTGCGATGGATGTCGCCAACTATTTCAGGATAGGTTTGTGGAAATTTAATATCATTGTCCCATTCACCCAAACAAGCAAATAACGGCTTCTCCCCACAATAGAATCCTGCGTAATCCTCTCGACATTCGACTTTTAAATAGTCAGTAATGTTTTTCCCATATATCATAGATGACGTAGCTAAAATGTCGCCCTCGTAGATATCCTTGCCGTCCACGTCTTTCAGGCCGGTAAACTGCTCAAGCTTAAACAGTGCGTCAATTCCATCAACTGCGCCATCGTTTGAGTACCCGTCCTGTCCATCAGTACTAGCCTCTGCCCAATAGGCTTGACCATGAATAAATTCAATATTGTCAGGTAACAGCATTTTATTCTGAATTTTGTCCCATGCTCTAAACTTAATCATCGTTGCCACCTCCAACATTTAAAAAATCGATATTTTTTGAAAGTTCACGATTAGTTTTAGCCAACAAACTTAAATATTCATCAATTTTTAAAACTTCGTTATCGTCAATAAGTCGCTGTGTATAGACTGCCTTTAACGCTGATGATAAATCTGGGTAATAGCCAATCGCTTTCGGTATGGGCTTACCAACACTATCCGTTAATCGACCACCTTTACTGTCCGTAATACGTTGCAGCACCCAATTATTGTATTTCTGTGCATCAACTTGATAATCATTGTTAATTTTAATAATCATGCTCAATCCTCCCCGAACGCTTTATCCAATGCCACTTGAGCCTCGATGTAATCAATTGCCAGCTGATAGGCCTTATAGATACGTTCGTCTTGGTCTTTGTATTCATCAGCCACTCGTTGCTTAAGTTCCGTCCATGTTCCTTGGTAACAGCCAGTCGTTGCCACATCTAGCGACGGGATATAAGTTAATTGAGCATTATCGCGCGAGCTTTGCAAGCCAGCTACGTACACTTTAAGGCCGGTTGATTCGTGCCAGTTGACCCAATTTAGGTTGGCACCCTCTAAGTCAGCACCCCTTAAATCGGCACACCTTAAGTCGGTACACCATAAGTCGGCACCCCTTAAGTTGGCACGCCGTAAGTCAGCACACCATAAGTCGGCACGCTCACCGCCGGTCTCGTTGTTCAGCCATTTATTGTGTAAATTAATAATTACGTCTAATTCAGTTTGCTTCATGCTCAATCCTCCTCGAACGCTTCAAACGCCCGCTTACGTTCCTCGTTAGTTGGTTCCTTGACGATTATCATGCTATGCTGCTCTCTTTCATGAATACCAGCCAATGGGTCTTGCCACGTTTATTGCCAAACAATGGTTGGTAGCCGATAGCGTCCAATATTAATTTCACATTGCACCTCAAAATAGAACGTTCCAAATTGTGATTGCGAACCAGGTTTCGAAAATCAACGCAGCAATCCATGCCGCGATAATGAGTCCCAAAATACAAATATTGCCCAACTGCTCAATTAGTTCTCGCATCCGTTATCACCTCTCGTTACCTGGTAAGGTGCATAATCATGTACCATCCGCAAGCGCTCTGAATTTTCACGACTATGTTTGTCAGCATTCATGCGCATCCGCCGCCGTTTCTTCTTAACCGTTGATTTCTTGGTGTGTTTCCGTTGTTTCGTCATAATTTTCCTCCGATAAAAAATAATTGCCGTCAATCACTGCCAGCAAGCGTGGTTTTAGCCAGGTATTGCTGTGACCAATCATCTGACTACACTTTGTCAGTGATATTTCATTTGCAATCACTCTTTTCATTACCAGTAGCTCATAGTGCGTGAGCGTCGGCAAAGCATCTGGCATACAAGCAGATATTGCATGTACCTGCTTCAACGCATCTGGCGGTGCATCAGTGACACTACCATATTGCTGTTCCACTACCTGTACAGCCGCTAACAGTATTTGATGATTAAATCTCTTCATTTTGGGCCTCCGTTAAGGTGATTGGGTCTCCTGGCTCAGTCCGCCAATCGCCAAGCCTTAACATCGCCGCAACGTCAGGCGTAACCCGAACCCCTTTAATATGATATTTCGCCATGAAACTATAAATTCCGATATTATGCTGTTGATTATGATGAACCCGACACAGTGGCATCACCTGATTACCAATGTGTTTGATATGATTACGATCACGACCAATGCCGACAGCGTGAACATGCGCGACATCCGCATGGTTGCCACAAATGCAGCATTTCTTATACTTGAGACAAGTCCGCTCCCAGCCATACTGACCTTGCACTTCATCCAACGTTCGTGTTAGAAATGGTACGTTCCACGCTAGACAAAAATCAATTAGGTATTCAATAAAGTTGGTTGCCACCGTCTCCGAACAGTTTGCCAACGAAAAGCCGTCATAGATTCCGCTATATAGCGCGTACTGCTCCTTCATTTGTGTCTTAGTCAACTCAGGTAAGTAGTTGCCCGCCCAACGGTCAATCTCACCCAGCAAGGCATATATCTTGTGCTGCTGAGCGGCCGTAATATGGCGCCCATCATCGTAAAGCAAGCCAACTTCACCATTCGACACTAGATATTGCAACTGGTCGGACTGGGTTAGTTCGATTGTCACAATGTTGTCCTTGATTTCTAGCACGCGCCCCATTGCTTGTGGCAATCTCTACCAGCTCCTCCGTATACTGTTCATGCACGATCTCCGTACAGTTGGGACACGGCCCAATGTTGAATACACCGAGCATCGTCTGCGGATGCACGACCTTAGTCCCATGACATAATTCACATTCCATTTTTTGCACCTCACTTTATACTTCACCGCGATAATCCTTGATTGCACTGAATGCAACACCATTACCAACACCGTAATTCTTCATTCGACTTAATGTTCGCGCGCCGTAACGATTTTCGAGACCCTTACCATCTAAGTTAGTCGTCACAATCACCGTCTTGTTCTCCCGATCACGCCAAAACCGATCTACTAAGTCTTGCGAGTATTCGGTATCACGTTCACTGCCAAAGTCATCTAGTACGACTACATCGGCCTGTTTAATTTCAAATAAAATTTTGTTAACCTGTCGCTTCAACGTATCGTCTTTAAACGACTGTTTTTGCAACTCAATAAGCTCATGCCAGTCAATAAATAGTGCCTTCCAACTGACATAGACGGTTTTAGTCTCGCCATTTTTTGTAACCTGCTTAGTTGTCTTATACCCTGTTTGAGCCAACACGGCATATAGCATTCCCATTGCTAAGTGCGTCTTACCACGACCCGTTTTGCCAATTAATAGACTATGCACAGTTTTGCCATCAGCAATCTGCTTCGCTATTTGCTGACACCTCACTAGCACTCGTCTCTCAGGCTCATCCGTCGCCATATAGTTCTTAAAACGGTGCCGCATGACATCAGAACTACTAGTCACGCTATAGGTTCTCAGATAGCCCAAGGCATCATTGCGATGTGCGACCGTCGTTAATTCTGTGGCCGTTGGAATCGTTCGCTGTGCAACAGGTTCGGTATACCCACACTTCTTGCGGCGCAGTTGTCCATTCTCAGTGTAGGTAATCACTCCTGGGCAAGCCCCAGCTAGTTTTCTACCAGTCACTGAGTCAACCGTCTTGGGCCGTAACAGTGGTGTGCCACAGTTTGGGCAATTCACGCCATAGGTTTCAAACCGACTGTTCATCAACCGCTCAATTGATTCCTGTATTTTTGTGGGTTTTACCATGGCAAATCATCATCCGCAACATCACGGTCTTCTAATGCAAACCCATTCGCATGTCGGTTAGCACTCGGTGCCTGATAATCATCATCGAAGCGACCATTAAACCAGGTCGACCCGTTCATTGGTTGTTTCCACTTATTGGCAGCCAAATCCTGTTGATACAGGCGTAATCGTTCCAACAAGTAGTCATTAGTATGCTTGATACTCTGTTTACGCCATATTTTATAATGGGCGAACGCTTGCTTCTTTCCCTTTTTATTTGGATATTGATTCCAAATCAGGTCAAATTCATTTTCTAGTGACACGGATGGTGCGGGTAGGTCCGCACGTTGCGCTGTTTGGTCTGCTCCTGATTCTTTTTCTTGTTCTGACTCTTGCTCTAAATCTAGTTCTAATTCTTTCTCTTTCTCTTTCTCTACGTTACGTCCTGTTACATCACTGTTACTTTGTAACGCTTTTTGACGTTTACGGTAGGCCCGCACGCGCTTAGCTGATGAACTTTCCTTGCCAACTAAGCCTTCTGTAACATCATCCGCAAATCGAAAGGCACTTGCATCTTCATCAGAATATTCAATCAAATGTTTCGCATTCAAAAACGTTAATAAAAACTCAACATCGACTTGTTGCTCCTCAAGAATCAGCCCTAGCTCCTCAGAAAAATCTTTACCAATCCCCGTAAAGTAGATATAGCCACCATTCTCAAGCGATAGCAGAATCATCTCCAAATAAATAACAGCGTAGGTGTCGCCACCCGACATCCGGCGCAATAAGCGCACTGCTGGGGATTTAAAAAAGTCCATTTGTAACTTGATCCAGTAATACGTTTTTTCAGCCATAATGGACCACCTTCCTAAAACGGCATATCAGCATCACTGATGTCAATCTGCTTGCCATTGTTTTCAAATGGATTGTGTTGTGGATTTTGTGCGTTAATACCTGCTTGCGCTTGTTGGGCCGCATCCGCTGTGTCAGCCCGCTGTCGTTGTTGGGCTGACTCTTGCTTGCTATCCACAAAGTCAACCGTATTAACGACGACATCTTGCGTGTAATGAGTTTGACCATTACTCTCATATTTGCCACTGATCAACTGTCCTGTGATCCCGATTCGACTGCCTTTGTGAAAATACTTCGTCAGCATTTCAGCGCGTTTTTCCCATGCTTGGCAACGAATAAAGTTACTGTTATCACCATAGCCACGCACCGCAATGCTAAAACTTAAAACAGCTTTACCACTCTGCGTATACTTCAGCTCTAAATCATTCGTAATTCGACCATATAGACTTACCACATTCATACGTTTCCACCTTCCAAATCGTGCCGCATTTGCTTAGCAGCATTGAAGAACTTCACAGCATTACTGGTCGTATTCAGCTCAGCATCGACGTAGCCCGTTTGTCCCATTAGTTCTTGATAAATATCAGGTTGGTCACGCCCCGTAGCTTGACTGATTAATTCGATTTGATGCATTGCTTGCTTCAAGGGACCACTACTAGTATTAGTTTGATTGTTATTCTGGCGTCGCTGGTTAACACCGCCACGCTGTTGGCGTTGTCCACCACTGTGTTGAGCAATACTCGGTGATGCCGCCGGGGCGCTCGTTGCAGCTCCGTCATCATCAACCTCGGAACTCACACCGAATGAGGCTCCTAACGAATACCGTTTAGCATAAGTGATCGCGCTCCCAGCTTCCTGGGGCTGGCCGTTCGTTGTAAACTTCATCCACGGTGAATGGTAAACAAAACCAGTTGTATGCACGATGATTGTCCGCACACGGATGACTTTCATATCGATTTCAGCTTCCTGATACCAAGCTAATCCAGTCGCTTTCAAGCCATCGTCAATCGATTTGATTAAGTCATCCAGTAGAACATAATCGTATTTTTTGTTATTGCCATTTTTCGTTCCGTAATTAACGTGTCCATTTTTGGCTGGGGCCTTAACTTGAGACCGGAACTTAGCCAATCCAGTATTAAATGCCGCTTGTAACTCAACTCGTTTTTCTGGCGTAACTTTCTCTACTTTTGGTACATCCGTTTCTTTATCGGTCATCTAAATACCTCCCTGAATCAATTGCAATTTAAGATTGCGGGCCTACTTCAAGTTACAAAACACCTCATAATCAGCTGGTGTCATTTCATCGCACGGAGTACGACCATAGATTGCAATACCCGTTTCGATTACCGATAAAATGGCAGTATTTAAGTTACTTGTTACCATCTTTGCACCCCCATACTCGTTGCCATAAATGTGGTTTGGGCGTATGATAGACACGTAGTTTGATAAGATATGCGTCTAACGCGGTACCTACGACTGGTTGCATCCGGTCGTGGGTATTTTGTTGTTTTAGCCAAATTTCGAATGGCTTATGCGGTACTTTTCTCATAATCAGTTTTCCTTTCTAATTCACTTGGCTCAGTGCAGAAATAAAAATCTCAAACTTACGTCCGGACGCTTCAACTACAGCAATCCGCCGTGATGACTTACCAAACAAGTCAGGTTTAATTTCAACGACTTTGCCAACGCCTCCAGCAATAATGAGCTGTCCAGCTGACATAACGCTTGGATAAGTTACACGATCACCAACACTAATAATTGTCATAATTGCCCTCCTCATCCGGTAAGCGAAAAATCCATTTATCGGCTTTCTGCTCAGGTGTTACTACTATCACGCCGTTGTCACCTAATGCTTCTAGGAACTCCTCTGAATACTTCTTCGTGCTATTTCGTTCGATAACGTTGCAACCAACAGCAAACTGAATATCAGTTAGCAAAGTCTCTTCATTGGCCCGAATCGTATTATGCCGTCGCATACTAAGCGCGTAATTAATCGATTCATCATACATAGTTAAAACCTCCTTTTTAAATTCCAAACCAGTCTCTAATTTCATGTCGCTTAAACCACAATGTTGTTACCACCCATGTTAGTAGCACTACTGCTACCCAATTTGGTAATACGATCATTATTTTCCCTCCAATTAAGCTTATATTGAACCATCATCTACCCGCCTAGGTTTTAGTTACTTAAATTCTGATGATTCAATAACCATTTATCGACTGCTGGTGCGTACCATTTTCCATCTCCCTCTGGTTTTGGAAATCCTTCTTTATCACGATAGTGTTTGTCGAATGAATCTACTTTGATACCAAACTCAGAGTAGAAATCTTTACGTCCAATCATTTTATGCTTAACGGTCTGCTGACTGCGACCGTCTGCAACTCCCTGTTCATATGCTTGTTTAAAGAGCTTCGATAAGGAAGCTACTAAACTGTCCATTTGGCTACCCCCTCTGAACCTTATTCATATAAGCCTAATGATGTTTGTCGAATAATGGTCTTTGTGGCGGTCGATGGCTCCCAGTCATTAACGAAGTCCATTACCATCCGATAATCCTTTTTCCGCAACATCGACCGAGCGCTTACACCGGCAATCTTCTTGACACCGCCATTAATGTCTTTGAATAATTCGCCACGCTGCTTTTGAGTAATGCTGCCATAGCTATTTGATACCTCAGATACTCGCTGATTAATCCGACGTGCCAGAATATTGTAATCTGGCTGAGGAATAACTTGGTTCTCTTTTAGGTCTTTTAAATCATCCTCAACATCATCCAATCGCTGGTTAGTTTCCTCATTTGCGTCCAGTGCCAATTTTGCAAGTTCACGTGGTGACGTTGGTAATGCTGGACGTGATGGATTAAAATAATTTTCTTCCAACTCGTCAAACATATCCCAGGCTCGATCAGTACCTAGCATTTTTGAATGCCGACTGGCGCCACGCTTAGTCCACAGATACAAATGACTAGAAAATTTATTAATAGGCAAGTCGAAATTTTCTACCTGGCTTTTAAATTGTTTCAAACTGTTTGCTTTAAGCAAATAATAATGGATACCTTCAATAAACTTAGTCTTGTTATTGGCGAAATTTTGTTTAATCGCTGTGTTCGTTGCCCCATAAAACTCAGCTAATTGCTCTGTAGTCAAAATCAGTTCTCCATTAAATTTGATTTGTTCTACGTCTTGCATTTTCATCGTTCCTTCCTAGTTTTCAATATTTAATACGCGGTAAATTTTTTGTCGAATATCGATAGACTTAGGTGACATATCCGCATGAATTGCTCGATTTACCTGTGTAGGGCCCTCACCAATCAATTTGGCTAATTCAACTTGACTCATATCACGTTCAAATAATCCAATCTTAATTTTGGTCGTAATTGCTTTGGCACCATTAATTAATTTTTCCTCAGTCATTTTCAACCCTCCTCAGTAATTTATTTATCAAGTTATTGCATTTTCTACCATATGTGATAAAATCAATGTATAAGAAATAAGCATACAAAAAGCCATCTTCTAGCCTTTCCTACCAAAGTTACGCTGTGAAGTTGCCCGTTTCTTGTTGCTCAATTACTTGATGAATTCATTATCAATCATTTGTGATAAAAAGTCAAACTTATATTCCACCATTTGTGATAATAATTTCATCAATACCCTTAGGAGTGTTGATATGACTACATTAGAAAGAATAAAAAAACTTTCTAAGCAACGCGGATGGTCACTACAAACTTTAGCTGAAAAAGCAGGTTTAGGAAAAAATAGCATTTATCGCTGGGATGCAAAAACACCCAGTACCGCTAGCCTACAAAAAGTTGCCAAAGTTCTAGACGTCTCTGTCGCCGATTTGCTTGGAAGCGAAAGCACTGTTCAATCGGATGAACCAAAACACATTGACGTTGATGACATCGTTAATAGTGTTGCGCCACTTACACAACGTGATCATGCTTTATCCGATGAGGACCAGGCTGCTATTCGTGCGCTTGTCAAAACTTACCTTGAAAGTAAGGAAGGACAAGACCGACTACGTAAATATGGTGGTTACGATAATAATGGCAAAAAAACTGATGGGAAATGAAGTGATTAGATGATTTATGACACCTTGCAAGAAGCGTTGACTGATATGGAAACGTTAGGAACTTGGGACCCTGATCGTCTAATCCGTCATTTTGGGATTGCTTACCACTATACTAGTGACTTACCAGATAATATCAACGGTTACTCACTACCGTTGACTAGAACCTTTTTTATTAATGAAAATACTAAGTCACCCATATTTGTAAAATGCCATGAGTTGCAACACTGCTTACTCGACCCAACTGTTGAGCCACTCATCGATACTAGTATGGTCTCAAATTCAAAAATAGAATCGCGTGCGAACCGTGGCGCATTCTATATTATGATTAAGAACTACTTAAATACGACTGATATTGAACCAGGCGATTTTAATATTCTCAGATTCGCTGAGAGCTACCAGCTCGAAACCAAACATTTATTATTTATTCGAAACGTAGCCGAACAGGAACTGGGTATTAAGATTAGTCAAGGCGTATTTAGTCTGTAACTGTAATTTAACCAGTGAATCTATCATAGAAAGAGGAAATGTCCGTGAACCTGTTTAACAAGATTCTAAACATTTTTAGTAAGGCGAACATGGCTTCTGTCCTTGAAGAAGATAGTGAGAGGATAATAAAAGACATAGAAATAGAGGACCGAAATATAGAACGATACCAAATTCAATCGGGAAAGCTATACAATCTCTGGCACAGTAAAAACTATGTTGCTACAGAATCCTATGGATTAAAAATAATCGGCCATGGTAATTGGTTACCTGGCGTGTTTGAAACTATGGCCAAACTATATCGTCGACAGAAACGATATAACAGTGAAATTGACATTCTAGAGGCTGGAATACAGGCACAAAAAGAACATAGTAACTCCGGAGTGGCAATCAGAGATTTTCAATTACGTATTGAAAGAATTCACGAGTTACAACCGAATAGTAATAGCATAGACTGATATACTAAGTTTACAAAAAAGCGTTTCACCGCCATCAACAGTAAAACGCCTCAAATAACGTTATGTTGCTTTACAAAAACAATTATATCATTGGAGGATATGTAAATGAATATGAAAAAGGTCGCGACCATGGGGACAATTCTATTAACCGGGTTAAGCTTAACTGCTTGTGTTAGCTCTTCAAATGAATCAAGTTCTAGCTCCAAGAAAGAATCAACTTCAAAAGTAGCAAAGTCGAATTCAAAAAAAGAAGCATCTAGCAAAAAAGAAAGCAGTAGTTCATCGAAGAAAAGTAATGATGCTAATGATATCCTTCAAGCTATGGATTCTAAAAAACTCGCTAAATTTAATGAAGACTTGTCATCCAGCTTAAGCGAAGATCAAGGATTTGCGAACGATGGTCAAAAAGGATACGACTACGCAACTTACATTGACACCTTAGCGTATGACCACAATAGAGGCCTAATTGTAACAGTCAATGATGACTTTATGGGATTAAATGACGCCCAAAAAACTACTGTCGGACAAGGAGCACAAAAATTAGCTGCAACACAGCTCGTAATCGACGGTATGGACATTGGTGCAGACAGTTCTGCCATCATGACCAATGTCCACTATGGTTCTGAAAGGGTCGGTCACTCAAAATCGTTCTCACCATCTAATTTTAAATGGAAATAAAAAAAGCACATCCCCTCCCGCCAAGAAGTCAGATGTGCTAATTGAACAAATACATAACAAAGGATAACTCTACCCTTTTTATAAAATTAATTATACCTGAAAGGAAGTGATGCCACAATCCTTCAAATTCTACCCGCCTAGGTGAAATTTAAGGAGGAAATCAAAATGGCAAGTATTACTAAAAGAAATGGTAAGTGGGCCGTCCGCGTCAGTTACTATGACGAATTCGGCAAACGATGCTTTAAAAACAAAAGTGGTTTCACTCGCAAAAAAGAAGCTGAACAATGGGCTACCGAATTAGAACAAGCTAAGTTTGATAAATCCATTGGTAAGACTGACACAACGACACTCTTTTCTGATTACTATGAACGATGGCTAGAAACTTACAAATTTGGCAAAGTTGCACGAATTACCGAACAGGAATACCGATACACTCTCCGTCAAATCGCTGAACTTTTACCAAAGATCCAACTATCAGCAATGACTCGGCTGCGGTATCAACAATTCATTAATGACTTTGTTCATGGTAACTCACAACAGCGTACCAAACGTAATCTTAAAGACGACCAGCCCTATCATAGTAAATCATCCGTTGAAAAGCTGCACGGTCATATTCACGCTGCTGTTGTTGATGCCGTGGCTGATAACTTAATTAAGTCTGATTTCTGTCTGCACGCTGAGTTAGGCGGTCATGCGGGTAAATCAGCACAGTTAAAGTACCTTGATGCCGAGGACATGCAAAAACTAGCCGCTGAGGTTAATACGGATATCAAGTTAACCTCTACCAGCAAATCAATGATCTACACTGGTTTACTAACTGGAATGCGAGTGGCCGAGGTTTCTGCACTCACTTGGCCCGATATTGATTGGCAAAACAAAACCGTACGCGTTAATAAGTCATGGGATTATGTTTATGGTCAAAAATTCAAGAAAACTAAAACCGAATCGAGTATTCGGACAATAACCGTAACTGACGATCTTTTAAATCATCTTAAAACGTTACACGCTTTACAAATGGCAGTTAAATTGGACAACCCAGATCATTTGGTTTTCATGAATAAGCGTGGTCGTATTCCCTCTCCAGGTGCATGCGATAATCTGCTTAAAAAATACCACGACTCATTGGGTATTAAACGGATTAGCTTTCACGGCCTACGTCACACTCATGCTAGTTACCTACTCTACTGTGGTGTGAAGATGGAATACATCTCAAAACGATTAGGTCACAAGAACAGTTCCATCACTCGTAACGTCTACGCTCATATGATTAAAGAAGACCAACGACAGGAAAACGAACGGACCTTAAAAGCCCTCTCTCAGGTCAACTAACATGGTGCACTTTTGGTGCACTCAACAAAAATGATAGCGCTAAAAGGCTTGATATCAATGATATGAGAGTGCACTCGAAAGGCTGTACTCTCCTTATTAGAGCAGTAGAGACCAGATTCAAAAAATAAGAACCCCGACAAATCAACGTTTGTCAGGGTTCTGTTTTTTGTAAAGGGCTAAAAGAGAATCAAAGTGAGAACAGATTGAGAACGAGTAATCCCTTTATATATGCAGGATTAAAGTGAATATTGAAAATTATTGAGAACAGAATAGCTATCCAGAATCCCACGTATAGATTATTGAACGACGAAAAATCCCCACACCAGCCTTTATGCCAGTGTGGGGATTCGTTTTACTTCACGTATTCCAATGTATTATCTATCGGGCCAGTTGCCATATAAGCATAGCCGTTCGAACGTGGCTGACGCACCCACCGATATTCACCCTAAATGATGGCTTGATCAGTCTTGTTGGTTCCCCCTGCTGGCAGCGTTAGCATCTGTTGACGGTGCGGTCCGAAGCTTCACGGCTGCCTTGAGGATATACGTCTTTTTTTCTTATTAGAGCAGCAGTCAGCACAACAAAAAAGTATTTTAACAAATGAGACTTCATACCATACATTTGTCAAAATGCTTTTATTACGTGAAAATCGCAATCAATTATTTATCGGTCACCACTCAGACTTTTTCATCATTCCTGGTTACGCGCTGCTTTGCCAAATACAAGGAGTGATGTGATAATACCAAAACACGATAACAAAAACAAAATACCGTAACACAACACGTCCCCCACCGTCACTAAGGTCTTCGGAAACCCAGCAATTGAGACCCATAGAAAAACCACACTTAGCCAAAACCAGAACGACCGATAGAACCGAACCGGACGACGTACTCGCATGATGCTCCCCCCCTAACTCCTGCTTCCAATGAAATACGACGGTTGACAAACCGTGATTGGAATACCATTTATTATAGGCAGAGCAACCTTAAGCACAAGTCCTTGACCGTTCAAATCCGCTTATTTAGCCATAATTAACGACTAGTTACGTTTGTTAAGTGATAATAAGTCTCCCATTGATCAAAGCGTTAACTCAACATCACCTATTTGGTTTATGCGCCACAATCACAAATCGATCCTCAAACGTTGTAATTTGACCATTAACGGCTAGCAAAGCTTGCAGTTGATGTAATTTAGGTAATATCCGTGTGACATCAAAATTAGGAAACTCCCACGGAATAACCGTTGCATAATAGACAATTGCGCCAATATCCCTAAAGCTCATTTTAACAAACGCTTGGTCGGCACGTAGAATTTCAAACCCGGCCGCCTGCATGCGGGTCACGACTGTCAGCAAATGATTATCCGGATAAGCTGATTGATACCGTTCGTCAAAGAACCGAGATAAGCTATAATTATTGGTCGCTCCCACTTGTTGTGTGACAAACCATCCACCCGGCTTTAAAACTTCGCCTATCCGAGCTATCGGCATGGCACCATGACTATTTGTTACCATATCAAAGGTTGCATTCGGTACTGCCGTCAATTGTTCGGCCGAGTCTGGATAAAGTGTGACACCAGTTGGGACGAGCGTTTGCCTCAACAAGTCAATATTTGGTTGCCACCCCTCAGTAACGGCAGTCAAATCAGGACGATGCTCAAATTGACTCATCAATTCACCGCCACCCGTATCAATATCTAACCACTGAGCATCAGGTCGTAACCGTTCACGCACCAATGTCTTATAATCCCACGGCAACGTTTCCGTCTGCCAACGTCCCGCCAAATGGTCAAAATCCCAACCGTGCATTGACTGATGGGCTTCCTTAAGCCAACTGTTTTCTAAATTTATCATTGTTAGCCTCCCGTAAAGCGTTTTAAAAGCGCTTTCAAAACGTTGCACTGCCAGCCTCATCGTCAAAGCGTGGCGTCGCTTTTTCCCATAAACATATGCTATCATAACAGTAACTTTAAAAGGAGGTTTGGTCAATGACACAATTATTAGTTACTACTACTGAAAACATCCCAGGGCACCCTTATGAAGTCGTGGGTGAAGTCTTTGGTTTAACAACGCAATCTAAAAACCTAGTCCGTAATATCGGGGCGGGCTTAAAAGGTCTCGTTGGCGGTGAAATTAAGGACTACACCAAGATGCTCGAAGAATCACGCGATGTGGCTGTTAACCGGTTACGCGATAACGCTAGTGCCATGGGTGCCGATGCCGTTGTCATGATGCGTTTTGATACTGGATCAATTAGTCAAGACATGCAATCGGTCGCAGCTTACGGCACGGCAGTCCGCTTCGTCACCAAAGAACCAATTGGTGATAATGAATAATCAGACTCAAGCATCTCGCTGATAATCCGGCGAGATGCTTTTTGCGTACTCATACCAGCCAGTTGTATTCCCCAATCAGACCACCTAGTCAGCGCCGAATGAATAAACACCCGCCACAAGCCAGTAATAATCCCATTGCTGTCAAATACGCCGCTTGTGGGCCCACAACGTTAGCCAATAATACTAGTCCAACACTACCGATCGGAATTGAAATGGTGGCAAGCGAGTTGATGATTCCACTTAAGCTCCCAACAATTTGTCGATCAGCTACTTTTAACAGACTCGCCATCAACTTAGGATTTGCTTGGCCCATACAAAATCCGCCAATCATCATAACTGTAACGACCACCCAATAGTTTTGCCAACTGAGCAGATTGATGAACAAGCCTTCAAAAGTCACCACCGTCGTCAACATAACAGCCCGAAACGACCATTTCTGAAACCAACCTGTATGTAGCAAGTTACCCGCGACACTCCCAATTACAAACGCGGTATTCATCACCAACACTGCACTACCAAACGAAAGTGGCAACGCCGCGCCATGATCAATCAAGTATAAGTTCAACAAAGCATCAACACTGGCCCCAACCGCGTTTAACAACAAAACACTGGCCAATAGCGCCAGCACATTCATATGTGCACCGGCTTCCATCGCAACTCGTACTTGTTGCAATAACTGACGAAATGGTGGTGTCGTTGCGGCTGGTACTGAAGGTAATTTTAAGGCACCATAACCGCATAGCAAAACAACCCCAGCAAGTAAAAATGTCACCGCATTCAAATACCCCGCCAATTGATAATCCCCTGTCGCCGCTAAGATGCTCACTCCCAAAGCTTGACCCAGTGTCTGCACCAAAACGCCGATGCCTTGATTGATACCTAAAGCTTCCTCTTGTAAATCGGCCGTCACTTTAGCTTGTAATAATGGCATCCGTAAACTACTGCTCATCATCCCAAGGATATCCGAGCATAAATTGATGGCAATAATGATCAATAGTAAGCCGACCTGTTTACTCGTAATAAGTTGTGCCAATACCATATATAACATGGCCTGAATAAATTTCAATCCGACCAACCAACCACGCTTATTGGATTGCGTATCCGCCAGCCGACCAGTAATAATACCAAAAACACCGGGTAGCACGGTAGCTACTGAAACTAGCGAGACCATCAAACTAGCCTGCGCGAATGTCCGGGCATACGTCAATAAAATAATGTTAAATAAGCTAGTGCCAATTGTCTCAAAAATATCAGCGACTGTTAACGTGACAAACGCGCGATTATGACTTAGATTTTTCATGACGCCACTTCCAGTTCAAAATTATTTTTCGTTTAAATAAATTTAAACGATAAACAGATTTTAAACATTTGATTTTTATTTGTCAAATGTTTAAGCTAGTAGTGAGGTGAAAAAGATGACTAAAAACACCCTGGCACAGTTTGCAAAGTTAATGGCCGATCCAAAAGTGGCCGCCATCTTAAAGGCCACCAAATCAGATACTGGCCTAACAACGAAGCAAATTTCAGCCCAGACTAATATCCCTAACAATCAGTTGTACTATACGATCAACAAAATGCAAGCTGCCGATCTATTGACTATCGTTAATCAAGTTCAAGTCAAAAACTTAACCGAAAACTATTATTCCAGTGCCCATCTCTCCCATGAAACACCCCAAAACCAAGCGGACCTTGACAGTCGCAACGCTGACCTAACTGATATCTCTGGCACTTGGAGTAAGGCGCATGTTCAACAACTTTTACAATGGATCATGTTATTGAATCATGAATTTACTGAGGCTTACCAGGAACAAATGACTCACCAACATCCTGACGAAGCCAATGTTTTTTTTAGTAATGCCACCTTAAACCTTTCAGCAGCAGGCGAACATCAATTACGGTTAGATTTGATCAAATTGTTAAGTGATGCTGAAAAAAATGATCCTGATCCTCAATCAGTGGATAAACATTCCGTTAAATTACTTGTTGAGAAGTGGAATAATGCCTGATATGTTATCGTTGATCGCATTAGAATGGCCACTGGACTGTCGTGTAATCAAGGTTAGTGACGAAACAGCCTGCAAACGTCAAAAAAAGCTCCGAATCACTGGAATACCAGTCATTCGGAGCTTTTAGTTCAAGCTTAAAATTGCATCAAGCTCAACATATCATAATCTTTTATCTTGTCGCGGCCGTGCAAATCCTTCAGTTCGACTAAGAAAGCCGTTCCAACCACATTGCCACCTAATTCTTCAACCATTTGAATCGTTGCCGAAATGGTGCCACCAGTCGCCAGCAAGTCATCAGTGACGAGCACGTTTTGACCAGGTTTAATTGCATCTTTATGCAAATACAGTGCTGATTGACCGTATTCTAAATCATAAGTTGCTTTTACGGTCTCCCGTGGCAGCTTCCCTTTCTTACGAGCTGGTGCAAAACCAACACCCAGTTCATAAGCTACTGGACAACCGACAATAAAGCCCCGCGCTTCAGGACCGACAATCATATCAACATGTTTATCACGCGCAAACTGCACGATCTGGTCGGTGGCTTCACGGTATGCTTCACCATCAGCCATCAAAGGCGAAATATCACGAAAAATAATTCCGGGTTCGGGATAATCCGGAATACTAGCCACATACTTTTTTAAATCTAATGCCATTTGTTCTTAACAGCTCCTTCAATTCTTAACCGCAGCCTGGTTCTTCACCCATACTTGGAGCGCTGCAGATTTACTATATAAAAGCGTTTCTTCAGCAACGATTTGTTGCTCGCGTAGCTGATAACTAGGGGCGTGATGTAAATCCGCTTTCGCTGGATTCGAAACGCCATTCATGACACCATCATTTATTTTAACAAATCCAACCTCAAAAAACACCTGAATCATAAAAATAAGCAAATTTCGTTCAATATGCAGATGTTTAGCAACTAAGGTCAACTGATGATGAATGTCGACATCATGATGGGTAGCGGTGAACTGGAATAGCTTCGCAAACTGTTCACGATTTGGCATCCCAGTCATATAAACCGATTCTTGCCGGTACAAATAGAGGGTCACCTGATCAAGCGCAATTGTGGTTAAGAGTTGCGTCATGTCAGCAAGCGTATCAGGACAATCCACAACAAAGACGGCATGACTGGCCGTGACCGCTGCTAGCTCTACCGTCGTATCACCGACCCACACAGCTTGGACTTGTGATCCTAAGTATTGTTGAACTTTTTTCAATAATCGCTGATGGAAGAAAAGATAGACACCCGGTGCTTGAAATAAATGGGCTGACAAATGTTGCGTCCGAGCATCAATCACTTGGGTACCAGTCACCGCAATATCTTTAATCATAATTTGCGGCTTTGTCTGCCCATTCCAAGTATTTTCACTCAACTCACCAACTAGCGTGACATCTGCGGGACTCGCCTGAACGGCAGGTAACGCTGCTCCCATTGAAAAACCAATGGCGTCAACATTAACCGTCTCATCGCCAAGTTGTAATTTTAAATGCTGTTGATCACTACCAATCGCTCGCGCCTGTGGAATCATGTTTGGGGTTAATTCAAACACTGGCGCCGGATTATCCGTCCCAAATGGTGCTAACGTTTGAATATCCGCTAGCGTTGCCAAGGTCGCCTCAGCTAATGGTAACGTGCCATCAATTGGCAAACTGACCTGCGCGTTAGCCGCCAGTTGCTGATTGACCGCTGCTTCTTCCATCGCCGCTTTAAGGGTCGCCAGTTGATCGGCCATCACGGTCAAGCCAACCGCCATGTGATGACCACCAAATGCAACTAACGCCTCCCGGACAGGATCAATCGCAGCGAATAAATTATACGCCTCAACACTCCGGCCACTACCCTTGAGACGACCTTCGTCATCTTCATTTAGCACTAATGTTGGCTTACCAGTCGTTTCAACCACGTGGCTTGCGACAATACCCAAAACCCCTTCATGCCAACCATGGCCGGTAATCACTAAGGTTTGACGGGCCTGATTATCAGCCGTTTGTGCCTGTTCAATGGCACTAGCACTAATTGTTTTAACCAGGCCTTGCCGTTTTTCATTCAATTGATTGACCTGTTTAGCCAATGCCGTGGCCCGTTCATCATCCAAAGTCGTTAATAATTCAACACCACTTTGAGCCGACTGCAACCGACCCAGCGCGTTTAATCGCGGCGCAATTCCAAAACCAATGCTAGTCTCATTCAATTTATCAGGAACTAACCCAGCTTCTTGAATCAACGCTGCTAAACCCGGTCGCGTCGTCTGTTGCAAGACTTTCAAACCAAGTGTCACCAAAGTCCGGTTTTCAGCTGTTAAACTTACCAGGTCAGCAACCGTCCCAATGGCGGCCAGGTCTAATAATTCTTCCGGAACCTCTTCAAGTAGCGCAGTCGCCACTTTAAACGCCACGCCGGCACCAGAAAGACCACCAAATGGATAACTGCCCTCTGGATGTCGTGGATGAACAATGGCGTAAGCATGCGGCAATTCAGTCGGTAACTCATGATGATCGGTCACCACGACATCAATGCCCTGTTCCTGCACCTGATTGATAACTGCATTTCCCGCGACACCGTTGTCCACCGTCACAAATAGCTTCGTTCCAGCCGCAATCAACCGGTCAAAAGCGGCCTGATTAGGACCATAGCCATCTTTGAAACGATCCGGAATATAGTAATTCACGTTAGCACCAATTTGGTCCAGCGTTTCATACATGATTGACGTACTCGTTAACCCATCCGCATCATAATCGCCGTAAATGGTAATTTGATCCCCAGCAATGACCGCCTCTTGGATGCGCTCAACAGCTTTTTCCATGTCGTGCATGGTCATTGGGTCCAGCAATGGTTGTTGATCCGCGTGCAGGAATGGCACGGCTTCTTTGGCCGTATTAATGCCCCGCATCATTAACAGACGGGCAACTAAGGGGGTCACGCTAGCCGCCTCAGCCAACTTATCAACATCGGCTTCATCAATGGACGTCGTCAAGCGTGGTACCCACTTCTTCTTTGCCGCTAACATGGCATCCTTCCTTTCAACTACTTACTTATCGGTTGGCGTGGTTGGTTGTTCGACCACTGCCCGCTTTTGTTTACCTTTATTATTCAAACGCAACGTTAATTGCTTATTTTCAGCAGTCAACTTGTCAATCTTAGCCTGGGCCGCTGCCAATGCTTCACTATGGGCGGTCCGTTCCTTGGATTCATTGACCGTTGCCATCAGTACTGCGGTAATAACGCCTAAGATCAACGTCACCACAATGACCAAGATCAGTGGCCAATGAACCGCTGTAATCCCAAAATTGATTCGCACTGGTTCCACGTTTAAAATTGCAAAAATAATCACGACTAACGCAATGACTAGTGCACTCACTAACCGCCATTGATTCTTCATTAAACTCATCCCCTATTTAAAATTAAAAACCGTCCCCGTCAGCCAATCCCCGAGCTTGGGTGCCAGCTGATAACCTAAATTAGCCGCCGACATCACCCAGGGCCGATTCAATTCACGCCGTTGATGTCCCAGTTTGCTCACAATCAACTCAGCAAACTTAACGGGATTCAATGCCAGCTGCTCGACGCGTTCTAAGTAATGTCCGGCTGGATCCGCAATCTTAAAAAAGTCCGTTTTAATGGGGCCCGGATTAACCGTCAGCACGTTAACATGGGCATCCTTTAACTCTAGACGTAGTGCATTGTCATAAGCAATAACAGCCGCCTTACTAGCTGCATAAACGGCCGACTTCGGTGTTGCAATTTTGCCAGCCATCGAGGCGATATTAACAATTTCACCGGCTTGCTGTTTGACCATTCGCTGTGCAGCCAGTTGGCTAACATACATGGTTCCCAACGTATTGACACGCAACATTTTCGCCATCACCGCTGCATCCATCGCGGTTACCGTCGTCATATCACCAAAACCAGCGGCATTAATGACCACATCCAATTGACCAAATAGCTCATCGATGGTTGTAAAGACGTGATCAACGTCCGCCACGTGGCCCACGTCACAAGTAATCGCCACGGCCTGCCCTTGTGATAACAGACGACATTGATCAGCCACTTGTGTTAGCCGTTCACGTCGGCGGGCTGCTAAGACGACATTGGCTCCCTGACTCGCCACGGCTAGGGCTAATTGTTCGCCCAGTCCACTAGATGCGCCAGTGACCAAAACAGTTTTACCCATTAAGTTTGTCATTTACTTGACCTAACCTTTCTCAGGTAATGGAATATCAATTACATCAAAGTCGCGAACGACTTTTGAGTGACTGAAGACTTTCTGTGCTTGTTTTTGCAGTTCCTTACTTAACTTACCAGTATACCGGGCCGAAATATGTGTTAATAACAACTGCTTAACACCGGCTTGCTGGGCCACCTGAGCTGCTTGGGTACTCGTTGAATGGTAATAGTTATGTGCCAACTTACCTTCATCTTTTCCGAACGTGCTCTCATGAACTAAGGCATCCGCATCCTGTGCCAAACTGACCGCGTGCGGTGTCCGCCGAGTATCACCGAGAATCGTTACTGTTCGCCCTTTTTGTGGCGCAGCGATGTAATCTTGTCCATTGATTGTCCGACCATCAGGCAACGTCACCGTTTTGCCGGCTTTTAATTGACCATAGACGGGACCACTCGGAATGTTCAGGGCTTTGAGTCGCTCTGCTTGTAATTCACCTGGGTGATCAGCTTCTTCCACCCGGTAACCGAAACAAGCAATCCGATGATCCAGAGGCTCACAACTTACTTTGAACGTGGCATCTTCAAAGACCGTCTCAGCCTTCGTGATTTCATGAAACTTCAATGGATATGACAAATGGGTACCAGAGACCCGCAACGCCGTTTGAACGAAGTCACGCACACCAACTGGCCCGTATACCGTCAATGGCTCGTCACCACCCTGAAATGACCGCGAACTCAATAATCCTGGCAAGCCAAAGATATGATCACCGTGTAGATGGGTAATAAATATTTTGGCAATTTTGCGGGGCTTTAACGTCGTGCGTAAAATCTGATGTTGCGTCCCTTCGCCGACATCGAACAACCAGACTTCATTCCGTTCATCTAATAACCGCAATGCTGTGCTGGTGACGTTTCGAAATTTACCCGGTGAACCGGCACCGGTACCTAAAAATTCTAATTGCATATTTTTGTTCGTCCTATCTATACAGTCTGCTAACTATTTTACCGAATCTAACGGCAATACACAATTGTTAGCACTGCAAAGTCATGACCGGTGAACACAATTGCACCCACCGATCGTCATTTTAAAAATGACTTCAATTTATTCTAACATGTCACGCCAAAATTATCGCACTGGTTTTTTAAGAATTCGACTGCTGATAACGCGGTGACCACTAACTGTTCACACCTGAAGCTGCCAGCATCCAGCAACCCATTTTCACATCAAATTGACTATCATGACTGGTTGTGACCGTTTTCATCAAAAACGTCATCGACTAACTATGAATTACTGTCAATATTGCTTAACCTAATCGACTATCGTATACTTGCTTACAAAAGTATCTCAATACGAGGTGACCACTATGCGACTCATTGACTTTAACTTATCAACCGCTGATTTACAACAAATGCTACCACTATATTGGGAACCCGTGACCAATCAAGCCCATCCCATTCAAAGCGTCACACTCATTGATCAACAATTAGTATTAGTAGCCGCGCGATCTGGAGTACCACTGACGCTGGACCAATTCAACGCCCGTACCCGCCAAATCAGTGGACAGACTCAACTCTACATACAGACCGCGTCCCAACCACTCCGTTTATTTGGCTATCGGCTTAGCCAGCAACGACTATTGTTCGGCTGAGGACGTGGACCCAGATCCAAAAAAGCAGCGTGGTTAGTTAAGATCCTAACCACGCTGCTTTTTGTTCCATTATTATTTTATCGCAGGTCTGGCCGCCAGAAATTAATCTGACTGTCGTGACAAGCATCGTCAACTGGCCATCGATTCAAGCACATCTAATCCATGAATTGGAACGAGTAATCCAAGATTTGAATCGTATCATCATTCTTAGCACCGGCTGCCCGTAAAGCGTCATCAACGCCCATACCACGCAGTTGCCGCGCAAACCGCATTAGACTTTCTTCATGGTCTAAGTTGGTCATCTTAAATAGTCGTTCCAACTTTTCACCAGACAAGACAAACAAGCCTGGTTCTGGGTTATCAATGTTAAAGTCCGCATTCGTCTCAGTCGTGTAATCCCGGTGCTTCAAATCGTCAACACCCTTGATTGGGAATTGTGGTGTCGTATCTAATAAGTCAGCCGTCTTGGCTAACAAGGCTTTCAGTCCCTGTTGCGTGATCGACGATACTGGAAAGACAGCCGGTGTGTTGGGTAACATATCATCCGTCGCTAACTTCGCCTTAAAGGCTTCCAGATTAGCTTCGGCATCCGGCATATCCATCTTAGTCGCCACCACGATTTGGGGCCGTTTTAAGAGATCAGGATCATAACTCGTCAACTCATGGTTGATTTTATGATAGTCTTCAAACGGATCATTTTCTTCCACACCACTCATATCAATGAGATGTAAAATAACGCGGGTCCGTTCGATATGCCGCAAGAACTGAATCCCTAAGCCGACCCCGTTAGCCGCACCTTCAATCAAGCCAGGCAAATCAGCCATGACAAAATCGCGACCGTCATCCAAGCGAACCATCCCGAGATTAGGCACTAAGGTCGTAAAATGGTAGGCCGCAATCTTCGGCTTAGCACTCGTGACAACGGAAAGCAGTGTCGACTTACCAACTGAAGGAAACCCGACTAAGCCAACATCAGCCAAAACTTTCAATTCCATTCGAATTGTCAGTTCATCTCCAGGTTCACCGTTTTCAGCAATTTCTGGCGCCGGATTTTTGGGACTAGCAAAATGAATATTGCCCCGGCCACCCCGGCCACCTTTGGCGACAACTAGCCGTTGATCTTTACTGACGATATCACCAATCAACTCACCAGTCTCCGCATCCGTCACCGTGGTCCCAAGCGGCACCTTAATGACTGTATCCTTCGCAGAACGACCAGTCATCTGCTTGATCATCCCGTTACCACCAGCGGCAGCCTTGAATTTCCGCGTGTACCGAAAATCCATCAACGTCCGTAGCCCTTCATCGGCTTGTAAGACCACGCTCCCACCGCGGCCGCCATCACCACCAGCTGGGCCACCATTGGGTACAAACTTTTCACGGCGGAAAGCAACCATGCCGTTACCACCGTTACCGGCCTTTACATCTACTTTTACTTGATCAACAAACATGTTTTGTTCTCCTGTTTCTTCTATATTATTATCTACGAAATCCGATCGTGCGAAATTAGATACCTGACCTAGTATACAAATCTTCGGCCACTTCGTCAAAAGTTCCACGCCCAATCAAGATAATCAGCTTAAAATAACTCTTGGTGATGATTCAATGACGGATTTTGATTTATTTTGACAGTTTTTGAAGGTTTTTGTTGCATTTTGACGCTTAAACAGGTATATTATTATGCGGAGGGATTTGAAAGTGCTTACAGAAGAACGTCAACAGTACATTTTAAATACGATCCGTTTCAAGGGCATTATTAAAATCAAGGACATCTGTTCTGAAACTCGTTGTTCCGAGTCCACGGCACGCCGTGATCTCCAACAATTAGAAGAACAGGGCGAGTTACTCCGCGTCCACGGTGGCGCAAAATACATGAACTCGCTTCAAGAAGAACCCGCGATGAATGATAAGGTTTCCCGTAACGTTAATGCTAAGGACCATATCGCGCAGCAAGCGGTTGCAAATATTCAAGTCGATGACGTGATTTATTTGGATGCTGGTACATCAACACTGGCGATGATCCACCATTTAAATCCCAGTTATAACTTGCGGGTTGTAACTAATGGGGTCGTCCATGCTTCCGCCTTAGCGGACATGGGCATCCAGACCTACTTGCTTGGTGGCAATTTGAAAGGCACCACCAAAGCCGTGATTGGTCCCGAAGCCGTTAAGTCGTTAGAGGAATACCGATTCAACAAAGTTTTTCTTGGCATCAACGGTGTCCATCCCAAATTCGGGCTCACAACACCCGACCCTGATGAAGCGGTCGTCAAAAAAACCGCAATTTTACAAAGTGAAGAAAGCTTTATCTTAGCTGACAACACTAAGTTCGATCACGTTTCGTTTGCGCGCGTCGGTGATTTATCCAGTGCGACCATCATCACCGATCAACTCACACCAAGCGTTGCCGAACAATATCAACCATTAACTACGATTCAGGAGGTTCAATCATGATTTATACCATTACTGTCAATCCATCAATTGACTACGTGGTGCAACTACCCCAAATGACCCTCGGTAGCGTTAACCGATTAGCACATACGGCGAAACTGCCTGGTGGTAAAGGTATCAACGTTTCACAAATTTTAAACGACCTACACCAACCCAACAGAGCTCTCGGCTTTATCGGTGGGTTTACCGGCACGTTTATTAGTGATGCTTTAAAAGCCAAGGGCCTAGATTGCCACTTCACACCAATTGCCGATGATACCCGGATCAACGTGAAAATTCACGCTGAAGAGGAAACCGAATTAAATGGTGCGGGTCCCGACATCACAACAAATGAAATCGACAACTTCTATACCGAATTAGCCGATCTAACACCAGATGACGTGGTCGTCATGTCTGGTAGTCTGGCACCTAGCTTACCCGATAGCTTCTACTACGATATTATTCAAAAGGTTGAAGCTGCCGGTGCGAACTTTGTCATCGACACGACCGGTGAAGCCTTGAAGAAGACTTTGCCAAGTCACCCACTTGTGGTTAAACCGAATAACCATGAACTGGCTGATTACTATCACACGACGTTTAATGGCCAAGCCGATATTATCGCGGCGGGACAACGGATGCTGGCTGAAGGTGCACAACACGTGCTGATTTCAATGGCTGGCGATGGTGGCCTTCTAATCACCAAAGATGCGGTCTACTTTAGTCCCGCACCTAAGGGCCAAGTAATCAACTCAGTCGGTGCCGGTGATTCAATGATTGGTGGTTTTGTCGGCACATTTGCCAAAACACACGACGCTGTTGAAAGTTTCCGTTACGGTCTCGCCTGCGGATCCGCAACCGCCTTTTCGGAAGACATTGCGACCCGCGCCAAGATCGACGAAATCTTGCCACTCATTAAAATTGAAAAACTCGCTCACTAAAGAAAGGACTGTTACCTTAACATGGATATCCGCGATTTATTACTAAAAGATGTCATGATCATGGACATGCAAGCCACGACCAAAGACGAAGCGATTGATGAATTGGTTCATAAATATGCCGAACAAGGTGTCATCAACGACGAAGCGCTCTACAAGCAAGATATCATCAAACGTGAAGCTGAATCAACGACCGGGATCGGTGATGGGATTGCCATGCCGCATGCCAAAGATAAGGCTGTTAACCGGGCAACCGTCATGTTTGCTAAGAGTAAGGCCGGTGTTGACTTTAATGCGTTAGATGGTCAACCCGTGCACCTCTTCTTTATGATTGCTGCTCCCGAAGGTGCCAATAATACGCATTTGGCTGCTCTCGCCGCCCTCTCAAGCCTATTGATCGATCCTGAATTGGTCGCTAAACTTAAGAATGCCCAATCACCTGAAGAAGTTCAACAACTCTTCGGTGATGCCCAGGCTGCTAAGGAGGAAAAAGAAGCCGCAGCTGCCAGCACCACAACTGACGAAAAACGTCCCTACTTAGTTGGGGTTACCGCTTGTCCCAACGGGATCGCCCATACTTACATGGCTGAAGCCGCTTTGATCAAGGCTGGGGAAGCTGCGGGGGTCGATATTAAGATCGAAACAAACGGTTCTGAAGGTGTTAAGCACTTATTGACTGCCGATGAAATCGCTCGTGCCGACGGTGTTGTGATTGCTGCCGATAAGAAAGTCAAGATGGCTCGTTTTGATGGCAAACATCTCGTTAACCGTCCCGTCACAGATGGAATTAACAAGGCTGACCAATTAGTGCAAGAAGCTTTGAGCGGCAAAGCTCCCGTCTATCACGATGCTGATGGGGGTGCTACTGGCGACGATGACGGTGCTAGCGCTAATGGTAGTGTTTGGGGTGAAGTTTACAAGGACTTAATGAACGGGATTTCCCACATGTTACCATTCGTTGTTGGTGGTGGGATCTTAATGGCCCTCTCCTTCATTATTGAACAATTTGCCGGTAGTAAGAGCTTGGCCTTTACCTTCTTCAACCAAGCTGGTAACATGGCCTTCGCCTTCATGGTTCCCGTTTTAGCCGGTTACATCGCCGAATCAATTGGTGATCGCCCTGCTTTGATGCCTGGGTTCGTTGGTGGGTTCATGGCTACGGTTTACACTGGCGCTTACGGTGGTGTTTACACAGCTTCCATTACGGCCAATGCTAAGAGTCCCGCTGGCTTCTTAGGTGGTTTAGCCGCTGGGTTCTTGGCTGGTTACGTTACCGTTTGGATGAAGAAGTGGACCAAGAACATGCCACAATCCTTAGACGGGATGAAACCAATGTTGATTTTCCCAATTCTCGGATTATTGATTATTGCCGCTTTAATGTTCTTTATTGTTAACCCAATCTTCTCAGTTATCAACGCTTGGATTACCCACTTCTTGAACTCAATGGGTACTGGTAATGCCGTTCTTCTCGGACTCGTACTTGGTGGGATGATGTCGATCGATATGGGTGGTCCTTTCAACAAGGCTGCTTACGTCTTCGCCACCGGTGCCTTTACCGCCACGCAAGATGGGAACTTAATGGCTGCTGTTATGGCTGGTGGGATGGTACCACCATTGGCAACTGCGATTGCAACTGCTTTTTGGCCAAAGAAGTTTACGGATGACGAGCGTAAAGCTGGGATTTCTAACTGGTTACTTGGGGTTTCATTCATCACTGAAGGTGCGATTCCATTCGCCACGGCTGACCCATTACACGTTATCGGTTCTAGTGTTGTTGGGGCCGCCATTGCCGGTGGTTTAACGCAACTTTGGGGCGTTGCTGTCCCTGCTCCTCATGGTGGCCTTTGGGTCTCACTACTCGCCACGAACATCTGGGGTTACATCGGTGCCACGGTTATCGGTGCCGTTATTGCTGGGGTTATCCTTGGTATTTGGAAACCAGCTAAAGCAACTAAATAATGTCATGCAAAAAGACGATCAACATGATCGTCTTTTTTGTTAGCCAAATTAACGAAATATCCGTCTAACCCCGCTAAAAAACGGGTATAATAAAATTAATATGTTATTTAGAATCGAGACGAATTCGATGAAATTATGGAAATCTATCTTAGGCATCGGGATGGTGCTGCTCGGTGGTATCTTCTTATCTAGCTGCCAAAAAACTACGGCCACCACCCTGCCGCCTGTCACGCACAACACGTTAACGGCCATGATTATCAGTGACGACCATGTCATTGCACCAAGCTTACATGATAATGGTAAGGCTTTCAGCCAATATGCTGGCAACGATGCGGGGGCCGATTTAAAATACAGTGCCACAATTTTTCGCGCGTTTATCGCTAAAGCACTAGCTACAAAACCCGACGTTGTTCTCGTCAGTGGCGACATCACTAATAACGGTGAAAAAGCTAGTCATGAGTATGTCGCTAAGCAGCTTCGCCGACTAACTGACTAGCACATCCGCGTTTATGTCGTCCCTGGTAACCACGACTTGAATAACCCAATTGCCCGTCGCTTCAAGGGTAATCATCAGTATAGCACTGAGGCGACCAGCCCGACTCAGTTCAAAAAAATTTATCGGCAAGCTGGTTATAGTCAAGCCAGCGAAAATGATCCGAGTTCACTTGGGTACTTAGTCAAACCAAGTAAACACACCTGGTTTCTGATGTTAAACTCGGCCATCTATAAAAGTAATTATCAACAAGGCAACTCAACGGTCGGTGGCGGTTTAACAGACGGTACCTTGCAATGGATCGCTAAAGTCGGCAAACAGGCGAAACAGGCCCATGCAACGCTCATTCCTGTATTGCATCACAATACGATGGACCACACGGTGATTCATCAAGACTATACGATTGGCTACGCTGAAGATGTTCGCAAAGCACTGACAAACGCTGGTATTAAACTATCACTCAGCGGCCACATTCATGCGCAAAGTATCAAGTCGACCAAAGTTGCTGGACAGTCGCTAACCGATATCGCTAGCGGTGCCTTAATTTTAGGATCGCACTATTATGGTACGCTGAAGATCAATCAAGCTAACGGTACTGCTACCTACCGCGCAACCCCATTAAACGTGAGTGCCTACATCAAACAACAACAAGGTGTTACGGCCATGCGTGCTTATCAAAAGTATGACCACGATGTATTATATGCGGCCGGCTATAATGCAGCGCTGAGTCAACTATACGAAGATCGCGACGAGACCAAGCTATCAACCGCCAAAGTTAACCAATTAGCTCGTGGCATGGCCGCTGCTAACATCGCGCTGTTCCGGGGCACATCAGTCACGAATAGTACCGCAATCAAAGCCTGGCAGCAAATGCCACAAGATACGAGTCTGCGCGGATTCGTGCTGGCAACTCAGAAGCTGCATGGCAATGTGACGTGGTCGGGAAAAGTCCGATAAGCATTAGTGAGCGTGATTTTACTGCTCTCTACAATCATTTATTAAATATCCTATCAATTCGAGCATAAAAATAACGACTTAGTTGGCCAACTGAGTCGTTATTTTTATACGGACTATGTGGCCCCTTTTTGATAATGCTTCGGCGTCACGCCACCACCGGCTAATGAGAACTTCACAGTCTGTGCGACGTTTTTAGCAATCCCCAATGCCTGAATCTCCTCAATTGAGGCGCCAGCAATCTTACTCATGGAACCGAATTTGCGCAATAACTTGTTCCGCGTCTTAGGCCCCACACCAGGAATTTCATCTAACCGTGAACTCAACGAATGCTTAGTATGCACTTGACGGTGGAACGTAATGGCGAAACGGTGCACTTCATCCTGAATCCGTTGTAGTAAGTAGAAGCCCTGACTCTTAGGATCAAGATGTAGGTGCTGGTCACCGGCCGATGCGAGGAGGTCCGCCGTCTTATGATGATCGTTCTTGACCATCGCCGCAACCGGCGTTGCAATTCCTAATTCGTTCTCTAAGACGTCCTTAGCTGCTTCAAGTTGGATCTCGCCACCATCCATCAAAATTAGGTCTGGTAACGCTGTATGTTCCTTCAACAACCGTGTATAGCGCCGTCGAATCACTTCACGGGTCGAAGCTGCTTCATCCGCATGATCGACCGTCCGCAACTTATACTTTCGGTACAACTTCTTATTCGGTTGCCCGTCTGTGAAGACGACCATCGCTGAAACTAAGTCCGCTCCCTGAATATGGGAGTGGTCAAACGCTTCAATTTTATGACCCGCTGGTATACCTAAGGCGTCAGTAATTTCCTGCATCGCACCAGTTGTCTTGCGCTCATCCAACTCCAGCAACCGGAACTTTTCTTCCAAAACGATGCGCGCGTTCTTTTGAGCCATGTCTAACAAATCTTTCTTCTGCCCGCGCTGAGGTGTCCGTACGGGGATACCCAGAATATCACTTAAAACCTGTTTATCCAGCCCATTGGGAACCAGCACTTCGCGTGGTAGCACATTATTCTTACGGTTATAAAATTGCAGGATAAAACTCGTCATTTCTTCTGGTGCCGTCGATACGACTGGAAACAACCGTTTCTCACGTTTCATCAGCCGTGCTTGACGAATAAAGAAGACTTGAATTGAAAGCCAGCCCTTGTCCAAATAAAAGTTAAACAAATCACGCGGTGTATTATCATTGGAAATAATCTTTTGTTTTTCAACGGTCATCTCAATGTAATTCAATTGATCACGCAATTCGGCGGCTCGTTCAAATTCTAATTCAGCAGCTGCCTTGTCCATTCGTTTCGTTAATTGCTTCTTGACCGTTTCAACGTGCCCATTTAAAAAGGATTTAATTCGTTTGATCTGCGCGTCATACGCCGTCGTTGGTACTGTCTTGAAGCACGCACCGAGGCATTGACCCATATGATAGTACAGACAAGGCCGATTTTGAAACCCATGACACCGGCGTAACGGATAAACTTTCTGAATAAAGTTGACCGTCTCTTGAGCAGCGTAAACATTCGGATATGGGCCAAAATAATACCCACCATCTTTACGAACATCGCTCACAATTAAGATTTGAGGATCACGTTCATTGGTGATCTTGATATACGGATAACCGGTCCCTTTTTTTAGTTTAATATTAAAATAAGGTTGGTGCTTTTGAATCAACGTAATTTCTAACAGGAAGGCTTCCTTATCCGTTGAAGTCACAATAAATTCAAAATCCGCAATCTCCGAAACTAACCGTGCTGTCTTGCCGGTATGGCTACTTTTAAAATACGAACGCACCCGGTTTTTCAAGTTTTTGGCCTTACCAACGTAAATAATCTGACTATTTAAGTTTTTCATCAGATAACAGCCCGGTAAGTCCGGTAACAAAGATAATTTATGTTCAATATGCGCGGATGCCATGTCACACCTTCCCTTCGTTTAAATTAGCATTAATAGTATACCGCCTGATAGCATGTGGCTCAACCAATCGGCCTGCAAATATGATTTTAATGATACCGATAACGGCTGGTCACAATTGTTTACCAAACCACAGCAAAGCTCGGCTATCATTGACCCAAACAAAAACCGGCCGCCAGAATAATCTGACAGCCGGTTCACATTCTCGTATTTACATTAAAATTTTTGAGAGAAAGTCTTGGGCCCGTTCCGTTTGCGGGTTCGCAAAGAATTCGTCAGGCGTGTTATTTTCTTGAATATAACCATCCGCCATGAACCAAATCCGATCCGCTACTGACTTGGCAAAGCCCATTTCATGCGTTACCACGACCATCGTCATCCCATCCTTGGCCAATTCTTGCATAACATTCAAGACTTCGCCAACCATTTCGGGATCCAACGCAGATGTTGGCTCATCAAACAACATTACTTCAGGATTCATTGCTAAAGCCCGCGCAATGGCCACTCGTTGAGCCTGCCCGCCCGATAGACTACTTGGAAAGGCATCCGCATGATCATCCAACCCTACTCGTTGTAATAGCTCATGGGCGGTCTTAGTCGCCGTTGCATCATCGGTATGTTTGACTTTCATCGGTGCTAACTTGATGTTTTCTAGTACCGTCATATTCGGGAACAGGTTGAAACCTTGAAAGACCATCCCCATCTTTTCCCGTAGCGCATTAACGCTCTTAGTGTCCAGCGTCGTCAAATCTTGTCCCTCAAACGCCACTTGCCCACTGGTTGGCGTTTCTAACAAGTTTAAGCACCGTAAAAAGGTACTCTTACCACCACCAGAAGGTCCAATAACTACAATCACCTGTCCGGGTTCTACTTTTTCGGTAATATCTTTTAAAACAACGTTATCACCGAAGCTCTTCGCAAGGTCTTTAACTTCAATCACTGGTTTAGTCATGTTGCATTCTCCTTTCGAAGTAGTTCAAGATACGTGAAGCCGTAAAGGTCAAGATAAAGTAGAGGACCATAATAACGACAATCGGTGCGACGCCACGATACGTGTCAGAACGAACGATGTTGCTTTGATAAATTAGTTCCGTCACCCCAATAATTGAGACAATCGAACTATCCTTGATCAACGTAATAAATTCATTGCCTAGTGACGGCCAAATATTCTTAAGCGCTTGTGGCAAGACGACGTACCGCATCGTTTCGCCATTAGACATCCCTAAGCTCCGAGCAGCCTCCGTTTGTCCCACATCTACGGAATTGATCCCGCCACGAATGTATTCGGCCACGTAAGCACCAGAATTCAAAGAAATCGCAATAATCCCAGAAGTCAGGGCCGGCAAGTTAACAAAGAGTCCTAACCCAAAATAAACGAACATCACTTGGACCATCATTGGTGTGCCCCGGATAAATTCAACATACGCCGTTGCTAACCAACGAATAGCGGTCTTCAGTGGGTTGCCTTTGGTCATCCGAGCTAAGGCTAGTAGAATCCCAATGATAAAACCGAAGAAAACGGAGCAAACGGTAATGATTAACGTGTATTCAATCCCAGTTGCAAAAGCTTTCCAGTAATGTCCCATTGAGGTGTTAACCGTGTTGGTCTTCAGATACTTACCAGCAGCTGGCAAGTATTGCTTTTTAACTAAATTTTCTTTCTTAATCTGATCAACCGTCTTGTTAACCTTGTTAACTAAGCTAGTTGATCCCTTTCGAAACGCAATTGCTGAACTAGTAGCATCAGAACTCATGTTGAAGTCGCTAGGAATTGCGACTAGATTTTTATTATTTGAAACATAGGCTTCAGCAGACGGCTTTTCCATCGCAACCCCGTCAACTTTATGACTTTGCAACGCCAAGATCAGGTCTGACTGTGAAGTCATCCCCTTTGCCTTCGTATTCGAAGTTTGACTCTTAATGGCATTATATTGCGTGGTCCCGGTCTGGGCACCTAACGTACCACCCTTAAACGAGTCCTTATTCTTATATTTGGCTTTATCGGTTTTGTTGATGACAATGTCATAACCACCCTTGTAATAAACGTGAGTGAAATCAACATTTTTCCGTCGTGATGGCGTTGGATTCATCCCAGAAATAATCATATCGATCTTGCCAGTCTGTAAGGCAACCAACAGTGAATCAAAGGACATCGACTTGACCTTCAACTTAACCCCTAAATCTTTGGCCACCTTTTTACCGATCTGAACATCCATCCCAACGACCTTACTCTTGCCGTTGACCGTCGCCTGGAATTCATACGGCGGATAGTCTGGGGACGTCCCCATAATGAGGACCCCCTTCTTTTGAATCTGCTCTAACGAATTATCAGCCGCTTGTGCATGTTGCGACTGTCCGAGCGGGACAACCGTCATGATCAGGGCCACAATAATGGCTAACAACCACCCAAATCTTTTTTTCATATGCTTTTCTCCTCGTTTGTCATTTACAAGAATAAAGTATAACCGCATATGATTATTTATGCAAGTATTTTTGAAAAATTCTTTATTTTATGCATAAATAGCACTTTTATACACGTATTTGTCCCTTAATTGTGTATAAAAGACGAATAACTGACAAATGACACAAAATTTGCTATCATTAGCGGTAACCGAAAGGAATGATAACATGGCTTTAAAAGTACAACGTCAAGATAACCTTGATAAACTATTTGATAAATTTGCAATCGGTCCTGACGACAAAGACAAGCTAACTACCAAAGCCGTTCAGGAAACAATTGATGAACATGCCCAACGACAACCTAAATCAACCGATAAACCAGTTGATCACAAATAACCAATAATGTATTAGTACCGATTACGTCACAAAAAGAGCCTTCATAACTGAAGGCTCTTTTTCGTTCTTAAGCTTACTTATAAGAATCCATCCCAGAGCACATGACAACTTGGTCCTGCTTATTAGCTGATCGCATCTATTAACGCTCAGCATCCGCACAGCTAACTTTTAACACCAAATTGCGGCCACTGATTAGTGGTTAATTAGCAAATCTTTGTTCCAATCGTTTGCATCTTTTCGCGGCGTTCGGCCTCTGTTTCTGGAGAAACATCGCGCCAATCCACGACTGCCAAGGCGCCATCGAGCATCCCACTATCGTCCTTCAAGGCTAAGGCATTGTGCCAACGAGAAATATTTAACCCGTTACCAAGATAAGCTTCATCGGCAGGAGCGACGTGCATAATATAGCCCGCATTATTTTCAAGCGGTGTTGTATAATCTGGATCAGCTTCCTTTAGAATGACTAGTTGAAATTTATTACCAATAGCACAGCTACCACCTAAACTAGAGTACTTGTTAGAACCATCATCGGTTGTTAAAATAACTTGGCTACCTGCGGGAATCTTGTCAGCTAAATAGGCTTGAGCATCGTCTTTGATATTAATTTTCATTGAAATCATCCTCCGTATCAAAATAATTAAGTTGTGCACAACTCTTTTACAATTATTAATTTACGCCATTTAATCAGTAAATGCAATTATTTGACTCATTTGGGCAAAAAAACACCCACAAATGCGGGTGTCAGTTGCTACTTGACCGGTTTACCATTCGGATACTTGTCGTTTAGCTTGGTAATATTCTGCTGGGCAACTTCTTCAAACGGAATATCAGCCCATTCAGCGACCTGTGATAAGTACCATAAAACGTCACCCATCTGTTTTGTTAACTGATCTTTATTCAATCGTTCGCCGTGAAACGTATACTTTTTAACCAAATCAACGACTTGCCCGGTCTCAGAAGCTAAGCCTAAGGATAAATTCGTCAAAACCTGTTCATTTCCATATAACGTCCGATTTGCTAATGATTGATATTCATTAAATTCCAAGTTAGTTGCCTCCCACAGTATGTGCTTCGATCCATTGCCAAATGGCATCCTTGCCTTCCTTAGTTTTAGCCGAAAACGCAATAAAATCATCCTCAGCTTGGAAGTTAAGTGTTTTCTTAATTAAGCTTTCCTGTTTATTCCATTTACCACGCGGAATCTTATCACTCTTAGTAGCGACGACTAGTAAAGGCATCTGATAGTATCGCATCCACTCATACATGGTAACATCATCTTTGGTAGGTGCATGCCGTGCATCCACTAGAATAATGACGCCACGTAACGTGTCCCGGCTTGTCAGGTACGTCTCAATCATTTGCCCCCATTTCTCACGTTCCTTCTTAGAAACCTTGGCATAGCCATATCCAGGAACATCAACAAAGTATAATTGATCCTCAACTTTATAAAAATTCAGCGTCTGCGTCTTACCAGGTTGACTAGACGTCCGCGCATAGCTATTTCGGTTGATCAAGACGTTGATCAACGACGATTTGCCGACATTTGATCGACCGGCTAGACCAATTTCTGGAAAACCAGTTGTTGGGTACTGACTTGGTGCCACCGCGCTCATGACAAGTTCAACGTTATGCACTTCCATCGAATTAACTCCTTCTGCAATCGTTATTGCATTCATTTTACCATAATTTAAGCGTTCGCTAGGGCCCAACGCTCAAGTTCGATTTAAACAGCATTCAGGACCGCGAATGAATCCTCATCGCGGTCCTGAATGAAAAATGCTATTACGGGCGCTTAAAAAAGCTTTAGGAAGCCTTTTGATCCGCTAAAACAAGTTCTGGTTCGGCATGATCCGCTACCGTTTCGCGGGTAATGATTACTTTCTTAACATCTTCGCGACTTGGAATATCATACATGATATCACGCATGGTGTCCTCGATAATTGAACGTAACCCCCGGGCACCCGTATTGCGGGCTAATGCTTCTTGAGCAATCGCTCGTAAGGCGTCGTCGTTAAAGTCCAATTCAGCACCATCCAAAGCAATCAGACGCTGATATTGCTTAACAAGCGCGTTCTTTGGTTCCGTTAAGATTCGAACCAAATCGTCTTCCGTTAAACGTTCGAGCGCGGTCAAGATTGGAAGACGCCCAATAAATTCAGGGATTAAGCCGAATTGCAAGAGGTCTTCTGGGACAACTTGTTGCATCAGACTCTTGGAATCATCCAAGACTGCATTTTTACCGTCCGTATCAGTTCCAAAGCCAATTGTCTTATCACCTAAACGACGTTTGACGATGTCTTCAATTCCATCAAAGGCCCCACCAACGATGAATAAAATGTTGGTCGTGTCAATCTGAATAAACTCTTGTTGCGGATGCTTACGCCCACCCTGCGGCGGCACATTGGCAATCGTGCCTTCCAAGATCTTCAAGAGTGCTTGTTGAACCCCTTCACCAGAAACATCCCGGGTGATAGAAACATTTTCACTCTTCTTAGCGATCTTATCAATTTCATCAATATAAATAATACCTTTTTCGGCACGTTCAACATCGTAATCCGCATTTTGCAATAACTTCAGTAAAATGTTTTCAACGTCTTCACCCACATAACCGGCTTCGGTTAACGTCGTCGCATCTGCAATCGCAAATGGGACGTCTAAAATCCGGGCTAGGCTTTGTGCCAGGAAGGTCTTCCCAGAACCAGTAGGCCCAACTAAACTAATATTACTCTTTTGTAATTCCGGACCATCATCAGTCTCTTCATCGCTATCAGCCATAGCCTTAACCCGTTTGTAGTGGTTATAAACCGCAACTGAAAGGGTCCGCTTAGCTTCATTCTGACCGATCACATACTGGTCCAACTCGTCTACGATTTCTTTAGGCGTTGGAATATCTGTTAATTCATGCGTTTGTTCTTCACTAAACTCTTCATCGATAATTTCTTTACACAAATCGATACATTCATTACAGATATAAACGCCGGGGCCAGCCACGATCTTTTTAACTTGATCTTGTGATTTACCACAAAACGAGCAGTTCACAGGGCCGTTTGTCTCGGTATTCTCAAACATTCATTCTCACCTCATCGATGTATTTACATGGATTAATCATAACAGAAAAACTAAGCTAAAACCAGCTTAGGCACTGTCTTCTACGTCCATTACTATAACATGGACGAACCCAAACCCGAAATTATTTGTTCAAATGGGTCGTTGAAACCAAATAATCAGCAAACTAACTGGTAACAATCGTTCGTCATCACTTAATTAATCCTTGATTAGCTACCGCTATGTAAAAAAAAGATTATGCCAGAATTAATCTGTCATAACCTTTTACTTGCTTACTAATTAATCTTTGTCGCTGTCATCTTTTTTGTCGTCTGCTTTAGCGTTTTGCT